>DASRZF010000199.1:0-21415 GCA_035686645.1 Polyangiales bacterium
CAGTTGCCCGGAAACGACGGAGTCGAAGTTGCGCGACAGCTCCGGGCGCACAATCCCGACCTCGTCGTCATTCTCATGGGTGAAGCGGCCCGAGAGCCGGTCTCCAAGGAGCGGTCCACCGACGTGAGCGCTTACCTGCCCAGGCCTTTTCGATTCGAGGCGCTGCGAGCGCTGATCGAGTCGCTCCAACTTACACCGGCCCCCGCGGAGTAGGCCTGCTAGGCTTCTTCAGCGTGAAGCGGCTGCTCTCCTGCTTGTGTTTCGTAGTGAGCGCGTCGCTCTTGGGCGCCGCCATTGCCCAGTCGACACCGGGCTTCATTCACGTCGACGAGATTCGCCCAGGAATGAAGGGCTATGGTCTCTCGGTATTTCGCGGCACGGCTCCCGAGCGCTTCGACGTCGAAGTCATCGATGTCCTCCACAACTTCCGCCCTGATCAGGACTTGATCCTGATCCGCACGCCCCATCCCCTGCTCGACCGGGCGCGGGGCGTCGCAGGCATGAGCGGAAGCCCGATCTACCTCGATGGACGCCTCGCTGGCGCCTACGCCTACGGCTGGAGCTACGGAGTGGACCCGGTGGTCGGCGTCACGCCCATCGCGAACATGCTCGCGGAGCTCCGGCGACCCGTGAACCTCGACATGTTTCCTGGCGCGAGGCCGCTTCCTTCGCTGCCACGCGCCGAATCGACCCACCGACCGCCCTCGAAGGAGCGTCTCGCTGGCTTGCCCCCGTACCGGGGCGAGCATCGAGTCGACGCGCTGTCGACGCTTCGCGCACTGCAGAGCAAGAAGGCCGCTACGGAAGTGCCCTTGGGGCTTCATCGCAGCGCCACCCCGATCATGCTTGGCGGTTTGAACGACTCCGTCGCCCAGATGCTCGCAAAGGAGCTCGAGCCCTTGGGCTTCGTGGCCGCGCAATCGAGCACGGGCGGAGGCTCGGACACCGGGCCAGCGGGCTTCGAGCCGGGCGGCGCAATCGCGGTCGAGCTCGCGCGCGGCGACATCGCCATCACGGGGGTCGGCACCGTCACGTACGTGGGCAAGGGAGCTCGAACACTGGCGTTTGGTCACCCGATGATGGACGCGGGCGCCACGGGGCTTCCGACGGCGACCGCGCGCATCCTTCACGTGCTGGTGAGCGAGCTCCGCTCGTTCAAGATCGCCGAGTCGGGCCGCCCTCTGGGTGCCCTCGTGCAGGACCGACAGGCGGCGATCGTAGTCGACCCCGACATTCAAGCCGCGCGCATTCCGGTTCGTGTCAAGATCAATGGCATCGAGGGTGCGCCGAGGACGGAATGGAACGTCGAGGTAGCGAGTCACCGCATGTTGACGCCTTCGATCGTCTTCGGAGTGATCGCGAACGCGGTCAAGTCGACGGCCGGCGATGTCACCGATGTCATCTTCCGGGCCAGGAGCAAGGTCGGCATCGAAGGTCACGGCGTAGTCTCGCTCGAAGAGCAGGGATTCTCCCCGATGGGGGCAGCGAGCCCTGCCGTGTTCTCGCAGCTGCGCATGTTCGCGCTGATGGAAGCCGCTTTCGCCAACCCGTTCGAGAGCAGCCGCCCGACCTCCGTCGACCTCGAGCTCGACCTGGAAGCGAGCCGTGAAGTGTTTCAAATCTCCGAGGCTTCGGTCGCCTACGACGAAGTGGACCCTGGCGAGGAGACCACGATTTACGTCCGGCTCAAGCGCGTGGACCAGCCTGATACGCTCCGGGCGGTGAAGGTCCATATACCGGAGGCCGCCGCCGGACGGACGGTTCGCGTGACGGTGGCCGCGGGCAATCAGATCGCGATCGAGCAGCCGATTCCGGGCTCGTTCGAGGACCTGATCGAGCAAACCCAGCGGCGTTATCCCGCAACGTCCCTCGTAGTGGCGCTCGAGATGCCCACCCGGGGCCTGCGATTTCGCGGCCACGTGGTCGATTCGCTCCCAGAGTCCGCACTGAATTCACTTCAGCTCGTCAGTAGCTCGGAGGACAGCAGGCCTTTCATCACGCAGTCCCGAACTGAGATCGAGCTGCAGCAGGTGGTGATCGGTGGCGCGCGCCTCACGCTTCGCGTCCGCGAGGTCCCGCAGGACCAGCTTCTCGGCAACTAGGAAAACGATGACCATTCGAAAAACGACCCTCCAAATCGCCCTCGCCGGCCTCCTGCTCGCGACGAGCGCGACCGTGGCCGCAGTAACGACAGAAAGCTTCGTGCTCGACAGCGCGGACGCTTTCTTCGAAGGCGAGCTCGAGGGCGCCGCGGTCCACTCCGACGGTTCCGTGCGTGCCGGCGCCGCGGTTCGGCGTACGGAGCTCGAAAACGTGCCTCTCGCCTACAGCATGGCGGAGCGCGGAGGAACGACATTCATCGGAACCGGCACCAACGGCGTCGTCTACAAGTTCGACGGAAAGAGCGCGAAGCCGTTCGCAGAAACCGGCGAGCTCCTCGTCGCATCGCTGGCATTCGGGGCGGACGGTGCGCTCTATGCGGGGACGCTCCCGAACGGCCGCATCTACCGGATCGATCCCAAGTCCGGAGCGACGAAGCGCTTTTCAGTCCCCGAAGGCGCAAAGCACATCTGGGCGCTGCACTACGACAAAAAGCGCGGACGCTTGATCGCTGGGACAGGACCGGAAGGCAAGGTGTTCGCCATCGACCCGATCGGGCGGGCTCAGGAAATCCACAAGGCCGAGGCCTCCCACATCATGGCGCTCGCCGGCGACGGAAAAGGGACGATCTTCGCTGGTACGAGCGATTCGGCCCTGGTGCTCGCGATCTCTCTCAAGAACGAGGTCTCGGTCGTGCACGACTTCCCGGGGAACGAGGTGACCGCCCTCGATTTCTACGAGGGGCAGCTCGCGGTCGCCGCAAACGAGTTCAAGACAGGGCCAGGAACGCAGTTCAAGCCGACTCCCGCAGCGACGACTCCGAGCGTCGCCCCGCCCGCGACCCGTCCCCGCCCCGGAACCGGAGAGGTCTGGCGCGTCGGGGCCGATGGGCGCTCCGAAATGCTCGTCGGTCGCAAGGACACCCACTTCACCTCGGTCCAGTGGGGGACGGACGGCGCGATCTACGCAGGTGGCGGCCACGAGGGACGCATCCTTCGAATCGAACCCGACGCGAGCTACTCGATTTGGGTCGACGTCGAAGAACGCCAAATCCTGGCGCTCGACCTTCGCGGGAAGAACCCTTCGTTCGTCACCGGCGACGCCGCCGCCATCTATCGGCTGGAGTCCGGGAAGCGCCAGGACGCGGTCTGGACCAGCAAACCACTCGACGCACGCTTCAACTCGAGCTGGGGCCGGCTCACATGGCGAGGTCAGGGGCGCGTAGTTTTCCAAACACGCTCGGGGAATACGCAATCGCCAGGCGAGACGTGGAGCCCTTGGTCGAAGGACCTCAAGCAGCCGAGCCGGATCGCCAGTCCGCCCGGCCGCTTCATTCAAGTGCGCGCAAAGCTCCCCAAGGACGACGACGCGGTCGTTCGCGCCGTGGAGCTCTTCTATCTGCCTCAGAACCAGCGCGCACGCGTCTCGAACGTGCAGGGCAAGCGACCGCCGCTCAAACGCGGAGAAACGCCGAGCCAACCACTCCCGCCGACGACGATGCTCACCCTCGCATGGCAGGTGGACAACCCCGACCGGGATACCTTGCGCTATCGCGTCACCTACCGGGAAGAAGGTCAGCCGACTTGGCGCGAGATGTTCGGTGAAGACACGGTGCTCAGCGAGGTCAACTATGTCTGGGACACCGACAGCATCCCCGACGGCTACTACGTCGTGCGCGTCGAGGCCTCGGACGAAGGCTCGAACCCAGAGGCCCTGACACTCCGCTCGAGCGCAATCTCGGAACCGATCGCAATCGACAATCACCCGCCACGGATCGAAGAGCTCAAGGTCCGCAAAGGACGCGTCGTCGGCCGCGTGACCGATACGCTCGGCCCGATCGCGCGCATTCAGCTCTCGGTGGACGCAGGGATCTGGCGCGATCTCTACCCCGTGGACTCCCTGCTCGACAGCCCGAGTGAGCGCTTCGATGTCCAGCTCAGCGAATTATCGGACGGTTCTCATATCATTGCGATCCGGGCGTTCGATGCCTCGGGCAACCAGGCGAACCGCGAAATCATTGTGAAAAAAGGCAAGTAGCGCGGGAACACCGCCGTCGGGCCGGGACGGTTCGATTTGATGGCAGGCGGAAGGCCCTGGCATCTGATAATCTGTTCTCTTACTTTGATTCACTTGGTTGGAGATCCGGGGGAAGTCGTGGTAAGCACGCGCACTCAAAAGGGGCGACGTGGATCCGGACTATCCCGGACCTTAAGGAGAAGAACGAATGAACATCAGCAAACTAGCTTTAATCGCACTGCTTGGCGGTGCACTCATGGCCTTCGGCTGCAGCGACGACGCGAGCGGTGACGGCGGCACTGGCGGCGGCACTGGCGGCACTGGCGGCGGCACTGGCGGCACTGGCGGAGTTCAAGTGCCGGCTGGCGCGTACGCCTTCAGCTGCACACTGCAGACCATCCCCATTCCGCTCCCAGTGACCATTACGATCAACGCGGAAGATCCTGGTTTCACAGAGGGTGAACCCTCGGATCTGGTAACGTTGCTCAACTTCACCGTTGCTCCGGACGTCATCGGTCTTCTTCCGGGCCTCGCGCCGGGCGCGATGGTCGCTGACATCAGCGCCACGATATCTGGCGTGGGTGGTACACCGACAGCGATCGAGCACACCGCAGAGGGCCTGCCGTTTGCGCCCGTCGCTGACTTCGACTCAGACGAGGTCACGACTGCGGTCACGCCGGACGCGGCTGCAACCGAGATCGAGCTTTCGGTGACCGCGATGTCAGCCCTGATCGATGGCCTTGGCGATCTCGTCCCCGGGGGTGAGATCACGCTCGAAGCTGGCGCAGGCGATTGTGGCCCAGTTGAGCCCGTGGAAGGCTCCGGTCCGGTTACGTTTTCCGTAACCGCGGCGATGTAACGATTCCTCGGCCCACGTAGGCCGAAATCGTCTAGACACGACGAAGGGCGGATGCCGAGAGGCATTCGCCCTTTGTCTTTTCTGCTGCGCCTGCGAACACGCGGCCGACCTCGAATCGATGCATGGCCGCGAACGGTTTGTCCGGGACTCGAACCGCGCCTCAGGGCTTGCTGAAGCGCCCGACCTTGAGCCTGCGCATGACGGCCAGCTTCTGTCGCTCCTTGTACGCCTGGTGGCTCGCGTCGCCCTGCTCGTTGCTCTCATCGGTCGAACGGTCGATCACCTGGAACTCGGTCTGTACGAAGATGACGTGCCCATGCGAGGCCGCGGCGGACGGCGCCGCCGCAAGCACCTTTTCCGGCACCCGCACCGGCACGTCCGCGACGAAGTGCACGATGCGGTAGCTCGGGGCCGTGAAGCGATTGTCGATTGGAGAAAGCTCGTCCTCCAGATCCAGCGGTAGCTGCAGGCTTGGCACGAGCTTCATGAGCGCCGGCTCCGAGCGGCAGTACTCGTGGAACCGAACCAAGGTATTGGTCGACTGGCCCGGGATGACGAAATTGAAGGGAACGATGCTCCGCTGCACGTAGTTGAGCACCGAAAAGATGTCCCGGTCCGTGCGGGTCACGATGCGAAATCGCACCTTGTCGTAAATCTGCGACGCGCTCACGTCGGGCTTCGAAAGAAGCTTGGTGTAGAGCGAGTCCTTGTGCTTGCGGCCACCGATGAACTCCAGAATCGGAAAGTCGTTGGCCAGCGCCGCGGCCATGACCCGGTAGACCTTCTGCTCCACCCATTGAAAGACCTCCTCGTCCGCCGTACGCAAAACGAAAAGAAGCTCGCGGGCTTCGAGGTGGTGAATGATGTGCATCACCTTCAGAATCGCGCAGGCGCAAATCTGCCGGTGACCCTTCGAGGAAGCCAGCATCAGCAGGCCCACCAAGTCTTTCTTGGCAACCGGTTGCGGCACCGGGAAATCGTAGTGGCGGCGGAGGTAGTCGATCGCAGCCTCCTTGACCTCCGTGACGCGTGCCGCATCGCCCTCGTCATCGGGATCGATCTCCTGGGCCCGGACGAATGCCTCGGCCTCCTCGTCGCTCGCGAAATTGAGCCGGTGCCAGTCGACCACCGAGCCTCCGCGCAAAAGCACGCGGATACCCTCGAGGTCGGCCAGGGTGAAGTCACTCAGACTGCGGAACTCCGGAAAAGACACAATTAAGGGGACCGTTCGAACAAAATCGTGCCTACGAAGATGCCGACGCTGACCAGCAAGACGAGGGCGTTGAACGCAATCCCGCCGTGACAGCCGCCAATCGCGGTCAGTCCCAGCAGTCCAGCTCCCCAACTCGATCTCCGTCCCAGCATCACGGGCGCCGGGTTGATACCAGCCGACCGCGACCTGCGCCAGTGGATTGCGCTGGCGCATTGCTGGTAGGCTAGATCTCGAATATCGTTGGCAAAACCAATGACCGATTCGATCTTTCCTGCAGGTGCCGAGCCGATCCTGCCCATTTTGCCCCTGCGCAATTCGGTGCTCTTCCCGGCGACCGTCGTGCCGGTCAATGTCGGGCGGCCTCGATCGGTCCGGCTCATCGAAGAGGCCTGCGGGCGCGAGAGGCCCGCGATCGGGGTGGTTTCGCAGCTAAAGCCCGAGGTCGAAGACCCGACCTTCGACCAGGTCTACCATACGGGGACGATCGCCCGCGTCCTCAAGGTCATTCGCCTGAACTCGGGGCAGTACAGCGTGGTGCTTCAGGGCGTGAGCCGGATGCGCATCGAAGAGCCGCTCGGCAGGCACCCGACCATGCGCGCGCGCGTTCACCGCTACCATGAAGTCCCGGCGGTAGACGTGGAAATCGAGGCGCTCGCGGCTCATCTCAGAGAGTCGGCGCGCCAGTTGCTCCACGAGCTTCCAACCGCTTCCCGTGAATCTCTCCATATTCTCGACAACGTTCGCGAGCCCGGCGCGCTCGCCGATCTCATCGAGTCGAATCTCCCCCTGCCGAACGACGCCAAGCAGAAGGTTCTCGAAACGCTCGACATTCGCGAGCGTGTCCGCTTGGTCCTCGCCCAGGTCAATCGCCAAAACGAGGTCCTTCGGGTCAAGGAAGAGATCTCGACCATGGTCGAAGAAGAGATGTCGAGCTCGCAGCGCGAGTACCTCCTCCGCCAACAGGTGAAGGCCATCCGCCGTGAGTTGGGCGAAACCGACGTCGATGAGGATGAAATCGAGAACCTTCGTGAGCGAATCGCGCTTGGCCGGCTTCCGAAAGAGCCCGCAGCTGCGGCAAAGCGCGAGCTTCGCCGAATGGGCAACATGAACACGGCGAGCAGCGAATACCAAGTCGCCCGGACCTACGTCGAGTGGCTCGCGGACCTCCCTTGGAAGAAGAAGACCCCGGATCGGCTCGACGTTGCTCAAGCGCGACAGGTGCTCGACGAGGACCACTACGGACTCGAAAAGCCCAAGCGCCGAATCGTCGAGTACATCGCCATCCGCAAGCTTCGGCGTGATGGCCGCGCTCCCATTCTCTGCTTCGTCGGTCCCCCCGGCGTAGGAAAGACCTCGCTCGGTCGCTCGATCGCCCGTGCCTCGGGCCGGGCGTTCGTCCGCGTCTCCCTCGGCGGTGTGTCCGACGAAGCCGAAGTGCGTGGGCATCGCCGGACCTACGTCGGTGCGTTTCCGGGACGCATCATATCTGGGCTCAAAAAGGCCGGCACGCGAAACCCAGTGATGGTCCTCGATGAAATCGACAAGCTCGGCCGAGACCAGCGCGGCGATCCGTCGAGCGCCCTACTCGAGGTGCTCGACCCCGAGCAGAATCACCAATTCACCGACCATTACATCGACGCGCCGTTTGACCTCAGCAAGGTGATGTTCATCGCCACTGCGAATCAGAAGAGCACGATCCCCAGCGCACTGCTGGACCGCATGGAGGTGATCGAGCTGCCTGGGTACACGCCGCGCGAGAAGCGCTCCATAGCGCGTGATTTCCTGATTCCAAGACAGCTCAGCGAGCACGGGCTCTCGCCCGAGCGGCTCGACTTTTCGGACGAAGCGATCGACATGCTGATCGAGTCGTACACGCACGAGGCGGGGGTTCGAAAGCTCGAGCAACAAGCCGCTGCAGTCTGCAGAGCAATTGCGGTACGGCTCGCCGCCGGAGAAGACCTTTCGATCATGGCCGACCCGCCCTTCATAGAGTCCGTGCTCGGGGCGGCCAAGACGCGGCGGCAAGAGACTGAGCGCAGCGCGCGAGCAGGCGTAGCGACAGGCCTTGCCTGGACCCCGGCCGGCGGCGACCTGCTCTTCGTCGAAGCGTCCCAGATGCCGGGCACGGGCAAACTCCACCTCACCGGCAACATGGGAGATGTATTGAAGGAATCGGCTGCGGCCGCGTTCACCTTCGTGCGAGCGCGCGCCGGAGACCTGGGGCTCTCCGACGACTTCGTGAGCCACACCGACGTTCACGTGCACCTGCCCGGAGGCGGCGTTCCGAAAGACGGCGCCGCTGCAGGTATTCCCTTGTTCGTGGCGCTCGCATCCGCGCTCACGCGGGTGAAGATCAGGCCGGACGTTGCGATGAGCGGAGAAATCACACTGCGCGGAAACATCCTCCAGGTCGGCGGCATCAAGGAGAAGTGCCTTGCGGCGCACCGTGCAGGGGTTACCCGCATCCTCCTGCCGAAGCGAAACGAGCCGGACCTCGAGGAAGTGCCCGATGAGGTTCGCGAGGATCTCGAAATCTGTCTGGTGTCCCGAGTCGACGAGGTCATGAGCCTCGTAACCGCCATCGAACCGACCGGGGCGCCCGCGGCCGCCGAATAAGCCGTGTTCCGCCTCATCACCTTTCGCTCGAGCGCAACCTTCGCCGCTGTCCTCGGCATCGTACTCGCCTTCATTCCCCTGCTCGCCGTGCACGGGGTCGAGAGCGCTTTGGTACTCGGACTGCTGCTTCCACCCTGGGTGGCCGCCAACGCCGCAAGCTACACGGATCGAAACCGAACGACACGCGGCATCGATCTGATGCTCCGCAGCATCGGCGCGGGACTCTTCATCTGGGCCATCCCCATGGTCTTGCTCGGGCTGAGCTCGCTTCGGATCCGGCAATGCGCGCCAGGCGAAGGCCTGGCCTTCATGATCCTCGGTCCCGCGATCGGCACAGCGCTCGCAGGCTGCGCAGGCGTTTGGGTTGCGGGCTATGTCGATCGGCCGCGGCTCTCTCCCTGGCTTGCAGCCTCCGTGCCGGTCAGCGCAGCGCTCCTCGGCCTCTGGGCGTTTTACTCGACTCCGACGGTGTACGTGTTCGGAGCGTTTGCGGGTTACTTCCCCGGCGCGATCTACGACGACTTGGTCCAGATCCCCACCCGCTACTTGACCTACAGAGCGACGATCGTCCTCGCCCTGCTCGCTCTGGCTTTGCTCTTCGATGCGCTCTGGGACCCCGCCGCGGGAATGCTCGAGTTTCGCCAAAGAGGACGAAGGCAGCTCGGTACGGTTCTCGTGGCGCTGGCTGCGCTCGGCATCGTCGTCGCATCGTATTGGCACGGCGACGCGCTGGGGCACTGGGTGAGCGAGGAGTACCTCACCGAGCGACTCGGCAAGACCGAACAAGGTCGGCATTGCATCGTGCACATGCCGCGGGAGACCTCGCCCGAGGACGCAAATCGATCACTCGAAGACTGTGATTTCCATGTGGCGCGCACTCGTGCACTGATTGGCGCTTCGTCGAACGAGCCCGTGACAGCGTACTTCTTTCGCAATCCAGACGAAAAGAAGGACTTGATCGGCGTGGGGCGGACACTGATCGCGAAGCCTTGGCGCCGCGAGGTCTATCTTCAGATGTCTGGCTGGCCGCATCCGGTGCTCGGACACGAGATCGTGCATGCGGTCCTCGCAGAGGCGGGACGCGGGCCTTTCCGAGTCGCATCGATGTTCGGCGGACTGATACCAAATCCCGGGATCGTCGAAGGTGCGGCGGTTGCGCTCGCCCGGGACGTTCGCGACGAGCTCGACCCCGATCAATGGTCGAAGATCTTGATGGACCGGAACGAGCTCCCCGCTGCGCGCACGATCATGAGCCTTCAGTTTAGCGCCCTCCCGGCGCGGCGCGCGTACATGGCGGCCGGATCGATCATCCGTCTCTTGATTGCGACACGCGGAATGGACGCGTTCCTCGATGCGTACCGGCACGGTCGAATCGAAGACCTCGATGCACTGGACGCCGAGTGGCGAGCCTACCTCGAAGATGTCCCGGTCACGGCGCACGAGCGAGGCGTGGCCGAGGTCGAGCTCGCGATGCCTAGCATCTTCTCGTCGGTCTGCCCGCATGAGCTCGCGAAGCTCCGGGCACACCTCGGCGGAGACACCGCGGCCCGCGATGACCTGCGCACGATCGAGACCTGCCGGGCGATCCTCGACATCAACGAAAGCGAAGCCGAGGCCCAAGCCGCGCTCGTGGGCGCGCTTGCGCGCAGCGGGCAGAACGCCGAAGCGCTGGCCACACTCGAGGCGCTCCGGGACGCCATGGCGGCGCCAAAGCCCATTGTCGCTGCTGCGCTCGAGGCGTATGCCGACGCGAGCTGGTCGCTCGGCAGGTTGGACGAGGCCGCGAAGCTCTACGATGAGCTTCTCGCCATTCCCCGCACCGACGGCGCGACCCGTCAGGCCGAAGTGAAGAAGCTCGCGCTCGGGGCCCGTGACGACGAGCGCAGCCTGATCTACCAGATGCTCCTCGACAGTTCGCCGAGCGCAGTGGTGGTCCATCTTGCACATGCGCTTGCGGCGATTCGGGACGACGGCCTCGGGCAGTACCTCGAGGCGCGGCAGCTCATGGGGCAGAGCCGCTACGCCCTCGCGCTTCCCCTTCTCCAAGATGCCGAACGACTCGGCCTGCCGAGCGTGCGTCTCGAGCGCGAGCTGAGCCGCATGCTGGGGATCACGTACTTCGCGCTCGGTCGCTACGACGAGTCGGCCGAGGCCTGGAGAGAACAAGCCTGGACGAGTCGCGCTGCACGCGCCGAAGCGGAGCGCTGGATCGAGCGCATCGAGTACGCACAGACGGGGACTCTCAGCGCGGTGCTGCCAAGTCCATCGTCGGCTCCCCGAGCTGCGCCTTGATGTGCGCTGCGATCGAGCAATCGGCGATGACGATCGGGTCGCCCTTGGCCTTGGCAGAGTCGGATTTCGGGCCGATCTGACTACGCACCGTGATCAAACGCCCACGGTTCTCCGTTCGCGAGCGCAGGACGAGCTTGTCCTGAGCGAGGTCCCAGAGAAACACGTCGACGGGATCTCGAAGCCGGCTTTTCCCCTGCACCACGAGAAGAAGGAAATAGTCCGCCGGCACCCGCTGCGCTAAAGCCGGAAGCTCTCTCTCGATCGCGCGCCTCAGTTGCTCCTCGCGCACGGAGAGGCGCTGCATGTCGTTCGTGTCATCGACTCGCCGGAGCCACTTCACGGTCAAGACCTCGGGCACATCCGAGAGCTCGAGGAGTGGCGTCAGCTCGAGGCCGAGACAAGCACCGATGGCGTCCACTTCCTCCGAATCGATCGCCGCTCGAAGTGTCTCCTCGCTGGCGAGCTCGGGCGCCCTCAACTTGAGGTAGACGACCTTCTTTTCGTGGAGCGCCGAAAGCGGCACCTCGGCTTCGACCAGACGGTTCGCTGCGCCCGACTTGGCATCGAGAGCCTTGGCCTCGAGGTCGACCCTTGTGGCCTCTAACTGCGCCAGAATCGGCGCAACGCGCTCGGCGTGTAGCGCCTCGATGCGTTCCCTCAGAGCGTCCGCACGGACCTTCTGCCGCCAGAAGTACGCCCCGGAGATCAAGGCCAGGATCAGAACGACGAAACCGATACGCGCCCACGGAAGACGTGGCCGGTATCGGTTCTTTCGAGCGCCGTCGAACTCGGCAGGAGTGAGCTCGGTCGGCTCCATGATGCGAAGCTTACTCGAAGATCGCTACTCGCGCTGATTCACGGCAAAACTCACGTTGCCGTAGCCCGCGGCTGCTGCCGAGAACATCACCTTCTTCACGACCCGGAAGTCGATGTTGCGGTCCGCTTGCACGATGACCTGGCCCGCGAACGGCTCTGAAGGATGAATGGTCTCCCACTTTCGCTTTTCGGTTTCGAGCCCCTGAATCAGCGGCTCGATCCGGTCGACCTGTGCGGACTGCCCCTGGGTCTGCGTGTCCGCGACCCGCGTCCCGTCGAGCGTGATCACACGTTCGTCGACCGCGATGACCGGCGAGATCTCGATCTTCGCGGTGTTCTTGGCATCCGGCATCGTGATCGTCGGCTGCTGCGCGACGAGCTCGCCGGAAGCAGAAAACGACATGAGCAGGAAGATCACGAGAACGATCAGGAAGTCGATGAAAGGAATCAGCGGTATCTGATGGTCCACGGACTTGCGCGCGTGACCGGACACCCGCTCGCGCACGAACTTCAGCGGAATGTGACGGAGCAGCTCTGGTTCTGGCCTCTTGATCGCCATGATTTCCCCCTACAGGAATGCGGCTCCGTCGGCCATCGACAAGGTCGTGAACCCTGCCGCTGCCGCGACATCCATTGCCACGATGACGTCCTCGTATCGAACGCCATCCTCGGGCGCGACGATCAAGTCGTCACGCTTGTCCCAGGCCTGCTTCCACTGAGCGAGCTTGGTTTGCAGCTCGTCGACGTCGAACTCCTTCTGGTCCGCGACGGCACGCTTACTGATGTCGATGCTCTCCCCGGCCGAGGACCCCAGCACGTAGCCGGAGTTCCGAACCTGCAGGATGAGCTTCACCTTTTCGTCCTCCGGGGGCGCGTCTTCCGTGGAAGCCTGCCCGGGGACCTGCTGGTTGGCGTTCACGGCGGCAAGTTGGTTCCAAACCGCGGTGGCCAGCAAGAACATGACGCAGCAGAGAAGGAGGTCGATGAACGGGATCAGGGGGATCTCCTGATTGACCGACTTCTTCCCGGAGTTTCCTCCGCCACTATCGATTGCAGCCATCTAGCCCGTTACTCCGCGGGAAGGTTCTGAAGGTCGACCTTGGAGCGGTTACCAACGACCAGGTTGAGAACCTGCACGGTGGCCGCATTGATGTCGTCGATGATCTTCTGGGTCTTGCCGTTGAGAAGACCCATCATCAGGAGTGCGAAGACCGCGGTGATCAGACCGAACGCGGTGCAGTTCATCGCTTCCTCGATGCCCTTCGCCAGACCGGTGGCCTTGCTGGCCGCGTCGGCCTTGGCAACCTCACCGAACGCGGTGATGAGACCGACGACGGTTCCGAAGAGACCGCAGAGCATGCCGACGTTCGCGAGCAGGCCGAGATACGGCGTGCGGCGTTCGATCAGCGGAAGCTCTTTGAGCGCAGCTTCATCCATGGCCGCCTGAACTTCGGCGTCCGGGCGGTTCACCTTGAGCAAACCCTGCTTGACGATGCGCGCCAGCGGGTTGTGCTCTGCGGAGCAAACCTTGATCGCGCCTGCGACGTCTCCCGCAGTGATGCACTTCTGCATCTTTGCGATGAACTCGTCTTTATCGATAGACGCTTTGTAGAGATACATCGCTCGCTCGATCGTGAATCCGATTGCGAACACGAGACACGTGAGGATGAGCCACATCGCCCATCCGCCTGCTTCAAAGTGGTATGCCAGCTTGGCCATTTTTTCCTGCCTCCTGCGAACTTTACTTCAACAGTGTTATCCGGACCCCGAGTGAGCACGGTCTGATCCCCAGCACTGTCTTCTGACTAAAACTCGCTGTTCCCCCCAGAACAGTAAGCAATTCCAACGTTTGCTTACTACATAGGGATGATAACGGTTGGGTGGAGCAAGTCAACATCGTGCCCGAGTCGAATTCTTAGAAACCGGGCCGGTTCGGGCCTTGGGTCGCAAAGCGGAAAAAGCTGTAGTCGCGTTGACAAGTTTGCAGGGCGTGGGGTAGCTTGCCCCTCGGTCACGGGGTTCGCCCCCGACAGTCGCAATGATTTCAATGGATTCCGGGTCACCGGGTCCAAATTTCAGTGAGGCTGAAGGGAAGCGAAAAAAGAGGGGTTTCTCGCCATTCACAGGCGAGCCGGAGGGAGCCGCAAGCATGCATGAAATCTGGGAGGCACTGCTCGAAGGTGCTCCGTTTTCGTTCATCAATCTCGCTGTTTTGGCTTTTGGTGTGGGCGTGATCATCGACCGCGCCTGGTACATCCGGATGAACTACAGCGTCGACGCCGCTGAATTCATGAACCGAATTCGAAAGCTCGTGCAGGCCGGGAACATCGATCGCGCGATCCGTCAGTGCGAGGCCAAGGCCGTGCCCCTGCTCGAGGTGGTCAAGTCCGGTCTCACGCAGGTAAACCGCGGCGAGGAAGCCGTCATCGCCTCGATGGAAGAGAAGATGAGCGAGGTGATCCCCGCGCTCGAGAAGCGCACGGGTTCGCTCTGGACACTCGCCAACATCGCCACTTTGATCGGCCTGCTCGGCACGATCAGCGGTCTCATTCGGGCCTTCAAGGCCGTCGGCACCATCGATGACCCCTCGCAAAAGACAGCACTGCTCTCGGCCGGTATCGCCGAGGCCATGTGGAACACCTTCCTCGGCCTCTTGATCGCCGTGATCTTCATGGTCGCTCACTTGGTCCTTCACGGACTCACCAAGCGGCACAAACACGAGATGGAAAAGGTCACGATGCAGCTCGAGAATCTTCTCACGCTGCGCCGGCAAGGCGGTTGATCGGGCCCGACCATGCCCGCACGACTGACCCCACGCCAACGCGCCTATGTCCGGAAACGAACCATCGTTCCCGACGCCGATCCCTCGGAGCTCAGTGACGAGCTGAACATCGTTCCGTTCTTGGACATCGTCGTGAACATCATCATGTTCCTTCTGATGACTCTGACCACGGTCGCGTTCTTCTCCCAGGTCGAAGCGGCGCTTCCGGAGTACCGCAAGGGCGGGATCGGCAAGCGGGCCGCGGCCGATGAGGCGCTCAATTTGAATGTCACGGTCACGCGCGAAGGCGTCGTCGTCTCCGGCTCGGGCGGCAAGCTCGCACGCGGCTGCACCACCACCGCGCCCGGCAAGGTCATCACCGTACCCGCTGGAATGAACGGCGAGCACGACTGGAAAGCCCTCACCACCTGCGTGACCCGGGTCAAGGAACAGTTCGAGGACGAGACGCGTGTCACTTTGAGCGCCGACCCCGAGGTTCCCTACGAGGACTTGATCGCCGCAATGGACGCCGTCCGCGGCAGCGAGAGCGAGCTCTTCCCCGACGTCTTGCTCTCGGCGGGGATTCGATAATGGCCAACGAGAGCAGCAGGCCGCCCCACGACTCGCTCGCGCCCCCGGTGTCTGAAAAGCCGGTCTCGATGTCGTACGTGAACCGCGTCGTCCGCGCGAAGCTGCGACGGCGTGCGGAGCCTGAGCACTTCGGGCTCAACATCTACCCGATGATGGACATGCTCACGATCCTGCTCGTGTACATGATGGCGATCTTCGCCACTTCGTCAGCGGCGGCCGTCCAGGAAAGCAGCGAGCTCCGCATCCCCTACTCCACCTCCAAGGTCGAGGTCAGCGAAGCGATCGGCGTCCAGATCTCCCGAAGCGGCGTCGCGGTCGACGGAAAGCCCGTGCTCGAGCTCCGCAACGGCATCGTCGACCCGAGCCTCAAGCAAGGCGGAAGCAGCGGCTTTCTGATCATGCCGCTCTACAAGACCCTGAGCGAAATCCGCGATCGCAAAAAGCGAACCGCGGCGCGCTTCGCCAACCAGCCCTTCGTCGGCGACGTGCAGATCGTCGCGGACAAGCGAACCCCGTACCGCACACTGAGCGAAGTGATCTACACGCTGGGTCAGACCGAGTTCAAGAACTTGCGGTTCGTGGTGAATAAGAAGAGCGAGTAGTCGCGGGCACTGGCACTGGGAGAATGACGCTTCCAGCTGTACCGATCGGAGGGCGGCTCGCGACGGGCGTGCTCGCGATTGGGACCCGCTCGGCCGTCTCCCCAAGTTTCCCTACGCCTAGCCTCCCGCCCATCGCTGTGCTGCCCATCCCGAGCCGCCCTCCTATGCAGATCCGACGGATTAACACTGACGCTGACGCTGGCACTGGCACTGGCGCTGCCCCGGACGGCCTAGAGCTCGAAGTCGCCGTACTCGAGGATTTCGGCGATGCGGTAGAGGAAGCCATTGGCGTGCACTCCGTCGACGACGCGATGGTCGTAGGTGAGCGCCATGTGCATGACCGGACGAATCGCCATCAAGTCTTCGCCCTCGTGCTCGATGACGACCACGCGCTTCTTGATGGTGCCTAGGCGAAGGATGGCCACGTTGGGCTGCGAGATGATCGCGCCGCCGACCAGATTGCCTCGGCGTCCGGGATTCGAGATGGCGAAGGTCTTGCCCGAGAGATCGTTCGGCGTGAGATTGCCGGTGCGGGCTCGTTCCGCGACGTCTGCGACCGCACGGGCCACGCCGCGAATCGTGAGGTCATCGGTATTTCGAATCACCGGCACCACGAGACCTTCATCCGTGTCGACCGCGATTCCGATGTTGACTTCGGCGAGCTTGACGAACGCGTCATCGAGCACGCGGGAGTTGATCTCCGGGAACTCCCGAAGCGCGCGCGCGGTCGCTGCGATGGCAAAGGCCAAATACGTGAGGTTGACGCCGTCTTTCTTGAAGTGGGCCTTGTGCTGTTCGCGAAGCACGGCCGTGCGGTGAAGGTCGCACTCGGCGAAAGTCACGACGTCGGGCGCGGTCTGCTTCGAGTAGACCATGTGGTCGGCGATGATCCGGCGACGACGCGTGAAGGGCACGAGCTCGTCGCCCTCTTTCGGAACGTAGGGGGGCAGGCGAAACGCGCCCGACGGACCGGTCCCGCGGGACGGCGCTGGGGCCGGGCGTTGCGGAGCGGGAGGCGCAGAGGGCCTCGCAGCCGGTTCGGGTGGAGGTGGCGGCGGTGTCGCCATCCGCTCGGGGGCGGTTGAGCTGCCGATCGCCGCCATGACGTCGTCCTTGACGATGCGGCCGCCATCACCCGAGCCTCGGACGCTCGAGAGATCGACGTCCTTCTCGCGTGCAAGCTTGCGGACTGAGGGTGAGGTCGGCGAAGGAGCGTCGGAAACTGCAGCCTTGGGCGCCTGCTTGGTCTTCGTAGGTGGAGTGACTTCCGCCTTGCCGCTCTCGTCGATCTCGCAAATCGCATCACCCACGGCGACGATGTCGTCCGCGGATGCCAAGAGCTGCGTGACTACGCCCGCGACGGGCGAAGGCAGCTCACTGTCCGCTTTATCGGTGAGGATCTCCACGAGAGGCTCGTCCTTGGCGACGGATTGCCCCACGGAGACGAGCCATTTGCCGATCGTGCCCTCGACGACGCTCTCGCCGAGTTGCGGCATGGTCACTTTGGTGGCCATTCGGGCAGGAACATAGCCCAAAAAGCCCGGGGCGGTAGCGTCTTCGAGAACTTGTTCTGCGCATGGCGTTCTTTTCAGCCATCGAGATGTCCTCTTCCGACTAGTGTTGAGTTGCGGGTCGGAGTAGAGTCCGGCGCATGCTGGATGCTCTCAACCGGGAAGACAGGCTTCAATTGATGAGGTTTGTGTGCTCCTTCGCCTGGGCCGACCTCGAGGTCAGCGACGAAGAACGCGAGTTCATCGTCAAGATGGTCATCCGACTGGGCTTGAACGAGGAGGAGCAGGATCAGGTCGCCCAGTGGCTCGAGGTTCCGCCTCGCGCCGACGACCTCGACCCCGCCGACATCCCGAGGGAGCATCGGAAGCTGTTCCTAGACGCGGCAAAAGCCATGATCCTATCGGACGGCACCGTCGAGGACGCAGAGGCGGAGAACCTGATCATTCTCGACCAGTTGCTGCGCTAGCACCCGCTCAAGCGCAAGGGTCGAGAAGCTCTGAAACGGCCGGGCGTGCGGCGGCCAAGCTCGCGCCGAGGCTGACGACCTGCATCGGGTCGAGGTCGAAACGGGGCCGCTTGCCGAAGTAGGATTCGATGTAACGGCGAAGACCGGGAAGAAGCGTGCTGCCGCCCGCGAGGAAGACCGCGTCCATGTCGCGGGCCTTGACGCCCGCTTGAGCCAGAACCTCATCGCAGATCACGAAGGTGCGGCGTACCAAGTCCAGCGTGAGTTGCTGAACCTCTTCTCGGGTGATCGAAATGACACCGCAGCTTTCGGGAGCTGCAGGATCGACGCTCGGAATCGCAATCGCCGCTTGCTCGGACTCGCTGAGCTCACACTTGGCGAGCTCGCAAGCGAGAACCAGCCGATCGAAGATGACCGCGTCGTTACTGAGATCCCAACCGTCTCGCGCAAGCGTCCGATCGGCGATGTGCAGCGCGATGGTCCTGTCCACGTCGTCGCCTCCGAGGTACGGGTCACCGCCGTGACCGATGACGCGGAAGGGATAGCTGCTGCAATCGACCACGGCGGCATCAAAGGTGCCACCGCCCAAGTCGTACACGAACGCATGCTTGAGGCTGCTTCGATTCAAATAAGCGAGTGCCGTCGCGATCGGCTCCTCGATCACTCGGACCGAGGCGAACCGCGCCTGGGAAACCGCAAGGGCGGTCGCATCCCGGCGGCGTCCATCGAAGCCCACGGGCGCCGTCACGACCGCGTGCACGTCCTCCACTGGACACTTGGTGAGTCGGCAGAGCCCTCCCACCACGAGCGAGCCGATTTCCACGGGCGAGAACAAGCCTAGGCGGGTCCTGAACGCCACACCGCCGTCTGCGGTCTCCGCTAGATCGTACGGATAGTGGTGACGAAACTGAGACGCATAGGATGAGCGCCAACGAGCGCCGATGATCCGCTTGGCAGAGATAATGGTATTCCTGGGGTCCATCGCGCGCCGGCGCCGCGCAGCCTGGCCGATCAGCGTAACCCCACTTGGGGGAAACGCGACGGCGGAGGGCATGACGCAACTGCCTCCCTCGATCGAGAGGGACTCGAAATTCCTAGCAATCACCGTATTGGTGGTGCCGAGGTCAATTCCGATCGTCTTCTTTCTGCGGAGAGACATCGGTCGACCGGAAGTCTGGGGTCTGAGGTTGGTGAGGTCCATGGGGGGAGGGAGTGGCCTCTGGGAAATAACCAGGCTACGTGATTCAGAAGCTGCCTGCCACACTCACTTTTGCCGGCTGGACCGAGCCCCAGGTCTGTTCTAAAGTGAAACACGTTCTAGTTGGAGGCTTCGGCCCATGCCCGCGGACTTTCGCAAGCTTCAAATCGCAGGAATCATTCAGGAAACGCATGACACGCGGTCTTACGTGCTCGCGGTCCCCGAGTCGCTGCGCGAGGAGTTCCGATACCGAGCCGGGCAATTCCTGACATTCGAGGTGCCCTGGGACGGCATGCAGCTCCGGCGTTGCTACTCGCTCTCCAGTGCTCCTGAAACCGATCCCTGGCCCAAGGTGACCGTGAAGCGGGTCGATGAAGGGCGGGTTTCCAACTGGTTCAACGATCGGCTGCAGGTCGGGGACTCGATTCTCGTTCAGCCTCCCGAGGGCCGGTTCGTCCTCCGCTCGAACGAAGGCGATCATGGGATCGTTCTCTTCGGTGGAGGCAGCGGTATCACGCCGGTCCTCTCGATCCTGAAGTCGGCGCTGCGGAAGACCTCTCGCAAGGTGAAGCTCATCTACGCCAATCGCGACCCGCGCTCGATCATCTTCAGAGACGAAATCGCGCTCTGGCTCGCTGAGTTCCCAGATCGGCTCGAGGTCGTTCATCATCTCGACAGCGAGAAGGGGTTCATGTCGATCGCCGACGTTCAGGCACAGATCCGGGGCTGGGAGAACGCCGAGTTCTTCGTTTGCGGTCCGACCGGCTACATGGACACCGTCGAGGAGGCCTTCAAAGCGTCCCAGATCGACACAGGGCAGACCAAGTTCGAGCGTTTCATTTCGCCGGTCGATCCGGATCGCAGGGATGCATCCGCCGCTCCGGTTCCCGAGCAAAGCGCCGATGAGATCCCGGACTCCTTCAAGATGCAGCTCGAAGGGCATTCTCTCGAGGTTCCCTATGAAAAGGGTCTGACCCTTCTCGAGTCGGCCGTGAAAGCCGGCCACAAGCCGCCCTCGTCCTGCGAAGACGGCTATTGCGGCTGCTGCATGGCGCTCCTGAAGAGCGGCTCGGTCAAGATGAGCAATCACGACGCTCTCGAGCCGAGCGACATCGAGCGCGGCTGGGTCCTCGCCTGTCAGGCGCGACCTGCGAGCCGGGAGCCGATCGAGGTCGACTTCGACGCCGAGTACTAGGGACGCTGGCGGTCGGGCCAGTCCCAGAAGGAGCTCTTGCCGATCGTCCAGTCCGGGCCGCTGCCCCAGTCCTTGCGCGTCCGGTTCTTTCGGTGTTCGGGACCGTAGGTCTTCAGCGCAGCGCCGTACGCCTGCCACTGCTGAATCCCGAGTTTCTCAGCCCAGTAGTCTTCCTCGGAGGACCACTGGTTGTTGCCCGCGTACTGCAGAACGGTGATTCCGGGGAAATCCATCGCGCCCTCGCCGCTCGGATGGTCACGCCGGTTGATCATGTGAAACACGACGCGGCCGCTCGGATCCGCCATATGCCAGTCGTAGACGCCGTAGATTTCGCCGTACTCCTCCATGAGCGGAACGATCCACGCACGAACGGTTTCGCGTCCACGCATCGTGCCGAGTACGCGCTCGTAATAGACGACGTCTTCGGTGAAGAGATCCGCCCAGGCGTTCCAGTCTTCCCGGATCATCCCGGTCTGCCAGAAGTGCCGAAACGCCTCTTCGACCTCCTCGAGCGGATACGAAGGCACTACTCTGCGGCCTCTTTCCCCTCGGGCCAGCAGTAGAACTGCGTGCACCAACGGCGGAAGATCCCGATCGGTCCGTCTCCGTCACAGAGAAGTGGCTTTTCATACTGGATCTTGTTCTCCCAGATGGGGATGTCCTGCTCGAGCTGGCGCGTCACCTCCGCGACGAAGGCCTTGCCCACGCCCCGCGCCATCTCGGCACCGGCGGTCTTCTTCACGCAGAAGTGAAAGCGAAGGTGCACGTGGTCGGCGTCGATCGGGGTGGTCGATGCCACGTTGAGCGTTTCGACGATGCCTTTGAAGCGAACGACGGCAAGACCGAAGCCGTAGTTGAGGCTCTCGATCGACCCGTCGACCGTGCCGCGTGGCGTTTCCATGCCGGCGCCTGAGAAGACGCGGAGGATCGGACCATCGATCGTGGCCTCGGACTTCGGCATGTTGGTCGTGCCGTGCAAGTAGTGAAAGTGAGCCGAATCGACGGCGTTCTCGGCCATCTCTTGATTGCGCGAACGGATCGTCCACTCGCGGTCCACGAACTCGGTCCACTCCTCGTTGCGGACGCCATCTTTGGTGCCCCATTCGGGAATCTCATCGGGGATCTCGAAAGTCGGAGGCTCTCCCTCGGCGTGGTGCCAACACATCACCATGTTGGCG
>DASRZF010000200.1:0-4643 GCA_035686645.1 Polyangiales bacterium
GAGCCCTAGGGCGACGGTCTTCCCTGCACGGTGATCGTCTCGCAGATCTCGGACCTGGGCACGCCGCTTTCGACCGCGCGTCGAACTGGGCCGATTCGTCGATCGATGGCGAACGACCAGGTCTGCAGCGGAAAGCCCGCCATGAAGCGACCGTTCATGAAGTACGATGGCGTTCCCGGGATGTTCAGCTTCTGACCAAGTGCGTATTCCCCGTCGAGGCGCGCGGCGTACTTGTCGCTGTCGAGCGCTTCCCTGAACTTCTTCATGTCGCGACCGAGCTCTTTCGCGAGACGATCGTCATCAGCGCGTCGTCCGGGCCCATTTGCGGCTCGTCGCCACTGAGGGGCACCGGGTTAGAGGACCCGTGGGTCGAGCTCCCCTGGCGCCGCTTCCAAGATGGTCTTGGCGGGCTCCACGGGCTCAGATGCGATGGTAAACGCCGGTTTCATCGAAGCTCGTTTCATGGGTTTCAAGTCCTCAAGGTAGCAATCCAAAGTGCCGAAGGCCTTCTAAAACGCCGCGCGCATACGGGTGCTCTGCGAAGTAGATCCGCTCGCCGATGCCCCTGGCCGCAGACTCGCGAGCGAGATCGGCCTTGAGGGCTGAGCTCGCGTTGCCGACTACGATGGTGCGGTAGCCGGCAAGCATTGCCGCGCGATCATTTCCTGAATCTCCGGCGTAAACCAAGTTCTTCTCCTGGACCCCGGAGGCGTCGTGCAAATATCGAACCGCGCAGTCCTTCGCGATACCCGCGGGCAGAACGTCCAGAAGCCCCCGATCGCCGACCGGGTCGTGGCTCGCCACGAGATTCACCTCGGCATCGACCTCAGCGAGCCGTGACTCGATGAGGGGAAACAAGCGCTCGGGCCGGCCCTCGGTGTAATAGCTCACCTTGAACTCTCCTTGCTTCTCTTCTTCTTGGAGCTGCAATCCGTCGATTTGTCCGATGGCAGAGCGGACCTCCGAGCCGCGCAGCCCTCCGAATGCATCGCGCATGACGCCGCGATATTTCTCGTCAGCCTCGAACGCGCCGTTGTTTCGCTGGTAAACGCTCGTGCCGACGTCACAAACAAACCAGCGCGGCAGCGGGAGCCCAACCTCCGCGATTCCTTCGAGTCCAAGCGACAGATGGCGGCCGGTGACGTATGCGAGGTCCAGACTCTCGACGTCTTCAAATGCAGCGACGAGCTCCGCAACCTCGCGCAATCGTTTCGCGTCGCGCTCCAACGGAATGAGGGTACCATCTAGATCTGACGCGAGCAGTGACCGTGTTATGCTCATCGAGACGTGAGCCTAGCGAGGACTGAACCCTCCTGCATCAAGGAAAGCGTCAGCTGAGAACACGTGCACCGTTTTCACAAAAGACCGGTCATTTTCGGCGAAGTGCTGTTCGATCATTTCCCGGACGGCAGCCGCATTCTGGGAGGCGCGCCGTTCAACGTTGCCTGGCACCTCAGGGGATTCAACTCCAATCCACTCGTGATCAGCGCCGTTGGCGACGACGCCGAGGGCCGCGAAGTGATCGAGCGCATGACCAGCTGGGACCTGATGACGCATGGCTTGCAAGTCGACGCCGGGCACCCAACGGGCCGCGTCGTGGCGAGCATGGTCGACGGCGAGAACCACTTCGAAATTGCGCCCGACCAGGCCTGGGACTTCATCCGCGCGAACGAAGCCGTGGAGGCGACATCCGACGCCCCGACCGGTTTGCTCTATCACGGGTCGCTCGCGCTTCGTTCCGAGCAGAGCTGGCAGACGCTCAAACGCCTAAAAGATGAAGCACGAAGCCGATCGTTCGTTGACATCAACCTCCGCGCGCCCTGGTGGACCAAAGACGAGGTCGACTGGTGCCTATCCCAGGGTGACTGGGTCAAGCTCAACGACAAGGAGCTCGCGCTCCTTACCGGCAGGCCGACGGACTCATTCGAGGACTGTCGGGACGCGGCGTTCGCGCTGTCTCGAATGCACGGCAACGATGGGGTAATCGTCACACGCGGATCGAAGGGAGCCATCTCGGTCCTCGACGACACCACGGCGTTCGAGGCCAAAGCAGCCCCGCTCGCAAATCTGATCGATACGGTCGGCGCGGGGGACGCGTTCAGTGCCGTCATGTGCCTTGGCATTCTTCAGGAGTGGGATCAGCAGGTTACGCTGGACCGTGCAGCTGCATTCGCGGCTGACATTTGCGGGATCCGCGGCGCGACGACGACCGACTTCGAGCTTTATGAGCGGCACCTGAGCGAATGGGCCAAGGATACGAGTGCGGGCTCGATACGCGCACCAGGGGGTCGCGAGCTCTACATCTTGTCACTGACCATTCATGGCTTGGTTCGGGCGACCGAAATCGAGCTAGGTCGTGACGCGGATACTGGCGGACAGGTCTCATACGTCGTCGACCAGGCGAGGGCGCTTGCCGCGTGCCCCGACGTCAAGCGCGTCGATGTGGTGACCCGTTTGATCGAGGACCGACGCGTCGACGAAAGCTACTCCCGCCCCTTCGAACCGATCTGCGAAGGGGCCCAAATCGTTCGAATCCCTTTTGGTCCGCGACGCTACCTCCGGAAGGAAACGCTCTGGGAACATCTCGACAGCCTCCTCGATCAGCTCACTCGGTACGTCCGCATGCAGGAGCGCGCTCCGGATCTCATCCACGGACACTACGCCGACGCCGGGTATGTCGGCTCCAGGCTAGCCAAGCTCTTAGGCGTGCCTTTCGTGTTCACCGGGCATTCGCTCGGACGTGTCAAACAACTGCGGCTCGCCGCGAAAGGCGACGTCAGCGAACAGACCTATCGCTTCACCCAGCGAATCGAGGCCGAGGAACGCACCCTCGAAAGCGCGGCACTCGTCATCGCGAGCACGCGCCAGGAGGTTCGCGAGCAGTACGAGCTCTACGACCACTATCAGCCCGATCGTATGCAGGTCATCCCACCGGGCGTCGACCTGTCGCGCTTTTCTCCCCCCGTCCCGTCCGCGCCTCGTCCCCCGATTGCCGATGAGCTCGACCGGTTCTTGAGAGACCCCGGCAAACCGATGGTCCTCGCGCTGGCCCGGGCGGATGAACGGAAGAACTTTGAAGGGCTGCTTCATGCCTTCGGACAAACCGAAGGCCTGCGGGAGATTGCGAATCTGGTCATCGTCGCCGGCAATCGAGACGAGATCGCCGACATGAGCGCGGGTCCAAAGCGAGTCCTGACCCAGATCTTGATGCTCATCGATCGCTATGACCTATACGGTGCGGTCGCCTATCCCAAGCACCACGACTCGAACGACGTTCCGGAGTTTTATCGGCTTGCCGCAGCGAGCAAAGGTCTGTTCGTGAACCCAGCGCTGACTGAGCCCTTCGGCCTCACGCTGCTCGAAGCTGCAGCCACCGGCCTTCCGCTGGTCGCGACGAATGACGGTGGGCCGCAAGACATCATAGGCACCTGCAAGAACGGCATTCTCGTCGACGCGATGGACCCCAAAGCGATCGGAGCCGCCATCAGCGAGGCCCTCGGCGACCCCGAACGCTGGAAACGATGGTCAAAGGATGGGCTCGAGGCCGCCCATGCGAACTACTCTTGGGACAGCCACGCGGCACGCTACGTTGAAGAAGTCACTCGGGTCGTGAAAGGCGCGCAGCCAGTGCCCGTATATCGCCAACGTACCAAGTTGGCCGGAATGGACAGACTGCTCGTCACGGACGTCGACGACACTCTGACGGGCGACGACGCAGCCCTGGCGACGCTCATGAAGCGCTTGGACTCCACCGATGCGAAGGTTGGATTCGGCATTGCAACCGGTCGCACACTGAATGAAGCGCTGGCGCTCATGGATCAGCTCAACCTGCCAATCCCCGACGTGTTGATCACCGCAGCCGGGAGCGAGCTTCACTACGGGCGGCACATGCTCCCCGACCGCTCCTGGGAACGCCAGATCCGCCATCGCTGGGACCGAAGCGAGGTGCAGCGCGTGCTCGGCGGGGTTCCTGGCCTCGAGCGCATGGAGTCGTCTGAAACGGAGTATCGTCTCCGTTACCAGTTGGACCCGGAACGTGCACCAAGCCTCAAGGAAATCCGAAGGCTCGCACGCAAAGAGGGGCTGAGGGTGACGACGATCCTCGATCATGAAATCTACCTGGACGTGATTCCGATTCGCGCCTCCTGTGGATTCGCGATTCGCTTCTTCTGTTTCAAATGGAACCTGGAACCCCAGAGATTGCTCGTGGCGGGCGATTCAGGGAACGACTGGGACATGCTTTCTGGGGACACACTGGGCGTGGTCGTCAGCAATCACACCGCTGAGCTCGAGCGACTTCGCGGAAGGCCGCGAGTCTATTTCGCAAAAAGTCCTCACGCACGCGGGATCCTCGAGGGGATCGATTGGTATGATTTCCTAGGAGACATCAGCGTCCCACCCGAGGAACAGGAATGATTGAAGCGCTCGAAGACCTGCTCAATACCCATCGCGAACCGACCTATCTCTTGTTCAGACGGCTGAAGGCCCTCGACCGACAGTTCCTCCTTTGGTCCGATTTGGTGCACGAGTTCGAGGACTTCTCCGCCTCGGATGTGGGCGCCTCGCTTCTCGAGACGAAGATGTCGTGGATCATGCGTCACACGCAGGAGGCGGTGGTCGACGAACCTTTCGTCTGCCTGGCC
>DASRZF010000201.1:0-3593 GCA_035686645.1 Polyangiales bacterium
GGCTCTCCGGTCAGCGGATCGATGGTGAAGCACACGCCTGCCGTTTCGGCGTGAACAAGGACCTGCACGAGCACCGCCATGCGATTTTCGTGGGTTCCTTGCAGCGCACGGTAGCGAATGGCGCGTTCGCTGAACGATGAGCGCCAGGAATGCCGCACGGCCTCTGTGATCTGGCTCGCGGCCACGCCCAGACTCGTGTCGTACTGACCCGCGAAGCTCGCGCTGTCCGTGTCTTCCGCGATCGCCGATGAGCGCACGGCCCAGAGTGGGCGTCGCCCGACGCGCTCCTCGATTTCCACGAGCGTCCGTTGAATCTGTTCGTCGATCGAGCGAGGGAAGTCGCCGGCCGAGATTCCCTGCCGAATCCGTTCCCCGAGCTCCACACGTTGTGGGAGATCCGCATCATGCAGCTCGGAGCACGCGGATTGGAGCCCATTGTGCTCTAGAAACTCGGTGAATGCCGCCGTCGTGACGACGAATCCTTCGGGAACCGGCATTGCGGCATCGATCAGCGCGGCGAGCTCAGCTCCCTTGCCACCACAAAGCGTCCGGGATCTGGCCTCGCGCGAGCGCAGGTCCACGACCTTCACGAGACCTGCTCCATGAACTCCACCATTCCGTGGGCGACTCGTTCGCCCCAGACATATTTCGCGCGGGCGGCGGTCACCAGGACGTCTTCGCGTTCGGTCTTCACGACGACCGGCAGTGGTGTGACGACCTGGGCCTCGAGAGCAAACTGGTACCCAGACTTTGCAGTGAGCACGAGCCCCACGGCGTCGGGCCAGAACGCGCTAGAGCCATACGTTGGTTCGCAGCGCCAGCTCGTGAGAGCCTCTGCCGTGCCGTCATGCATGATGAATCCGCCCTGGACCCGCATCCCGAGCAGGTCCACTTGTGTCGCGTTGAAGCTGAGCTCGGCGCCGAACTGGCAGGAGAGCCAGCGCCAGCTGGCAGGGGCTCGCATGTCGCGAACACCCCAGGAATGATCGCGCTGCCCGACTCCGTCTATCTTCACGCTCGCGCCGTCCATCTCCAGCGTCCCACGCACGGTTCCGGACTGCTCATAGTGGTGCGCGCCCATCATCGATGGAAGCGCGAGGAGCGCATGGAAGTTCCGCTGCAGCGTCCGCAGAGGCTTCTCCCGCGCAAAGCGCCTCGAAAACTCCTTGAACGGGCGCGGTCGAATCGAGCGCTCGTCATAGTCGAAGGGTGGGTGTGCCGCGCTGACCTCCAAATCGAGCTTCAAATGTTTGCTCGGCCTGCTGGCATCGAGAGTCCGGCGCAGGTCAGCATCGGAAGCCGGCTCGCTGAAATGTAGAATCGGTCCGTCGTAGCGGATGCGCCAGGTGTGAAAGGGCTCCACGCAGCCAAGCTCGATCCCGGCAGCCCGGATCTCTTCCCCGAGCACACCGATCGGCTCCGTCAGACGAATGAACCCCGTCGTTTGATCGGGCAGGTAAAGGCAGATGAAGCCGTCGCGCTCTCCGGCGTTGGGTGTCACTCCCACACGCGCCGCGCACGCCCAGCCCGTCGCCTGATCGAAGAAGTTGAAATAGAACGACTCGTTCCAGTGCCGATGCTTCGTCGGGGAGTGCCATTGCTCGTCTGCGAGTTCCAACATCGTTCGGGGCACCTAGCGCTTGTAGACGAACTGCACGGAGGCCGAGCCGTTGATCGTCTTGTAGTCACCTTCGCAGCCGACGCGAATGAAGCCGCTGCACGCATCGGGGTCGCTGCTCTGCCCAACGTGGGCTTTCGCAAAGGCCGTTTGTAACGCAAAATCGACGGCGAAGCTCTTCCAGTTTGCGCCGAATCCAGCGCTAAAGGAATGGCTCCAGGCGGGGGGCGGAGTCACCGGCTGCGCGCCGGCATTCGTCGTGCCCGACGAGCTTGGGACGTATCCGGCGCGGACCGCAAAGCGTGGGGTGATTTGATAGTCGGCCCCAAAGCGGACACTGAACGCGTTCTGCCAGAGAAACGGGATCTCGGCGGTACCGAGCTCGGTTCCAGCGAATGCGTCCAGATAGAGCGTCTGTCGCTGGTTGGACGCTTCGTAGAACATCACGTGGAGCTCGGCGGCGACGGTGAGTGCCTTGCCGCTCAGCAATGAGAACGCGACACCGCCCGAGAGAACATGTGGCGTGGAAAACTTCGCAGTCACGCCCGAGCTGAGGTCCAGCCCTTCTAGAGTCTTCAGCTCGCCACTCAGACGGCTCGTTGCGACGGTTCGGTACATCAGCGACGCCGCCACCATCGGTGTTGCCCGCCAGGTCAGTCCGATGCGCCCGCCCGGCCAGCCCGCGCCGCCCAATGTGGCGGTGACCGGAACGATCGTCGGCCCAAGCTCCGCAGGAATGGTCGCGTTTTGCCAGGCAAACGGAACACGCAGAGTGACGCCAAGATCGAGCGAGGAGAGGATCTCGATGGCCACGCCGACCGCTGCCTCTCCTGAGACGAACGTGACTTGGAAGTCCCCGGTCTCCCCAGAAACACCGTACAGATCCTGCACGTTCGAATACTTCGCGCCGAAGATTCCGAGAGCATACGCGCCAAAGCCCAGGACCACCCGGTCTGCGATCCGCACCGCTCCAAAGAGGCTGGGAATGGGGCCGAATCCGAGGTCCGAGGTCACTTCACTGTTTGGTCCGGCGAGCGGCGCTTGCGAACGGGAGAAGACCGGCGTGATGTTCACGCTCATGCCACCGCGGTCGATCCCCGCCAAGTTGGCCGGGTTGATCGCTAGCGCAGACGGGTTCTCGAGGTATGCCATCCCGGTCGTGCCCGCACCGATGCTCTTCGCGTCGTACGAGGAAGGCTCGATGTTTGCCGACGCTCCGTTGGAGGTCAGCAAGCAGAGCGCTATCGTGAGGCCCGTGACTCGTTTCCTCTTCGCGTTCATCTTTCCCCGTTCTGCGAGCCCAGGCGCGCGAGCTCTGCGCGAGTGATTCGATCGACAAACGCGAGCTCCGATTGAAAGAACTCTGGCTCGGGCACGACCGACCAGAGCAGTGCCCCGCCAAGCAAGGTCGCGAGGATCCCGGTGACGTTGGACTCGAAGTGCGCGCCATCGGCGCTGTCAGGCAAAAGGGCACGTGCCGCGGACAGGAATGCGCTTCGATGGGTCGCGAAGATCGGACGGAGGGCGTCGCGCAAGGAATCGTCGGTGCGGGCGGCGATATACAGCTCGAGGGTCGCCTGAAGACGCTCACTTCGGAACAAGGACCAAACCGCGTTGAGCGCATGATCGATCGGCTCCGGCTGGCCCGCGAACTGCTGCGCCATTCTCAGAAACTCCCCAATCACTTCTTCCAGAACCCGCTCGGTGGTTGCTGCCATGAGCTCGGTCTTGGTGGCAAAGTGCTTGAACAGAGTCCCGTGTGCGACGCCCGCGCGTTTTGCTATCGCGGCGGTCGCAAGGCGGCTGTAGCCCCGCTCGGCCAGCAGCTCGGCCGAGGCGCTCAGAAGCTTCAGTCGCGTCTCCGCGGCCCGCTGGCTTCGACGAGAATCGCCTTTCGAAACCGACTCTTCCGGGGCGGCCATGAAAGTGAGTATCTACTCACTCACGAAGAAAGTCTATCCTGCTTTGCACCCAA
>DASRZF010000202.1:0-2314 GCA_035686645.1 Polyangiales bacterium
TGAAGTCGTTGCCGAGTTCGATGACAGCGCGCTCATGAAAACGTTCGGTCAAGACGGGGTGGGGGTCTTCTGCTCTCCTTCGGTGATGGAGGCCGAAGTCAAGCGTCAGTACGGAGTCCAAGTCGTGGGGCGGGCCGACGACATCCGGGAGCGGTTCTACGCCATCTCGCCCGAACGGCGCCTCAAGAACCCCGCGGTGGTGGCGATCTGCGAGAGCGCGCGAGAGGAGCTCTTCGCCAAACGTTAGGAGGGAGCGTTGAAGTCCCTCCAATCGCCATCGAACCAGGCTGGGATTGCCGCCGGCTCACTGTCCGGGGCTACCCGCAATGCCCGGCTTGAAGCGGAAGATGTGATAAGGGGCGGCGTCCGCCATGTGGGCTTTCGAGCGCAGCATCTGATCGGGGATCGCGCTGTCGGCGACGTAGAGCCAGTCTTCGGGACCGTAGCTCAAAGCGTCGGCCCAGCGGATCCGACGGGTTCTAATCAAAGTGGTGAGCGCGCCTTCCGGGTTCATGCGCATGACCGCCCCATGCTCGACGTCGGTGATCAGAAGGTTCCCGTCGAGGTCGGTGCTTAGACCATCGTTGAGCGGCTTGCGACCGACCGCTTGCACCCGCGCGGCGAGCGCCTCGGGGCTCAGGGATTCATCGAGCAGGTCGGCGACTGCGATTCGATACATCGTGTCGTGCGCCATCGCCCCGTAGTAAATCCACTGGTCATCTCGGCTGATTGCGATGCCGTCCACGCCGGGCTTGAGAACGACCAGACCCCCAAAGAACTCCATGAACTTGGTCGGGTTGCGAATGATCCAGCTCTGCGGGGTGACCGATGGATCGCTGTTCAGCACGCGCCGCGCAACGCCGGTTTCGACATCGTAGACGACGAGGCCCGGGTTCTTTCGCCAGAAGCTCACGTCCGCAATGAATACGTGCCTTCCCGTGGAATCGACCTGCAAGTCTTGGAGAAACGAGCCCAGCTCGGCGACGGAGGCGTGAAAATCGTGGGAGTGCACGACCGCGCCTGTGCTGAGATTGAACGCGAGAAGCCGTGCCGTGCCCGTCCCGTGGTTGCCGTGGTCGATCGTCCAGAGTCGATTCTGCCGGTCGACGACGATTCCGAGCGGCGTCTCGAACAGGGCCTGGGCCTCGAGACTCGGAAACGGCTTCGGCGCTCCGTCGACCCATTCGACGAGCTTGGGTCCGCTCGGTCGGCTTTCCGGATGGATCGTGTAGAACACACGTCCGTCCGCCGAGACCGCGACGTTTCCGATCGGTTCGGGGCTGGTCACCACGACTTCGAGCGCATCTTCGCTGAACAGCGGCGGGCCGCTCAGATCGGGATAGGGCTCGCCGCCGCCGTAGCGAATGAGCAAGGTGATGGCCAGCACGGCGATGATCCCGAGCAGCACGAGCAAGACGCGGAGGAAGAGTTTCGCCATGGGGCGCACGGTAGCATGGACATGGGTGGTCTAGCCGAGCGCTTCATGGACCTCCGTCTGTGAACCCTATGCGTCAGCGATGAGGTGCTGAGGTCACACCTTGCCGCGAGCTGCTGTGAGATACCGTCCGTTCCTCGGTGGCATGGGCGTTGCAAGTGCCTCTTGCGTTGAAGCGGTGCCGAGGCGGGAGCGATTCCATGAAATCTACTCACCTGATGAGTCTGATTCTGCTTGTTTCGGGAGCAGCGGCCTGTGAGGACCCCGTGACTCTTCCGAGCGGAGGTTGGGGGCGGCTTGTCAAGATGCTGGACGGACCTTCCGTCTATGACGGGCCCGGTGCAGAGGACGATGTAGTTCGCGGTCCTCGCTTGGAGCGCGGTGCGGCGGTCTACGCGAAGGTCGTGATCGGCGGTGCCGACCTCCGCTCAGCCGATCCGGAAATCTTCACGGTGGATGATGTAGAAGTACGAGAAGTAGGTGAGATCTGTGAGAGCGACGGCGAGTGTCGAACCGACTACGACACCTGGTTTACGTTGACGGGTCAGTCCGTCGGTGAGGCGGATCTGATCGTCGAAGGCCCCGGCGGGGATGAGCGTCGTCTTCCGCTGAGCGTCGGGGAGTTCTCATCCGCTCAGATCGCCTATGTCTTGCCGCAGGGCCAGTTCCGGGACTCTCACTCCGATCGACCGACGTGTGCGCAGCTGGGCCACGCGCTCAGCGAAATCGTGGTCGATGGAGCGCTCTCCTTCGAGTACGAATGGATCCGTTTCGAGTGGCTGGCGCTGCTCGTGTGTGACGACACGGGCACGCGCTTGTTGACGCACGCGACTTGGCGGCTCGACAGTGATGAGGACGCGCAGTTCATCAATGCGGTGC
>DASRZF010000203.1:0-2671 GCA_035686645.1 Polyangiales bacterium
GCCACTGTTCCTGTATGGGTGCCAAAGCCAATTGAAAATGCGGCATCCCCAAAGGCCTGGCGGCACAGTTGCCCGATGTTGTGCTCGCCTCGCGATGCGCCCATCTCCGTCGCGCGGGCGTCGCCCACGTGCGAATTGTGCGCCCAAACGATCGCCTTCGCCTTGGGCCCGCGAAATGCCAGCAGCCGTTCCAAGGTGTCGAACATGTGCTGGTCACGAAGGTTCCACGAGGCGGGCCCGCCATAATACATGACGCGGTAGTACTGCTCGGCGGCAGCGACCAGATGCGCGTTCGATGCCGCGTCGAAAAACCGATCACCATCGGACCTCGCATAGTCGAGCTCCCGCTCGAGCAGGTCGCGAAGAACCGATACGACCGGGCGCTCGCATTTGGCGTACCCTTCACTGAGCGCCGCTCGCCCGTAAAGAGCCGGATCGCGTTCCCAAGGCGAAAGACATGCGTATCGTTCAGCGGCGATCTGCGCTGCCTTCGGGTCGACCTCCTTCAAGTAGTGGAGAACCGCCGCAAGTGACTTGTACAAGCTATAGAGGTCGAGTCCGTGAAAGCTCACGCGTCGATCGGGGTCCTCGATCACGTCGTTGTGGGACTTGAGCCAGGCGATCAACTCGAGCACCTCTCGGTTCCGCCACATCCAAGTGGGAAAGCGCGTGAACGGTTGGTCCTCGCGAAGAGGAAAATCCAGCGCGCGAACATGGTGATCGACGCGCGCGGCGTCAGGCCAGTCTCCCTCGATTGCCACGATGTTGAATCCGCGTCGCATCACGAGCTCGCCCGTGATGCGCGCTCTCATTCGATAGAACTCCGACGTTCCATGTGAGGCCTCGCCGAGAAGCACGACGCGCGCATCGCCGATCTGCTCGAGCAAAGGACCGACATCTACGTCAGCAATACTTGAAACCGGTTGGCAGGCTTCGCGAATTAGATGCGTGACTGGGACCTCGGGTCGCGGGATGCGCTTTGCACTGGGGACCTCCACGCTTTCCGGAAAGCCGCCTGCTCCGATGAGCGGAACGAAGCGGACACCGCCCAGGTCCTCGGTTTCCGTGCCCCCGTCGGGCTGCTTGGTCACGCGGAGCAAACGCTGGTCGCGCAGATCAGGTCCAACTGGGACGACGAGCCGCCCGCGGGGTGCGAGTTGTTCGACGAGTACTCGCGGCACGTCGGGTCCGCCTGCCGAAACCAGGATCGCGTCGAACGGTGCATGCTCAGGCCATCCAAGTGTTCCATCTCCACACAGAACATGAACGTTCTCATAGCCGATCTCGCGGAGCCGGCGGTCGGCCTGATCCGCGAGCAGGCGATGTCGCTCGATGGTGTAGACCTCGGCGGCGACTTCAGCGAGCACTGCGGCCGCATAGCCAGAGCCCGTCCCGATCTCCAAGACCTTGTCATCCGGACCGAGCTTCAAGGCCTCGACCATCGCCGCGACGATGAAGGGCTGTGAAATCGTCTGCCCTTCTTCGATGGGCAGGGGCGTGTCTTCGTACGCGAACTCCGCAAGGTGCTCGGTAAGAAACGCTTCCCGCGGGACCGAGCGCATGGCTGCGAGCACGGCCGGATCGTGGACACCCCGGGCCTCCACGTGCCGATCGACCATTCGATTTCGCTGTTCACGCGTATCCATTATGCGTGCCTTCCGAGTTCCCGCCTCGCGCACTTGCGCAGACCAGTTCAGTGAAGCAACAAGCGGGCCAAGACGATTTGTTGCGCCAGAAGGCCGTTGGACGCGCCGAGAGAGGGACGATTTCGGCTCCGAGGCGCAGAACCTGCGCCTCGCGCTCATCTTCGCGCAAATAGAGTCTTGAGCTCTCGCCACGAACGCGTGTTGAGCACGTCGCCTGGCTCGAGCCAACCGCGGCGGCCCTGGTCTACTCCGAAGCGCATGTAGTCCAGGCAGCTCGTCGAGTGCGCGTCCGTCGCAATGGCAAGCTTGAGACCCAGGTCCTTGGCCATGCGGCAGTGGACGTCATTCAGATCCAGTCGGTCGGGCTGGGCGTTCAGCTCGAGAAAGCATCCCCGTTCGAGGGCGGCCCTCATGACGCGCTCCATGTCGACTTCGTAGGTCGGACGTTGGTTGATCAGGCGCCCGGTCGGATGCGCCAAGATGTTGAAGTATGGATTGTCCATCGCGCGAATGATTCGCTCCGTTTGCTCGACGCGGCGCGCTCCGAACCCGCTGTGAATCGCGCCGACGACGACGTCCAAGCGCTTCAGGACGCTATCGCGGATGTCGAGCGACCCGTCTTTCAGGATGTCGACCTCGACGCCCTTCAGAATGCGCATTCCTTTGAGAGTGGCGTTCAAGCGGTCGATCGCGTCGATCTGACGCCGAAGCCGCGCTTCGTCCATCCCATGCGCAATGGTGACGCGTTTCGAATGGTCCGTGATCGCCAGGTACACGTAGCCCCGACTCTTGGCCGCCTCGGCCATCTCGCGCAGCGAATGATGGCCGTCGGTCGCGCTGCTGTGGGCATGCAGGTCACCACGGATGTCCTTCAGCGAAACCAAATGCGGCAGCCTGTTCTTCTGCGCGGCTTCGATCTCGCCCCGGTTCTCCCGCAGCTCGGGTTCGATATAGCGAAGTCCCACCGTCTTGAAGAGCTCCTCTTCCGTTCTACCCGCCACTCGCTGTTTGCCCTTGAAGACGCC
>DASRZF010000204.1:0-28318 GCA_035686645.1 Polyangiales bacterium
GACATTAGACAGGATTTCGACGTTGAGGCCGGTGGCCGCCGCCGTGGTGCACGCAAGAAAGCGCCGGGCTTGGGGCTACCTCCGGACTTCAAGTTCGACTACAAAGATCCCCAGCAGCTTCGGAACTTCATCACCGATCGCGGAAAGATCACTCCCCGCCGGATCAGCGGTCTCAATGCAAAGCAGCAGCGTGACCTGACCCGTGCGATCAAGCGAGCTCGCAATATTGCGCTGCTCCCCTACACGGCGACGAAGTGAGGTAGCCATGGCATCCACAGTGGAAGTCGTACTAAAAGATAACCTGGAGCACTTGGGCTCCATCGGCGACGTGGTGCGTGTGCGCCGCGGGTACGCGCGGAACTTCCTCCTGCCCCGCGGCCTAGCGGTCGTAGCGAGCCGGGGCAATGTTCGCCAGATCGAACACGAGAAGGCAATCCAGGCTCAACGCATCGCGAAGCTTCGCTCCGAACAGGAGAAGATCGTCGCTGAGCTGGCAAAAGTGACCGTCATGATTGCCAAAGAAGCCGGCGAGGATGGGAAGCTCTTCGGTTCGGTCACCTCGAACGACGTCATCGACGGGCTCATTGCCAAGGGCGTGGACGTGGAGATCGACAAGAGGAAGCTCGTGATGCCGCCTCAGCCCATCAAAGAGGTGGGCAGCTACGAGGTTGGCTTGAAGCTCCCATATGGCTTGACCGCCATCGTGAAGCTCGAAGTCAAGACCCGCGCCTGAGCCCTAAAAGCCGACGCCTCCATTGCGGGGCTTCCGCTCGTCCGCCGTAGGAGCTAGAACCAAAGCTCTGAAGGGAGCAGTACGATCAGTTCACCGCAACAAGTTGGCCAGGTTCCACCGAACTCCCTCGACGCGGAGCGCGCGGTGCTCGGCGGTATTCTTCTCGAAAACGATGCGATGAACGTCGTCGTCGAGGTGCTATCCGCCTCGGACTTCTACAGCGAAGCGAATGGGAAGATCTTCGAAGCGATGAGCGAGCTCTTTCGACGGAGCCAGCCCGTCGATCACGTCACCCTGAGAGAGGCGCTCGTCCAGAGCGGTAAGCTCGCATCGATTGGCGGCGACGAGTACCTGTTGTCGCTGAGCAACACCATTCCGAGCGTTTCGAACATTCAATCTCATGCGAGGATCATCCGAGAGAAGTCGGTCATCCGCTCTCTGATTCGCGTTTGCCACGAGGTCGCCTCACGGGGCTATGGCGACTACGGGCCCGTCGAGGAGTTCCTCGATCAGTCGGAGTCGTCGATTTTTGCAGTTGCGCGAGAGCGCGCTCGAAATCCGTACGAGCACGTCAAAGACGTCGTCATGCGGACTTTCAAGGAGATCCACGAGACGGCTAACCGCGGTGAGGCGATCACCGGTCTGCCTACGGGCTACAAGCAGCTCGACAAGATGACGGCCGGTATGCATCCAGGCGACCTCATCATCGTCGCTGGACGTCCTGGCATGGGAAAGACCTCTTTTGCGCTCAACGTCGCGCACCACGCCTGTCAAAAGAGCAAGGCGCCGGTGGGCGTGTTTTCGCTCGAGATGCCGAAAGGGCAGCTGGTTCGCCGTCTTCTTGGAAGCGAAGCCCGCGTCGACGGCAACCGCATTCGGACGGGACAGCTCCACAAGGACGACTGGCCGAAGCTCGCTGATGCGGCTGGCAGCCTGAGCGAAATGCCGATTTGGATCGACGACACGCCGGCGATCTCGATGCTCGAGCTGCGGGCCAAGGCGCGTCGTCTCAAGTCCGAAGTTGGGCTCAGCTTGATTGTCGTCGACTATTTGCAGCTGATGCGTTCGGGGTCCCGCAACGACTCACGGGAGCAAGAGATCAGCGAGATCAGCCGAAGCCTGAAGGCGCTCGCCAAGGAGCTCGAGATTCCGGTCATCGCTCTTTCACAGCTCAACCGCGGCGTGGAATCACGCGGCGTCAAAGACAAGCGCCCGCAGCTCTCCGACCTTCGCGAGTCCGGTGCGATCGAGCAGGACGCCGATACCATCTGGTTCATCTATCGCGACGAGGTCTACAACCGCGAGAGCGACGACCGTGGGATCGCCGAGATCATCATCGGCAAGCAGCGCGCAGGCCCCACGGGAACCTGCCGCGTACGGTTCTTCAACGAGTACACCCGGTTCGATGACCTCGCGGAGTCCGATTACTATGGCGGCGCCTCGTCCGGGATCGCCGATTTCCAAGACAACTGACCTCACCCCCGAAGACGGTTTTGACGTCTCGGGGGGCTCGGTCAAAGGGCTTTGACCTCAGCGATGAGGCCTTGAAGCACCTTCTTGGCGTCGCCGAAGATCATCATCGTGTTGGGATACTCGAAGAGCTCGTTCTTGATCCCCGCATAGCCAGGGCTGAGGCTTCTCTTCACGACGAACACCGAGCGTGCTTCATGGGCGTTCAAGATCGGCATCCCTGCGATGGGGCTGGTCGGGTCCTTGCTGGCGATCGGATTCACCACGTCGTTCGCACCGAGGACGATCACCACGTCCGTGTTCTTGAACTCGGGGTTGATCGCGTCCATTTCGAGAAGCTCTTCGTAAGGGACATCGGCTTCCGCCAGAAGCACGTTCATGTGACCGGGCATGCGGCCGGCGACAGGATGAATCGCGTAGGTGACCTTGGTGCCGCGCGCCTTGAGCATGTCGGCGAGCTCGCGAACGGCGTGCTGCGCCTGTGCCACCGCCAAGCCGTAGCCTGGCACGATGATCACCGATTCGGCGTTCTCGAGAATCATGGCCGCTTCCTCGGGGCCGCAGGAGGTGACGGTCGTGTACTCGTCACTACCACCGCCCCCGCCGCCGTCCGTGACGCCGAAGCCGCCCACCAGGACGTTGAGCAGCGAGCGGTTCATCGCCACGCACATGATCTGTGTGAGGATAAGCCCTGCCGCGCCCACCATCGCACCCGCGATGATCAGCAAGGGGTTGCCGATGACGAACCCTGCCATCGAGGCCGCCACGCCCGAGTACGAGTTGAGGAGTGAGACCACGACCGGCATGTCTGCTCCGCCAATGGGAATCGTCAGCAGGACGCCGAGGAGCAGCGAGACGGCACCGAGGACTAGCACCCAGACCAGGGAGTCGGAAGCGGTCGCGGCCACGGCGATGCCACCGAACGCGAAGGAACCGAAGAGCAACGCAAAGGTGATGTAATGTCTCGCCGGGAGCAGGATCGGTTGGCCATTTTTCAGGGTGCCCTGCAGCTTGAAGAGGGCGATGAGGCTACCCGTGAAGGTAATGCCGCCGATCAGGATCGACAGCATCACGGTGACCGCCTCAGGGGTGCCAAGCGTTTGGTAGACGCGGCTGACTGGCGCCTGCTCCACGATCTTGTCCCAGTAGACGGAGGTCGCGACCAGCGCCGACGCGATGCCGCCGAACCCGTTGAAGAGGGCGACCATCTCGGGCATCGAGGTCATCTGAACGCGGATGGCGAAGATCGCGCCGATGATCGTGCCGAGAAGGATCCCTCCGGCGATCCAGCGGTAGTCGACGAGGCCGAGCTCCAGAAGCGCACCGATGATCGCGAGCAGCATGCCCACTGCGGCGAGCGCATTGCCACGCCGGGCAGTCTTCACCTTGGAAAGCTGCTTGATCCCGAAAATGAAAAGGACCGTGGAGAGAAGATAGATGATCGGAACCACAGTCGAACGCATGATCTCGTGGTTCATTTGCTCACCGCCTCCCGTTCTCCGGCAGTGACGCCTTTGGAATCAGGCTCGAGAGCCTTGGGCTTCTTCTTCTTTCCGAACATGCGCAGCATTCTGTCGGTCACGAGAAAGCCACCGACCACGTTGATCGTCGCAGTGACGATGGCGATCGCGCCGAGGATGTTGGCTACAGTCGGCGCACCCGTCGTTGCGGCTGCCACCGCGCCGACGACCGTGATGCCACTGATGGCATTGGCGCCGCTCATCAAGGGCGTGTGCAAGGTTGGTGGCACCTTGGTGATCATTTCAAAGCCGACGAAGCTGGCGAGCACAAAAACGTAGATGCCTATGAGCAGAGGTCCCAGGGTCATGGTCGCTCTCCTTTCTTAGAGGGCCTCGGCGGTCGGTCCGTGCCGGACTTCGCCGTTGTGAGTGAGTAGGGCGCCATCGAGAATCTCGTCCTCGAGATTGAGGACCACTTTTCCGTCCGTCACGGTGCTGAGCAGCAGGGCCAGGATGTTGCGAGAGTAGAGCAGGCTCGCGTCGGCCGGTGTCGCTGCAGGTAGGTTTGGGTAATCGATGATGGTGACGCCATGCTCGACGACGATCTCGCCGTTCCTCGAGAGCTCGCAGTTGCCGCCTTGCTCGACGGCGAGGTCGACGATTACGGCTCCTTCGCGCATCTCCTCGACCATGTCCTTGGTGATGAGCTTGGGCGCCGGGCGGCCGGGGACGAGCGCTGTGGTGATCACGGCATCCGCGGCCACTACCTTCTTGCGGACGATGGCTTGCTGCGCCTTGAGTTGCTCCGCCGTGAGCTCGCGCGCGTAGCCGCCTTCTCCTTCTCCGCTCTGGTCCATCGGAAAGTCGATGAAGCGTCCACCGAGCGATTCGACTTGCTCCTTGACCGAGGGTCGTATGTCCGAAACCTCGACCACCGCACCCAGACGGCGCGCAGTGGCAATCGCTTGAAGCCCGGCGACGCCGGCACCCATGATGACGATCTTGGCTGGCTGAATCGTCCCGGCGGCGGTCATCAGCAGGGGGAAGTACTTATCGAGGTAGGTCGCTGCCATGAGCACGGCCTGGTAACCCGAGATCGAAGCCTGCGAGCTGAGCGCGTCCATCGACTGGGCTCGGCTGATGCGGGGGATGAGCTCCATCGCCACCGTGCTCACCTTGCGATCTCGCAGGATCTTCACCGACTCGAGATTTCGATGTGGGGACATGAAGCCGATGAGAAGGGCACCTTGCTTGAGTTTGGACGCCTCTTCAGGCGTGATCGGGTAGACCCGAAACACGATGTCCGCCGAGCCCCATGCAGCGGCGGCCTCGGCTCCGGAGACGATCTTCGCCCCGGCATCGAGATAGTGCTGATCGGTGAAGTGGGCGTACTTACCCGCTTCGCTTTCTACGACGACATCGAAGCCTTCTTTAACGTAGCGCTTCGTTGTTTCTGGTGTGCAGGCGACCCGAGTCTCGCCATTGGCGATTTCCTTGGGCACGAAAACCTGAGGCATGCCTTCCTCCTGAGCGAGCGGTGTCGGAGCGACGAACCCGATCGAACTAGTCGACAATCGGATGCCCGCGTCCGGGGGTGTTAGTGGCGATCCAGGGCGATGTCCAGTGGCGAGCAAAAAAGCCTTCGGCGCACCTTTTGCGTTTAGTCGCAGCCTGCTAGATCCGGCCCGCGAACCTGGAGGACAAGAGCATGGGAAATCCCGCGAAGCTCGATGAGCTCGCTATCAAGACGATTCGTGGCCTGAGCATGGACGCCGTCCAGGCCGCGAACTCGGGGCACCCCGGAACGCCGATGGGGTTGGCGCCTCTGGGATGGGCGCTCTTTTCCGAGCTCCGCCGGCATGATCCAGCTCATCCGGACTGGCCGGACCGTGACCGCTTCGTGCTTTCCTGCGGCCACGCCTCGATGTTGCAGTACGCACTGCTTCATTTGAGCGGTTACGCGGTGTCCTTGGACGATATTCGCAAGTTTCGGCAGTGGGGGAGCATCACCCCCGGACACCCGGAGTCCCATGTCACCCCTGGAGTCGAAACGACGACCGGTCCCCTTGGACAGGGCGTTGGGAATGGGGTCGGGATGGCGATGGCCGAGCGGCACCTGGCCGCGAGGTTCAACCGGCCGGGGCACACAGTTTTCGATCATCGAACCTGGGTCATCGCATCCGATGGGGACATCATGGAGGGCGTCGCCTCGGAGGCGGCCTCGATCGCGGGTCACCTCAAGCTCGGCAAGTTGCTGGTCTTCTGGGATGACAACCGGATCACGATCGACGGCAGGACCGAGCTCTGCTTCAGCGAAGATGTGCTTGCGCGTTTCGCATCGTACGGTTGGCACACCGAGAGTGTCGACGATGGTGAAGACCTCGCCGCCTTGGTCACCGCCGCGCACGCGGCTGTCGCCGATGCGCGCCCGAGTTTCATCCGCGTGCGCACCATCATCGGTCGCCCCTCACCCAACAAGCAGGATACGTCGGCTGCGCACGGCGCCCCCCTCGGCGAAGAAGAGATCATCGCCACCAAGCAGATGATGGAGTGGCCGACCGAGCCCTTTTTCGTGCCCGACGAGATCGTCAACGCGACCGAGGCCATTCGGGACCGTGGGGCCAAGAGCTACGGGGCCTGGCAGCGGCGCTTCGAAAGCTACCGGGCCGAGTTCCCGGACCAGGCAGCCGAGCTCGAGTCGGTGATGGCGGGGGAGCTTCCTGCGGGATGGGATGAGGATCTCCCCGCGTTCGAGGCCGATCCCAAGGGTATTCCAACCCGCAAGGCAAGTGGTGCCGTGCTGAACGCGCTGGCCGCGAAGATCGGCGGGCTCGTCGGCGGTTCCGCCGATCTGGCAGGCTCCAACAACAGCCACATGAAGGGCCTTCCAAGCTTCTTGCCCGGCGCGGAGGGCATTCCCCGCAACGTCGATTGGGGCATTCGTGAGCACGGCATGGCGGCAGCTCTGAATGGAATGGCGCTCCATGGCGGCGTCATCCCATACGGCGCGACTTTCCTGGTGTTCAGTGATTACATGCGGCCCTCAGTTCGGCTCGCGGCGCTGATGAAGCTGCACACGCGCTACATCTACACGCACGACAGTATCGGCCTAGGGGAAGACGGGCCGACTCACCAGCCCGTCGAGCATCTCGCGGCGTTGCGTGCGATTCCCAATCTCGCGGTGTTTCGGCCGGCCGACGCGAACGAGGTTCGCGAGTGTTGGAAAGCCGCGCTCGAGTGGGATGGTCCTGCGGCGCTGGCGCTCACACGGCAGAACGTGGCGGTGCTCGATCGGAAGATCCTTGCAAGCGCTGAGAAGGCAAAGCGAGGCGCCTACACGCTCCGCGAGGCAGGGGGCGGCGGTCCTGACGTGATCCTCGTAGCCACCGGTAGCGAAGTGGAGATCGCACTCGCTGCGGCAGACGTCCTCGAGCAAGAAGGTGCTGCCGTCCGTGTCGTCAGTATGCCGTGCTGGGAGCTTTTTGCGCGACAAGATGAACAGTATCAGCGAGAGGTGCTTCCGCGTGCTGGTGCCAAGGTCGTCATAGAGGCCGGGATTCGCCAAGGCTGGGATCGATGGGTGGGCAACGAAGCCGCCTTCGTCACCATCGATCGGTTCGGCGCCTCTGCGCCGTACGAGGTGCTCTACGAAAAGTACGGCATCACCGCAGAGCATGTGGTGGCAGAAGCACAGCGCTTGTTGTCTTAGCGCGCCGCGGTGAGTGCAGCGTCGTAGTCGGGCTCTTTGACGATGTCGGAGACGAGCTCGGTGTGAACGACTTTGTCGTTCTCGTCCACGACCACAATCGCACGCGCGGCGAGGTCCTTCATGGCCCCGTCGACCATGCGGACGCCATAGTCGTCGAGGAAGCTGCCTCGGAACGTGGAAAGCGGAATCACACCCTCCAGGCCTTCGGCCGCGCAGAAACGCTTCTGTGCAAACGGCAGGTCGGAGCTGATCACCAGCACGACGACGTTCTTGGCGCTCGCTGCGCGCTCATTGAAAGTTCGCGCCGTCGCTTGGCACACGGGCGTGTCGTAGCTCGGGTTGATCGTGAGGATTTTCTTCTTGCCCGCGAAGTCCTTGAGCCTCTTTTCGCTGAGGTCGGATCCCACGAGGAGAAAGTCCGGGGCAGTGCTGCCAGGGGCGGGCAGGTCGCCGTTGGTCTGAACCGGGGTTCCTTTGAGCGCAGTGGTGGCCATGATTCTCCTTCTTGAGCTTGAGCCGTTCCGAGTTATAGGGACTTGGCCCCAAAAACCAAGCGGTTGCCATCGAAAAAGAAATTCATTATCAGTAGTGGATGAAACCGTCGCTCGTCGATTTGCCCTTTGGGCAGCACGCTGAGATCGTGTCGATCGACTGCGGGCGCAGCCTATCTCGGCGCTTGATGGAGATGGGGCTGCTTCCTGGAACCCGCGTTCGCGTCGTTCGCGTCGCGCCGCTTGGCGACCCGATCGAGCTTCGGCTGCGAAACTACTCCCTTTCACTGCGTCGAGCCGAGGCAGCCAAGATCGCCGTTCGCGTCGAAGGAGCAGCGTGAGCGCTGGTGCACCAGCCCGGCAGGTCCTGATTGCCGGCAACCCCAACTGCGGAAAGAGCACGCTGTTCAACGCTCTTTCGGGAGGAAGTGCCCACGTTGGGAACTATCCGGGGGTGACCGTCGATAGGACCAGCGCGCGCCTGCGATCGGGCGCGCTGAATATCGAGTTGGTGGACGTGCCGGGAATGTACAGCCTGACCGCAGGCTCGCCAGAAGAGCAGCTAGCGGTGAACGCGCTGATCGACGAAAAGACCGCGGGGGTGATTTGCGTGGTCGATGCAACGACCTTGCAGCGAGGTCTATATCTGGCCTTGCAGCTGATCGAGTCCGGAGTTCCCGTCGTAATCGCGCTCAACATGATGGATGCCGCTGAGCGCCTTGGTCTTCGCATCGATACGGAGCGGCTGGCGGCGCTCCTTTGCTCTCCGGTCATCCCGGTGGTCGCTACGAGACGAAAAGGGCTGGACGCGCTCGTTGCAGCGTTAGAGAACGAGCTGGCCTCTTCCGCGGTTCCGACCGAGCTCGGAATCGAGTACCCGCAGACGACACAAGCGGATGTGACCAAGCTCGTTCCAGCCATCGCCGAATGGCGCCCGGGCACGCCGCCCGAGCAGCTCCGGGTGTTTGCGCTCTGGTGCCTCCTCTCGCTCGGGGATGATAGCCTTCGTGACGTACCCGATTCGGTGAGGAAGGCCGTGGAGCGGACCCGAGCGGTAGCAGAGTCCGAGGGTCGCAACTTGGATCTCGAAATCATCTCGGCCCGCTATGCCTGGATCGATCGCGCGCTAAAGGAATCCTGCTCTGCGCACGATCCGAGTCCGTCATGGAGCGAGCGCATCGACCGTGTGCTGACCCATCCGCTCGCCGGGCTCCTGATCTTCGCGGTGGTGATGTTGGGAATCTTCGAGGCCCTTTTTGCCGGAGCCGAGCCCTTGATAGAGGGGATCGAGAGCCTCACGGGGTTCATGCAAGCGCAGGCCGCGGCGCTCATCCCGGCCGGGGTGTTTCGCGACCTGGTCTCCGAGGGGATCATCGCCGGGGTCGGAAACGTGATTGTTTTCGCGCCTCAAATCTTGATGCTCTTTCTCTTCATCGGGTTCCTCGAGGACTCCGGATACCTCGCTCGCGTGGCCTTCGTCATCGACAGGGTGATGAAGGGGGTCGGCCTTCACGGAAAGGCCTTCGTTCCGCTTCTGTCGGGTTTCGCTTGCGCGGTGCCGGCCGTCATGGCCACCCGTACGATCGAACGGCGAAGAGACCGTCTCGTGACGATGCTTGCACTTCCGTTGATGTCGTGCAGCGCGCGCCTACCGATTTACATCTTGGTCGTGGGCACGGTCTTCGCGGGACAGTCGTTCGGTTGGTTCAGTGCTGGCGCTGTAGCCCTGTTCTCCATGTATACCCTGTCGGTCCTCGTCACACTCGCGGCCGCGGCCGTCATTCGAAGGACGGTGCTACCCGGTCCGGCACCCACGTTCGTGCTCGAAATGCCGCCGTACCGTTGGCCCTCGGCCCAGATCCTCTGGCTCAATGCCTGGCGCCGGCTGCGCATCTTCCTGGTCGATGCGGGCACGATCATCCTCGCGATGACGATCCTGCTCTGGGCGCTGCTCTCGTTCCCCAAGTCCGATGATATCGCTCAGCACTACGCCGGGGAGCGCCAACGGATTCTAGAGACCGCGGCTGCAGAGCCGAAGCAAGCCGAGGCGCTACAATCGCTCGATTCCAAGGAAGCCGGTGAGCAGCTCGCGTTCAGCTTTGGCGGCCGCTTTGGTCACGCGATCGAGCCGCTGCTGAGGCCAATTGGCTTCGACTGGCAGATTGGGGTCGGAATCATCGGCGCCTTTGCCGCCCGCGAGGTGTTCATATCCACACTGGGCGTGGTCTTCGGAATCGGCGAGGCGGACGAGGAGAACAAGCCCCTCCGAACGGCCCTCCGGGAGGCACGCCATGCCGACGGGACTCCCGTCATGACCCCTCTCAGCGGCGTTTCGCTCATGGTGTTCTTCCTCCTGGCTTGCCAATGCATGAGCACGATCGCCGTAGTGAGGAAGGAGTCCGGCTCCTGGAAGTGGCCCGTCTTCCTATTCTCCTACATGACGGTGCTCGCCTACATCGCCTCCTTTCTGGTGTATCAGGGTGGGCAGTTAATGGGTTTCGGATAGGTTTTGGGTATGCCCTGGCAGCAAATCGTGACAGGCTTGATCGTCGCGTCCGCCAGCGCCTACGTCATTTGGCGGCTCCGCGGTAAGAAGCGAAATCAACGCCGGTCTCAGGGTCCAGACGTGCCTGTCTCGAGATTGACGAAGAAGCGTCCGCCGTCAGATTCGTGCGGGCATTGATCGGAATGATTACATTGGATCGAACATGAGCCGATCGGCCACCATTGAAGGACTGCGAAAGTTCCGAACGAAGCTCCTGCGCGAGAGAGATCCGTGGCAGGACACCTCGCGCCGGTTTCGCATTCGACGTTTCGCGGGTCCCGAGTGCTTTCTCGAGCACCTCGAAGGGGTCCGGGTCGCGCATCTCACGGATCTGCACGTGGGACGCGTCACGCCCATGGCCGTGCAATACGACGCAGTGTCCATGACCAACGCAGGCAAGCCCGACATCGTGGTCATCAGCGGCGATTTCGTGTGTCACAGCCAGGTCTACCTGGACGACCTCACCGACGTAATCAGCAAGATCGACGCCCCGGTGTTTGCCGTGCTCGGGAACCATGATCACTGGGCGGGGGCAGAGCCTGTGCGGCAGGCGCTCCGGCGCGGCGGCGCCGAGGTGCTCGACAACGCGCACACCAGCATCACCATCGGACATCAGCCACTCCAGGTCGTCGGGCTCGATGACGCGTATACCGGGCATGCCGATCGACGCGAGGCGCTCAAGGGTCTCCGAGCGGACCTTCCCGTCATCGCGCTATCCCACATCGCAGAGGAGGCCGATGCGCTCTGGGAGGAAGGCGTCCCCCTGGTGTTCTCGGGCCACACCCATGCAGGGCAGGTCACCGTTGCCAGGCTTCACGAGCTCTCGGTAGGCAAGCTAGCCGGTCACAAATACATTCATGGCCTCTATGGTTCGAGAGACGCTGAGGACAAAAAAGGGGCGGTCTATGTAGGTGCCGGGGTCGGTGCTGCGATCGTTCCCCTTCGGCTAGGGGAGCGCGCGAAACGCGAAGTGGCGTTCTTCGAGCTTGGCGCGCAGCCTGGCTCTTTCGACGAACACCACAGCGAACAAGCGGCGCACCGGGGGCGAGTCCCATCGCCTAAGACCAAGGAGCGGCGCGCTCAGGCGGTCTTGCGCAAACAAGAGCGTCGCGAACGCAAGAACGGCAATGGAAACGGCAACGGAAACGGCAAAGGTGCCCGTTTCAACCCTTAGGAATTCGACCCCAAGAAGTGCTCCGCTTCTAGAGCTGCCATACAACCCGTACCGGCGGCCGTGATCGCCTGGCGCCACTTCTTGTCCTGCACGTCGCCGGCGGCGAAGACACCCGGGATGTTGGTCTGAGTCGAGTCGGGCTTGGTCACGATGTAGCCCTGCTCATCGGTGTCGATCTGGCCGTTCAGGAAGGCGGTGTTCGGGGTGTGGCCGATCGCGAAGAAGAGCCCGGCGACAGGAATGTCTCGCTCCTCGTCGGTCTTGAGGTTCTTGACCCGGATCGCTTCGAGGAAGTCGGCGCCCTTGGCCTGCGTCACGACCTGCGACCAGAGCATTTGGATCTTCGGATTGTCGAGCGCGCGCTGCTGCATGATCTTCGAAGCGCGGAGCTCATCGCGCCGGTGAATGATGTACACGGTCGATCCATACTTCGTGAGGAACGACGCTTCCTCGACCGCCGAGTCGCCGCCTCCGATCACGGCGAGCGGCTGATTTCGGAACGCGGGCAACGCTCCGTCGCAGACAGCGCAGGCGGAGATTCCCTTTTGCCAGAGCTCTCCATCATTGGCGCCGGGAATCTCGAGACGCTTCGCCGTCGCACCGGTTGCGATGATCACGCAATCGGCGCTGCCCTCCTGGGCGTCCGCCTTGAAGCGGAACGGGCGGCTGGAGAAGTCGATCTCGTTGATGGTCTCAGTGTGAATCGTCGTGCCAAATCGCTGCGACTGCGCGCGAAACCGGTCGGTGAGCTCCGGACCCATGATCCCTTCGGGAAAACCCGGGAAGTTCTCGACGTCCGTGGTGGTGGTCAGCTGGCCACCTGCGGCGATGCCACCGGCCATGAAACCTTCGAAAAGGACGGGCTTGAGCTCGGCGCGAGCGGCGTAAATCGCTGCGGTATGGGCGGCAGGTCCGCTGCCAATGATAAGGACACGATGGCTCATGGCACTCCTTTAGACGCCCGGGTTATGCATACCTGCAGGCGGCGGCGCAAGCCCTAAGCGATCAGCTTGGACACGTGCGCACCGATCGAAAGAGCTGCGGTGAGCCCTGGAGATTCGATACCAACCAGGTGCACGAGGCCCGGTTGCGAAGCGGGCATGGTGATCACGAAGTCTGCGAAGCCGCCCTCCGGGCCGACTAGCTTCGGGCGAATCCCACTATAGTCCGGTGTCAAGTGCTCGGGCCGGATCGCGGGCAGATAGCGGGCGACTGCCTCGGCAAAGCGTTCCGCCCGGGATTCGTCGACGGAGTAGTCGATCGTCTCGACGAACTCGGCGTCGGGACCTGCGCGACGCGCGCCAGCGATGTCCGCGGTGATGTGAACCCCCAGTCCGCCTCCCGAAGGAAGCGGATAGATCAAGCTATTGCGCGTCGTAGGAGCACCGGCACCGAGCGCGAAATACGAGCCCTTGCATGGGTACAGCCGCCAGGGACGCTCAGTTTCGGGCAAGCCCGATCTTGCCGCGACGTCCAGAGCCGCAAGGCCGGCCGCGTTGACGACTCGTTTTGCTTCCAGCTCCATTTCGCTACCGGTCGTGTCGGCCGTTCGGACGAGCCAGCCATCTCGGGTTTTCAGAATCTGGTCTACCTGCGTGTGGTAGACGATCATGCCATCCGCTTCCTTGATTTCGTGCACGAGGCTCGCGATCAGCTCGTGTACGTCGACGATGCCGGAGCTAGGAGAGTGAAGGGCGAGCGCGCAACGAAGCTCCGGCTCCTGCGCCGTCGCTTCCGCTGCGGTCATCAAGCGAAGCTCGGCGGCGCCGATCTCGCTTGCGTGGCGGGCGATGGCGCGAAGACGTTGCTCGTCTTCGGCGTTCGTAGCGACGATCAATTTGCCCGTATGCTTGTGCGGCACGTCGTGCTTCTCGCACCACTGGTACAGGCGTCGATTACCTTCGATGCAGAGTCTCGTCTTCATCGAGTCCTTCGGATAGTAGATCCCCGCGTGAACGACGCCGCTGTTGCGGCTCGAGATTTCTCTGCCGGGCCCGACCTCGCGTTCGATCACTACGACAGAGTCGAGGCGCTTTGAGAGCTCATGGGCGCAAGCGAGACCAACCACGCCAGCGCCGATCACGACCGCATCGACTGCTTCGGACATCACGGATTCTCCTAAAAAGCGAGTGGATCAAGGCGCTGAGCTGGAATGGTGAGCGCAAGCTGCGGCATCGCAAGCTCGCGCTGCTTCCGGTACGCCTCGTAGTGCGTGAGCACCTTGCGGACATACCTGTGCGTCTGAGTGAAAGGGATTCGTTCCAACAAGACATCGACCGGCGCATCAGCGGGGCTTTCTTGAATCCATCGCCGTACGTTGTGGGGACCGCCGTTATACGCCGCGATCGCGAGTGGCAAACGACCATCGAAGCGCCGAATCAAAGATGTCAGATACCAGGCCGCAAACTCGAGGTTGAGCTCGGGGTCGAGGAGATCAGCCGGAGTGAAATCATCGTGACCGAGAGCGTGGGCAATGAGCTGCCCCGTACGAGGCATGATCTGCATGAGACCGACCGCGCCGGCGTACGAAACGATGTGCTTCTGGTACGCGCTCTCGACTCGCATGACTGCGAGCAGAAGGTTCGGGTCTAGGCCGTAGCGGTTCGCTGCCGGGACCGCGAGCCATTCGTAGGCGCGGGGCAGGGTATCGATGAATTCCGGACCCTGGAAGCCGCCTGCGGTTCCCATGTCACCAAGGGCGATGGCCACCTCTGCTAGGGTGGAACGCTCTTCGTTGGACAGTTCGAGGCGCGCGACTCGTACATCGCTCGCGATCGGCTCTTGCGTTCGGCTGTCGGCTTGGGCAACGCAGGTGAGTCCCGCTCTGGCGATCGGCTTTCCAAGCGCATGACGCCAGGTGAGGTAGGTTTCGAACAATTCGGCCGTTGCAGCCTCGCGTTCTCCCACACGAAGAAGGTCGGCAGCGCGCGCGATCCACGGATAGCTCTCCCAGTGGAGCTCTCCGATTGGTTCGAGCTTCTTGGCGAGCGCGCGATTCGAGGTTCGGGGCGCGCGGGGCACGTCTATTTCTTCTGGATTGGAAAGTCCCTCGAGGCTGCCGCTTCGCTCGCCATGCTCGAGCCTCTGAAGCCCGTTGGAGGCCCAGAGCGCGTAGTAGAGGTCTCCCTGCGCTTCCGCTGTAGACTTCGCTTGAGTGAAGTAGAGTGCCGCCTCGACCAACCTGCCGGAGCGTTCCAAAGCGCGCGCCAAATGGTACATCCCTGCCGCCTGGTAGCTCGCTCCGGGACGCTTCACGAGGTTTTCCAGGAGCTCGATGATGTGCCCTTCGCTTCCGGTTCCCACTGCTGCCATGGCTGCACCGAAAAGGACGGGCGAAGGCACCCCAGCTCGTTTGTCCAGCGTTTGCAGGATCGAATCCGTGTCAGCTCGAAGACCGGCGGCCGAGGCCAGCTTCAACATGTCGAGGAGACGGACTGAAGGAATCGACGCGTTCGAGCGCCCGGCGCGCAAGCCCGTGAGCTGCTGCTGGACGTATTTCGGATCGCGAGCCCGCGCCGTCTCGGCCATGCCGCTCGCCCGACTTTCGACGTTGCGCTGCGCAGCGAGGCTCTCCATTGGAAAGAGCTGAGCAGTGCGAAGATAGGTTTCCGCGGCCTGCCAACGACCTTCATCGCGGGCGAGTCGTCCCGCTAGGTAGTGCACCTCGGCGTGCTGCTCTCCCGTGAGCGGGCTTTCGAGGAGCGCCGCGATCTCCACCTTGGCCTGCTCTAGAGGGCCGGTGCCTACCAGGCGGCGCGCGCGCTCGACGCGCTCGTCGCCGGTCATCGACGGCGTCTCGTAGCCGAGCGTCTCGAGACGGTTGAGCTCGGCCTCAGCCCAGCCTGCGAGGCGGTTTCCCGGCTGCTCGACGCGGACCGCGTGCATGACCGCGATTGCCTCCTCGTAGCGAGACCGACGAATCAGGCTCTGGACTTGCTCGAAGATGAGCTCGCTGCGCTTCGGAGCTTCGGGGTAGTCGTCCAAGAGATGGCTCATGAGCTGATCCGCTCCGGGGTCGTCCGCACGAAGAAGCGACAGCACTTCCCCGTATCGGGCTTCGAACCTCACGGATTCGTGCGGGCTCTGCTGAGCTTCTGCAAAGAAGGCGGCCGCTCGAGCGGGCTGATTGCGGAGGAGCTCGAGTCGTGCGCTCTGCAGCGCGATTCGGTCGACGATCCGCGGGAGTCCCCGGCGGGCCAGGTCGAGCTGAAGTCGAGCTTCTTCGTAGCTTGCCGCCGCGATCTGATCGCCGGCCGCAAGATATGCTTCGACCGCGCGCTCCTTCGGCGGCTTGGCTTCAGCGATGGCGAATGCATCGAGGTACGGACCGCACATGGGAGCCCGCCACTGAACGAGGCTCAGCGGTGGGTCACTCGCATTGTTCCCATCAGCCACGCACATCGGAACGTCGGGTGATGCGTGAGCCGATCGCGCAAGCGATGCGAACAGCACCGCCGCGAAGAGGAGAGCGATGATTCCGCGCTGGGTCATGCTCCCTACAAGATGGCAAATTTGTGAGGTGAGACGCAAAGATCGAGTGGCTGGCACTCCCTCTTTATACGTGTTCGGCCCGCCTGCGCGTCATTCTTGCAAGTGCGTGTCGGATTCTAGGTCCTCGCTGGTCGCGCTGCTGCTCTGTTCCTCGGCATCAGGCTCATCCGCGAGCTCGGGAAGGAGGACGGTGACTACGCCGACCCCGGCCAGCACCGCAAAGCCCAGTGCCAGCCCGAGGGTGCGCCACTTTGCCGTCTGGTAGACCGCGTCGCCTCTGGACATAGGCTCAGGCCCCAAGCTCGGCCAAGGCGGCCTTTGCTGCCTCGACGGCGTTTTTCACGGGCACGTCCGTTGACTCGCTTTCGATGCGCTTCTTGAGCTCCACGGTCCCCTGCTCTAGCCCGCGCGCACCGACCGTAATCCGAACGGGAATCCCCAGGAGGTCGGCATCCTTGAACTTGACGCCCGGTCGCTCCGGGCGGTCATCGAGGAGAGCTTCGACGCCGTCTGCTCGAAGCGCCTCGTAGATCTCGGTCGCGGCCGCAAGGGGTTCGGCGTCCTTGCCAATGGGGGTGATGATCACCTGGTAGGGGGCTACTTGGACTGGCCAGCGGATTCCGTGCTCGTCGTGGTGCTGTTCCATGATGGCAGCGACCAAGCGACTGACGCCGATGCCGTAGCAACCCATGACGATCGACCTATTCGTTCCCGCTTCGTCTAGGAAGGATGCGTTCATCTTGTCGCTGTAGTGCGTGCCGAGGACGAAGATATGACCCCCTTCGATCCCCCGGTAGAGCTCGAGCCTGCCGTCGCAGTTGGGGCAAGGGTCCCCGGAGGTGGCTTGCCGAATCGGAGCGACCTCGGCCTCGAAGTCCCTGCCGTGGTTCACGTTCCTGTAGTGGTACGGGGTCTCGCCAGCGCCCGCGATCGCGTTCCTCACAGCAACCGCATCCGGGTCGGCGATGATGCGGCCTTTGAACCCGACCGGACCCACGAAACCGATCTCCGTCCGAGTCGCTGCCTTCACGGCTGCGTCGGACGCCAGCACGACCTCGTCGACACCGAGTAGCCGCGCGAGCCCGATCTCGTTGATCTCGTGGTCACCGCGAACGATGGCGAGAATGACTTCGTCGCCGGCGACGTAGAGCAAAGACTTCAAGGTCTTGGATGCCGTGGTGTCGCCACCAAAGAAGGCTACGACCTCGTCAATCGTACGCGTATCGGGCGTCTCGACCTTTTCGAGCTCGGCTAGGTCCTTCCCCACCGACGCGCTCGCAGAAAACTGACTCGAGCCGGCCGTTGCAACCTCTACGTTGGCCGCGTAGTCGCACGCATCGCACGCGACGATCCAGTCTTCCCCGGTCTGCGCCAGAACTTGAAACTCGGCGCTTTGTTTGCCGCCGATCGCTCCGCTATCGGCTTCGACGACGCGGTATTCGAGTCCGAGCCGAGTAAAGATCCGATGGTATGTATCGCGCATCTGCGCGTAGCTTTCGAGCGCGGCCTCTTCGGACACGTCGAATGAATACGCGTCCTTCATGATGAACTCGCGGCAGCGCAAGAGCCCCGCCCGCGGCCGTGGCTCGTCGCGGTACTTCAGCTGGATTTGGTACAAGTTCAGTGGAAGCTGTCGGTAGCTCTTGATCTCCCGCCGCACGAGGTCGGTGATGATCTCCTCGTGCGTAGGCGCCAGATGATACTCGCCACCCTTGCGATCCTTGATCCGAAGGAGTGTCTGGCCATAGAGATCCCAACGTCCGGTCTCTTTGAAGTACTCGGCGGGAACAAACGTAGGCATGAGAAGCTCCTGGGCTCCTGCTGCGTCCATCTCTTCGCGGATGATCTGCTCGATCTTGTGAAGGACCCGCGTTCCCAACGGCAAGAGCTCGTAGATGCCGGCCCCGACCATCCGGGCGTACCCGGCCCGAAGCATGAGCACGTGCGACGGCATCGTCGCGTCCTTGGGGACTTCTTTGACGGTCGGAATGAACGCGCGCGAGTATCGCATCGCGCCGTCGTAGCAGGCAGGGAGGAGAGTTTCCACCGGGGTCGAGGGACCCCGGTGTCCCTCTTTGGAGGTCAGACTCCGATGATGAAGCTGACGCTGGTCGTGCCCGAGCCACCGATGTTGAGCGTCTGGACGTTTTTCGCGCCCTCGACCTGATAGTCGCCTGCTTCTCCGCTGACCTGCTTGTGGCAATCGAGCACCTGGCGGACGCCAGTGGCGCCCACCGGGTGGCCGGCTCCGATGAGGCCGCCGCTCGGGTTGATCGGCGTCTTGCCACCGAAGGCGATGTCACCGGCTTCGATCGCCTTCCAGCTCTCGCCGGGTGCGGTGAGGCCGAAGTGGTCGATCGCCATGTACTCGGAGGTGGTGAAGCAGTCGTGGGTTTCGATCGCATCGATACCGTCGCTGTTTGCGATTCCCGCGCGCTTCTGCGCATCGGTCACCGTGCTCCGGACGTGCGGCAAGACGTACTTGGCGTTGCGGCTCTCTTCGATCTTGTCCTCGAATTGAATCCGCGCGGTGTGGTGCCCCCATCCCTTGATGCGGGGAATCGACTCGAGTGGCACGCCGACCCGGTCGGCCCACTTCTTGGCGTACTCTGCTGAGGCGACCATGATCGCGGCCGCGCCGTCCGTGACCTGAGAGCAGTCCGAGATGTGGATGCGGCCCCCGATGCTGCCGTTGAACTCGTCCCGGCTCATCGCGTGGTCGTAGTTCATGTACCAGGTGCGGGTCTGCGCGTTTGGATTGAGCTTGGCATTCGCATAGTTGATCGTGCTGATCTCTGCGAGGTGCTCGTCCTTGAGTCCGTAGCGCTTGTCGTACTCGTCACCTAGCTTGCCGAAAAGCTTGGGGAAAGGGAACTCGATTCCCTTGGCCTCCAGCTCGTACCAAGCGGCGGTGCCGAGGAAGTCACCACCTTCGCCCGGGCCGACCGTCTTCATCTGCTCGACGCCGACCACACATGCGAGATCGTATCGCTTCGCCTCAATCTCAGCCGAGGCGGCGAGGAGGGCGATGCTGCCCGATGCGCAAGCCGCTTCGTGACGTGCCGTAGGAATGCCGCTGAACGCCGGGTCGATCTCCAAGAAGAACGCACCGAGGTGGCCCTGCTTGCTGTAGAGTTCGGCGGCGAAGTTGCCGGTGTGTGCCACTTCGACTTCGCTCGGCTCAATCTGAGTCTCCTCGAGCGCGCCGAGTACCGCTTCGCGCATCATGGCGACGAAGTGCTTCTTCTCTTTGCTCCAGTTACGAGCAAAGTCCGTCTGATAGCCGCCGAGAACGTAAACTTCTGGAACCTGTGCCATTTCTTTCACCAAAACCTTTCGCTCATGCAGCGACGAAGAACTTACCCACATTGACCTGAGGGTCATCGAAGAACGTTGTGCCCTCTTGGGCGTTTGCCAGTGCGGCTGGCACCGCGAGCCCAGCCTTTTCGATCATCTCAATGGTCGGTTTGAGGCCGATGGTGTCGACCAGGACGCTTGGAGGCGCCCAGTTGAAGCCGTAGCCCATGATTCGATCGATCCCGGAAATGTCGTCCGTTACCTCTCCGACTCGGTTGAACGAGTAGCTGATGTATCCAGCGATCACCTTTTGCGCGATCGCCGCATATGGTCCGGTTGCCGCAGCGAAGGCGCGCATCCCGTCCACGTATCGTCCCACGCGATGAAGATTCGAAATCTCGTCGATGAAGCCGAGGTCCGGTCGGGAGATCGAGGACTTCGAGACGTAGTTCTGAGTCTTCGGGTCGAGCACGATACGCCCGCCTGCGTCGTCCTTGCCAAAGAAGCCTCCGCCGGTCTTGCGGCCGAGGACGCCCTTGGCCATGAGCTCGGCCATGTACTTCGGAAGCTTCAGCGTTTCATGCGCTTCGTCTGGAGCGAGCTCGTAGATGTTGTCGACGATCGCGCGGTGGATGTCCCAGCCGACCAGATCGATGGTTGCCAGTGGCGTCATCGCTCGGCCGGTGTAGGGGCCCACGAGCTCGTCGACCAAGAGCGGTCCGTGCTGCTCGGCGAGGATCGCGCATTCGTTGAGCACCTTGAAGCCGACCCGATTGCCAGCAAAGCCAGCAGTGTCGGCCGTTCGCACCATTGCGCGTCCGAGGAGCTTCGTGCAGTACTCGTCGAGGAAGTCGACCAGCTTGGGGTCCGTGTCTTTGCCCGCGATCAGCTCGGTCCCGACGATCACGTTGGGTGGGTTGAAGAAGTGCAGGCCGACGAAGTTCTTTCGGAACGAATCGCTGCGGCCTTCAGCCAGCAGATTGATCGAGAGACCGGAAGTGACCGTTGCGACAATCGAGTCCGGACGTCGCACCTTGTCGATGCGATCAAAGAACTCCTTCTTGAGCGGGAGCTGCTCGGTTACGGCTTCGAAGATCAGGTCGGCTTCCGCAACCACGCGATCGAAGTCTGCATCGTAGCTTCCGGTGTCGACTCGCTTGGCCACCGTGCTCGAGCGGACCATCTTCACCGCAGCAGCGAGCCCGCCATCTGCCTTTTCCTTGGTGCGCGCCAAAAAGGTGACCCGCGGTACCACCGTCGTGAACAGAGCACCGCTTCCGAGGCCCATCGCGCCGTTCGCACCGAGGACCACCACGTGTTTGATTGAGCGGGAGCTCAGCAAATCCGAGGACTTGCCACCTGCCGCTGATGGGGTCGCCGACAACATCTCCTGTCCTTTCTGTGCCTCGGCTGTTTACAACTTAACTAGCCGGGAAGCCCCAATGTGCGTGGGGTGAGGGGTCGCGTCAACCGAAGTGACCCAAAAACAGGCATTTACAGACGATTTACAAAACGGCAATTTTGAAGATTTCGGCCAAATAGCCGGGATTACGGCGATCTCGTACGCGGCGTGTTAGGGAAGCGTTTCGATGGAGGCAGCGTCGATCGCCAATGCGCTCGGGATCTCGCAAGAGGCTGCCGAGATCTTCCTCAGCTCGGACGCGATCGACCTCCACATCGAGTCGTTCCTCTGGCGCCGAATCTTCGGCTACGACCTCAATCGCGTTCACAGGGGCGGGCTCTTCGGCCGTCGGTTCTTTGGTCACGCGGATCTTCCAAGCGTCCAGCAGGTAGGGCTCGGCGGCGCCACCTGGGTGATCTCGACCAATCCGCTGCGAGCTGCTGGGCGCCGCCGGCAGGTGTTCGAGCAGAACCTCGCTTCCCTTCGGAACTTGCTCGATGAGGCGCCTGGGGTGCGGCACGTTCGGAACGCCGCGGAGTTCCGCGCGGCGCGAGCCTCTGGCGAGCATGCGGCCTTCATCGGCATTCAAGGTGGCAACGCCCTCGACCATGATCTCGACGCGCTCGACGTGCTCGCCGACCAGTCCGTGCTTCGGGTGACGCTCCTCCACCTCACCTCGTCGCGACTAGGTGCCACGAGTGCGCCCGGAGGGGGGCGAAGCGCAGGCCTGACCGATTTTGGCAAGGCGTACGTCGAGCGTTTGAACGAGCTTCGGATCGGCGTCGATCTTGCCCACATCAGCCGCCCGGGGTTTTTCGATGCGGTGGAGGTACACGATAAGACACAGCCACTTCTCGTGACGCACACTGGCCTGGCCGGCGTCTATGAGCACTGGAGAAACATCAGCGACCTGCAGCTTCGCGCGGTAGCCGACTCCGGTGGAACCGTTGGTGTGATGATGCACGCTGCCTACCTCGGTCGAGGTCGCGTCACCGTCGCCACGCTGGTCGACCATCTCCAGCACATCGTCGCTACCGTAGGAGAAGACTACGCGTCGATTGGTACGGACTACGACGGATTCATCATTCCTCCGCGCGATTTGCCTGGAATTTGGGCGCTGCCGCGGCTGGTTCAAGAAATGCTCGACCGAGGCTGGTCGGAGCTGCGGATTGGGAAGATTCTCGGCGGCAATGCGTTGAGGGTGGTCGAGGCATTGCGCGGCTAGCCGCGCGCGCACAGGCTTCGCTCATGGCACTGCTAGAAAAGATCGACGCCGACCTCAAGACGGCCATGCTCGCTCGGGACGAAGTGACCCGCGATACGCTTCGCATGATCAAGTCCGAGCTCCTGACACTCGAAAATCCCGATGAGCTCGCCGTTCTGTCCCGCGCGGTGAAGTCACGACGTGAGAGCATCAAGAGCTACGTCGAAGGGGGCCGGCAGGATCTCGCGGACAAGGAGCAAGCGGAGATCGAAGTGATCGAACGCTATCTTCCAAAACAGCTCAGCGAAGATGAGGCCCGCGAGGCGATAGCCAAGATCATCGAGGAGCTCGGGCTCTCTAGTAAGAAGGATCTCGGACAGGTCATGCGGGAGATCAAGGCGCGCTATCCCGGCCAGGTTGATGGCAAATTGGCCTCTTCGATCGCCGCAAAGCTGCTCTCATGAAGCGCTCAGTCTTGCACTGAGCTCTGCGCAGCCCACCAAAGTCGGTATCGTTCGCGGATCGCCTTGCGATCCTGGCTCGCCATGTCTGTCTTGAAGCCGTAGTCGTGACCGGAAGCGCGAACGACGTCTCGGCTTGCAATGGCGCGGACCTCGGCGTCCGGGTGATCGAGACCGTCGATCAGCCACTCGACGCGCGACCGCTCACGATTGGCCAGGAGCCAGGCATGCCAATCCGCTGCCCGGTCCCCGAAATCCTGCGCGGTCAGCATGCGAAGCACGCGCCATGCAGCCTCTCCGATGACGCTACGCTCGGAAAGCACGGGGATCAGTGCCTCGACGCAGGCCTCGTCGCGCAGCACGGCGAGCGCTCGAATGGCGAGCAAGCGCGAACGTTGATCGCTGTCTGAGGCGACCGCGAGCGCTCTGAGGGACTCCTTGAGGCCTTCGATGCCTTCTTGTTCGTGGAAAAGCTCGAGCGCATAGAGGGCGCTCCGAGATACGCCTTGGTCGTCGTCGAACAGTGCAGTCGCCAGCGGCTCTAGCAGACGCGGATGCGGAAGCTCCGCTGCGACGAGCGACGCATAGTAACGCGTTTCTGGGTCGTCGGACCTCAGAAGCTCTCCGACGAAGGGCACGGCTGGTTCGCCGAACGCCACGAGCGTTCTGCACAGTCCGGACACGCTGCTCCCTGCCGGAGGCTGTACGTGCGGTTCCCAACGATTGAACCAGAGTCGCCCGGGAAAAAAGTCTCTGAGCACCGGCAAAACATCTTCGCCCATCGCGAGCAAGGTCCCATGGTCGGGAGCTTCCTCGTTGGGTCCGTGCATCCCGAGACGAACGACCATGGTCCGCACCCGCGCGAGGAAATCCGGAGGCTCTATCGTGGGCAGCGGGGCTCGCGGTGCGCTGCCCACCGCGCTGAGGTCACCGACGTTCAGGTGCTCGACCAGAAACTTCATCGCCATCATGCGGGCGTCGTCTCCCCTCGCTGGCGGAATCGACGTCCAGCGGCGGAATGCCTTTCCGAGCTCGCGGTCAGGCCACCACTTGGCCTCTAAGCTCTCACCAGGTGGCGGATTCGAGGTTCGCCAGCGGCCATCCGGAGGCTCTGTCTGCGGGGCTTCGCTGGGACTCGGAGCCTCGATGCGATCCGAGGGCGCGTTCTTGATCAGATAGGTCGAATCCGACTTGTTCCCTGACCCCATGGGCTATCAGGGTACACCAATCCGCATCAAACCAGCATTTTGATTCGGCGCTCTTCTTGAGCGCTGATGGCCTTACCGCTCGCCGCTTCGCGCAGCAGTTTTTTGATGCGGAGCCCAAGAACGTCGATCTCGGTGGAGGCGAAGCTCTCGGCGCCAAAGCGCTGCACCTGCTCGGTTTGGCGCCGGAGGATCTCCATGTCTTGCCGCAGGATCCTGAGCGCGACCGGCTTGAACACTGTTCTCAGGATGAGATTCGGGACGGGCGCTTTGGCCGCTACCGTGGCGAACATGTCGGTGACCGTCGGACTGCGCGGCGTCAGTGCGGTTGTGGCGATGATGTGACTGTGCTCGCTCAGGCGGTATTCGACCTGTGCGATACAGGGGAGCAGGAATCGGTCCCAATGAAATACCTCGCCCCCTTGCGGGGCAAGGATGCGGCCGGCCAAGCCTTCGGGACGTTGCTCGCCGATGAACTGCGCTTCTACGCCACCCTCCAGCGCGCGGATTACCACCTCGATGGGTTTTCGATCCTTGTTCTTTCGGAAGAGGCCGGCATGGACGAACGCAGTGTGCGGAACATCCAGTGCGTTTTCCGCCACGGCGTCGAGAGGACCCGGCATTTCGAGCCGCTCGCGAATGGTGAGGTATCCAGGCTCGTCCGCGCAAGGTATCCTGTACGGCGCAGACGGCGGTTCGACATCGGCCTCGGAGTAGACCCACACCCAGCCCTGCGAATCACGACAAGCGAACGCTGGAACACGACGAGCGGGGTGATCCGGCGAACCGCAAAGGCCGGGCACCGCTCTGCAGACACCTGCTCCGTCGAACTCCCAGCCGTGGTAGTGGCATTGAATGTTGTCGCCAGCGACACGGCCAGCAGAGAGCGGCGCGTTGCGGTGCGAGCAACGATCGAGCAGGGCGATGGTTTGTCCGGCTGAGTCACGAAATGTAACCAGCGGTAACCCGTTCAATGAAACCGCTTTGGGCTTCGCTCCGACGTCCCCGCTCGCTGCAACGATGTACCAGCCCGGCGCAAAACCGTTGTTCACGCTCTTCTCGGTCAAATGTTGCAGAGGTTCGTTCATCATGACCCGCGCGCATATTCTGCGCCCGCGTGGCTGTGACTTTGTTTCCTTTGCGTAATTAGCACAACCCGGCCGCAAGTTTCGATGGAACGGGGCGGTTTCGACTGCTACACGAACCGCATGTCACGGCAAATCAACAAGGAACGTACACGGCGTCGCCTCCTTCAGGCGACCCTCAAAACGATCCAGCGGTACGGCCACGGCACCTTGACGACCGGACGCGTCGCGCAGCTCGCGGGAGTGGCGCAGCCCACGTTCTATGTGCATTTCCGAAGCATGGACCAAGCGCTCGAGCAGGTGGCCGAATGGGTCGCCGAGGAGCTCAGTCCCGGTCTCGAGCCGGAGGCGTCGGCCGAGCTCGATCGGGCCGCCGACGTGCTCGAGCAGGCTGTGCGGAAGTGCACGCGCTCTCTGGTGCGAGATCGAAAGCTTGCCGAGGTCTTCCTCAGCAATCGCCGGGACCAAACCTCCGCGTTGGGCCGCCGCTGGACTGTCCTCACCGGAAGCTTGCGAGAGCGGATGCGGCAAATCGTAGTGCGGGTTCGTCCCGACGTCACGCCAGCCGACGCTGCGCTCCACGCAGAGCTCCTCGTGAGCGTCATTTTCGGACTGGCAGAAGCTCATCTCGACGGCCGCGTCGACGACCTCGACCGGGCGACCGCCACGGCCTCGCGGGCGATCGTCACGAGCATCTTGACGAGCTCCTCGGTCGCCGACGCTGCATGAGTGGGCTGGTCGGGCCGGTCCGCTTCCGATCCATCTGCTTGCGTGTTAAGCCCGTGATGTGACTGACCTGTTCAATCCATCGGCTGAGCATCGTGCCCTCCGCGAGCTCGTTCGTTCGTTCACCGAAAGAGAAGTCGACCCGCAGGCCGAGCAGTCGGACCACGAGGAGCGCTTCAACGTAGAGTTGTTCCGCAAGCTCGGTGACTTGGGGCTTCTTGGCGTTACCGTCGAGGAGCGATTTGGCGGCGCTGGTCTAGATCCCGTGGCGGCGGTGATCGCGCACGAAGAGCTCGCCGCCGCTGATCCGGGCTTCACCTTGGCGTACCTCGCCCACTCCATGCTCTTTGCCAACAACCTACAGGTCAACGGGAGCGACGCGCAGCGAAGCAAGTACCTGCCCGATGCCTGCTCGGGCAAGAAGGTTTGCGGCATGTGTATGAGCGAGCCGGGTGCTGGCACCGACGTACTTGGCATGCAGACCAGTGCGGCCAAGCACGGAGGCGTTTACCTGCTCAATGGCGCCAAAATGTGGATCACAAACGGAGCGATCAGCGACACGGAGCTCGGCGATACGTTCCTCGTCTACGCTCGCATCCACGGCAGCCCGCGCAACCAGCTCTCGATGTTCATCGTCGAAAAGGGTTTTCCGGGATTTAGCCTCGGCCAGAAGATCAAGGGCAAGCTCGGAATGCGCGCGTCGACCACGGCTGAGCTCGTGTTCGAGAATTGCGAAGTCCCAGCCGAGAACCTCGTCGGCTCCGAGGGAGCGGCAACGCTGCACATGATGCGCAACCTCGAGATCGAGCGGGTGACTCTGGCCGGCATGAGTCTCGGAATTGCGCGGAGATCCATCGAAGTCATGAATCGCTATGCGAGTGAGCGCTCGTCGTTTGGCAAGCCGCTGAGGGACTTCGGCCAGATTCAGCGCTACATCGCCCAATCGTATGCCGAGTACATGGCAGGTCGTGCGTACACGTACTACACCGCCGCGACGATGAGCCTCGAGACGCCAGGCCACCGCCTCGACTCCGACGGGGTGAAGCTGTTCACCTCGACGATGGGCAAGGATGTCGCGGACCGGGCGATCCAAGTGCTGGGCGGCTATGGCTACGTCTCCGAGTACGCCGTGGAGCGCTTGTGGCGCGACGCCAAGCTCCTCGAGATTGGTGGAGGCACGCTCGAAGCGCACCAGAAGAACATGTGCCGCGAGCTCAGCCATACCGAGCGCATCTTGTGAGAAACCCCACAGGTTTCCGATCCCGTTTGGATTTTCCCATCACGAAGTAGGCGCTCGCCCATTCGAGTCGCTATGCTGTGCGGAGCGACACTTTCCTTTGGGGGAGAGCCGGGCACCGGGCGAAATGCGCGGTAGGCGTCGGCTGGGAAAGTGTCTGGGGACGACGTGACACAGGATTCCGCAGCCAGCCAGTTGCCCAGACCGCCAGTCGATCTTCCGGTCCTCGGAAAGTTCGCCGGCTATGACGTTCTTGGAAGGCTCGCGCTAGGCGGCATGGCGGAGATCCTTCTTGCGCGTCACGCCAACACCGAGGGTGATCATCGATTCCTGGTGGTGAAGAGGATCCTTCCCCATTTCGAGCAGGACAGTGACTTCGTTCAGATGTTTCTCGACGAGGCGCGTATCGGGATGCAGCTCAAGCACCCGAACATCTGCCAGTTCCATCAATTCGGTGCGGACGAAGGGTCGCACTTCATCGTGATGGAATGGGTCAACGGCGTGCCCCTGGGAAGGCTGATTCGCAAAGCGCGCAACTCTGGTGGTGTAGGGCTGCCTATCGCAATTCGCATCGGCGTCGACGTAGCACGGGCGCTGCACTACGCGCACATCGCAAATGACGAACACGGCGAGCCGTTCAACATCATCCATCGCGACGTATCACCTCACAACATCATGATTGCCTACACGGGCGCGGTGAAGCTCCTCGACTTCGGGATCGCAAAGGCAGATCATAGGGCTCACAAGACTCAAGCCGGCGTGGTCAAGGGCAAGTTTGCCTACATGGCACCCGAGCAGTGCACTGCTGGTCAGGCCGACCACCGGCTCGACATCTTCGCGCTTGGCGTCTGTCTCTTCGAGACACTCACGGGGCGCTCGTTGTACCGGCGTCAAACCGAAGCCGCGACGATGCGAGCCGTGATCATGGATCCGGTCCCCTCGCTCAAGGAGCGTCTTCCCGACGTGTCCGACGAGCTCGACAAGATTCTGCAGAAGGCGCTCGCCAAGGAGGCAAGCGATCGCTACGTGACCGCGGAGGCTTTTGCCCGCGATCTGGAGGAGTTCGGCAAAGCAAACAAGCTCTTCGCGACGCAGCGTGAGGTCGCCGAGTTCGTCAAGAAGGTGTTTCCCGAGGAGTTCACGCGGGGTCCGCGCGTCGATACGGTCCCGTTCGGAGCATCGATCACGCTCGACATGCATCATGCCAACGACTCGTCCTCTGCGAAGTCTTACGTATCGCAGATCCCTGGCGCGATTCGCGAGCTCGAGGTCGATGTTGGAGGCTACGGCGACCTCGGACACTTGCTCGATTCGCCGGTCGTCGCGCCATTGCCGCTGCCCGCGTCCGAACCGGCAAACTCCGATGCGCAGGCTGCTCCAAAAGAGGTTCCAAAGCGCGCCGCGCCGAAGAAGAGGCCCGCGGGGCCCAAGAAGTCATCAGGCTTCGGCTGGAAGGGTATCCTGATCACTCTGCTCGTGCTGCTCGGCGGAGTCGCGGTTGCTTATGACCAGAGCGACATCGTGAAGGATGCCGTCGGTAATCTGAGCGAGATGTTCGAGGAGAAGGGGCCGCCCGAGGTGTCGGTAGACGACAACCCGCTACTACGAGAGCATGGGGCCCGCATTCT
>DASRZF010000205.1:0-5732 GCA_035686645.1 Polyangiales bacterium
TGCAAAGTCTGGTCGAGATCATGCTGCCGCGAACCGAGGCGATCCCGCTCGATCCCGCCCCGATGGATCTTCCGCGCGCGTTCGATGGTTTCCTCGCCGACGAACCGGAGCACAACGTGAAGGATCTCGAAAAGGCCCTGGTCCTGATCGAGTTTGGTCCGCTCGCGTTCGACAAGAAACTGACCACGTTTTCGAGGCTCGATCCCGAAGCTCGCAGCGTGCATTGGAACCAGTGGGCGGTCAGCGACGATTTGCTGCGGCGGCAAGTCAGCATTGCCATGCGAAAGTTCTTCAACCTCGTCTACTTCGATCGGGCCGAGGTCTGGCCGTACATCGGGTATCTTGGTCCGTCGATGAAGCGCGCCGGGAAGGCGAAGCCATGAGCGGCGGGATCATCGACCTTTCCAAGGAAGCCCCGCCGAGGGAGCTCAGCACCGAAATCTGCATCATCGGGTCGGGATGTGGAGGGGCAACAGCGGCCCGACTTCTGAGCGAGTCAGGGCACGAGGTCATCATCCTCGAGGAGGGACGCGACCTCGTCGGACCCGAACGGACTCAGCGCGATGCGGCGATGTACGACCAGCTCTACATGGACCGAGGCGGTCGTGCGACCAGCGATCTTTCCGTGAGTGTGCTGCAAGGACGTGTACTCGGCGGAGGCGGAGTGATCAACGCCTGCGACGTCGTCCCTTCGCCCGATGCGGTGCTTCAGCACTGGGCGACGAAGTACGGGCTCGAGGACTTCGCACCCGCGAGCTTCAAGCCCTTTCAAGATGCTGCGCTCGAAGACCTCTCCGCAAGCCGCATTCCCGAGACTCTGGTCAATAAGGCCAACAACAAGCTTCGGCAGGGCGCCGAAGCGCTCGGCCTCCGTGGCGAAGTGATGTTGCACAATCGTGTGGGCTGTCAGGGACTTGGCACTTGCCTCATCGGGTGCCCAATTCATGCGAAGCGAAACCCTCGCATGGTAGCGCTCCCTGCGGCGATCGAAGCGGGCACGCGGGTCTTCACCAGAGCCCGGGCTACGCAGATCAAGAAGGCTGATCAGGAGATGAAAGAGGTGACCGTGCGCACCTTGGACCCTCTCGGATATCACGAACGAGCTTCGCTCATCGTTCGAGCCAAGATCGTCATCGTCGCAGCCAATGCCATTGCCTCGGCGCAGCTGCTGCTTCGCTCGGGAATTGGAAACGAGCACGTCGGCCGGAACCTCACCCTTCAGCCGCAGCTTCCGATCATAGGCCTATTCGATGAGCGGATCGCCGCCTTTGATGGTGTTCCTCAGTCCTACGCGATCACCGAGTTCGAAGAAGACGACAACGCCGAGTACGGCCTCTGGGGCTACCGTATCGAGGGCATCTCCGGCACTCCGGGCATCACCGCGACCCTTCTGCCCTACTCCGGCGCTGAAGGCATGGAAGGAATGGCCCTCTACGATCGCATGGCCTCCTCCCTGATATTGGTCCCCGATGCGCCCTCCGGCCGAGTGGAGGTCGCTCGGGATGGCAGGATGACGATTGAATACACGCAGCAGACCAACCACCAAGAGCGCCTCCGCCACGCCGTAGAAACAGGGGCGAAAGCGTACCTAGAAGCAGGTGCAAGAGAGGTTCTCGTACCGACCGCGCCACCACTGCAGATCCGTTCGTCGAGTGATGCCAAGAAGGCCAGTCAGCTAACCTTCAAGCCGGCCACGGCGCCGCTGATCAGCGCGCACCAGCAGGGCACCGTGCGCTTCGCCGCATCGGAGCGCGACGGCGGCGCAAATCTCGACGGCGAGGTCTATGGTACGCGCGGCGTCTACGTCTTCGACTCCTCGGGCTACCCGACCAGCGCCTCGAGCCACACCATGACCCCGATCATCGCCTCGTCGCGCATGCTCACGACGAAGCTCTTGACTCGAATCTAGGCATGCTGCGCCCATGAAGTCGAGCCTGAAACGCGGCCATGCGTCGGTGAATCCACTCAATGGGATTTCGGTGGCGCGGCTTTGCCATACGCCCGTTTGAGTCGTACAACCTGAACGATGATGGTTCCCGAGGAGATCGACCTGAACGAGCTCAGGCGCCAACTGGCCGCACGCTTCGGTGATGCGCCCCCTGCGGGTTACGTCTGCGGAAAGGGCGACCTCCGCGCCGCCGTCGTAGACATTCTCGGATGCTCCGAGCTCGAAGCCGAACAGCTCGTCGATACGCTCGAAAGCCGCCACCTGATTCGCTACGAGGGCGACCGGAGCGACGGCATCGACCGGCTGGAGACCCACTGGCTGCTGGGAAACGATTGAGCTGGCGTCCAAATCGGCTATCGTCCCTCGCTATGAAACGCTTTGCACTTGCCTTCACTTTGATCAGCCTCGTAGCGGGCTGCACGAGCTCCGACGAGTGCGCCGATCTCGGCAGTACCTGCCCCGCTCTAGAACAGCGCGTCGAACAACTGCTCTCCGAGATGACACTCGAAGAGAAGGTCGCGCAGATGTCTGGAACGACGTTCATCAGCGGACTCTATGGGACCGAGCCTTGGAATGTTCCCGGGGTCGAACGTCTCGGCATTCCGCCTTTCAAAATGTCCGACGGGCCGAGAGGTGTTGGCGTCCAGGATGGATCCACCGCGTTTCCCGTGGCCATCGCACGGGGAGCCAGCTGGGACCCAGAGCTCGAGCGCCGAGTGGGCGAGGCGCAGGGTCGCGAGCTCCGCGCCATCGGGGGGAACGTTCTTCTCGCGCCGACGATCAACAACCTGCGGCATCCGAGCTGGGGACGGTCTCAGGAAACGTACGGCGAAGACGTGCACCTTCTCTCGCGCTTCGCGGTGGCCTCGGTCCAGGGTCTGCAGAAGTACGTGCTCGCGAACCCAAAGCACTTCGCCGCCAACAGCATTGAACGCACTCGCTTTCAAGTGGACGTGAGCCTCGACGAGCGGACCCTTCGCGAGATCTATCTCCCTCATTTCCGGGCGGCCGTGCACGAAGGCGGTGCAGCGTCGATCATGAGCGCTTACAACTCCGTCAACGGGCAATTCTGCGGTGAGAATGAAGTCCTTTTGAGAGGCATCTTGAAGGGGGACTGGGGCTTCGACGGTTTCGTGCTTTCCGACTTCACACTCGGGACGCATCCCGATTCAGCGGTCAACGGACTCGACCTCGAGATGCCGACGGCGAACATCTTTCGGAGCCTTCTGCAGCAGGTGCGCTCCGGCGAGGTGCCCGAAGAGGTCGTGGACGACGCGGTCCGGCGCATGGTCCGTAAGAAACTCCAATACAAGCTCGATAAACCGAGCGCGGTGGATGAAAGCGTGATCGCAAGCGACGAGCACCTCGCGCTCGCAAGAGAAGCGGCAGTCCGTGGTTCAGTCTTGCTCAAGAACGACTCGAATGCCTTGCCACTCGACCGATCGGTCCTCACGCGCATCGCGGTCGTGGGTGAGCTCGCAGATGCGATCAACATCGGAGACAACGGCAGCAGTAGCGTTCGTCCCGCCTTCGTGGTGACGCCCTTGGACGGGATCCGGGCGGCAGTTGGCGACGACGTCTCGGTGGATTTCATCGGGACCGACACACTGAACGGCAACGACCTTGCGACGCTGGAAGCCGCGGATGCGGTCATCGTGGTAACGGGCCTCACCTTGGATGACGAGGGCGAAGGCTTGATCGGCGCGGGCGACCGTATCGACCTCGGCCTCTCGCCGGAACGCGTGGCACTGATCCAAGACGTGGCGGCGGCGAACGCACGCACCATCGTCGTATTGGAAGGCGGCGGCGCTATCACGATGGGCGACTGGATGCCGGACATCGAAGCACTGTTGATGGTTTGGTATCCCGGACAGATGGGCGGTCACGCCATCGCGGACCTCTTGTTCGGCATCGAGAATCCCTCGGGCAAGCTGCCGATCACCTTCCCTGTCAGCCTCGATCAACTCCCCGAGTTCGATAACGAGTCGCTTGCCGTTACCTACGGCTACTTCCACGGCTACCGGTACGTGGATCTCAACGGTACGGACCCCGAATTTCCGTTTGGCTTCGGGCTCAGCTACACGACGTTTTCGGTCGCTAATCTTGCTGCGAGCCAAGCGCAGGCGAGTGCCGGCGACGTGGTGCGCTTCAGCGTCGACGTGACCAACGACGGCCCCGTAGCCGGCTCCGAGGTGGTGCAGCTGTACGTGACCTACCCCAACTCCTCCGTGGAACGCTCGGTGCGCGAGTTGAAGGGTTTCGCGAAAGTTGAGCTGGAGCCCGGGGCCACTGAGACAGTCACGATCGAGCTGCGGGTCAACGACCTGGCGTACTACGACGTTGCCGCGTCTGCCTGGGCCCTCGAAGCGTTGGAACACGAGGTGCTGATAGGGACGTCGTCGCGCGACCTACCGCTCGCAACGAATCTCTCGGTGAACGCGGCGGCGCCGGTCGAGGTGTACTGATCTCGATTTCCGGGCTACCTTGAGCGCCGTTCGTCAAAGGAGAAGTGGATGCAAAGGTTCGTTCAAATAGCCGCTGCCTCGGTCCTCGTCGTCGGAGCTACGGTGGGGGTTTCCTCTGCAGCCGAGATCGGTTTCCGCAGCGTCGACTTTCCAACCACGGGAGGGATCCAAGGCCGAGCGGACGTCTATGAGTCGCAGGACAGCTCGGCGACGCTGATCCTCCTCTTTCATCAGGCCGGCTGGAGCCGAGGTGAGTATCGAGAGATCGCGCCACAGCTCGTCGAGCGTGGCTATCGCGTGATGGCGGTCGACCAGCGCTCAGGCGGCGGCGTCAACGGAGTGCCAAACGAAACGCATCGTCGAGCCGCTAAGAAGGGCCTCGGAACGAGCTATCTCGACGCCTACGCAGACCTAGAGGCAGCGCTCGCCTATGCACACGAAGCGCTCAAAGCCGAGCGAGTGATCGTTTGGGGAAGCTCGTATTCCGCCTCCCTGGTTTTTCGATTGGCTGCCGAGCATGCTCGAGATGTGGCAGCCGTGATGGCGTTTTCACCAGGCGAATACTTCCAAAAGGGAGTGGGTGCTGAGTACGTCCGCGGCTTCGCCAAGCGGGTTGACCAGCCCTTGTTCGTGACCTCGGCGAAAACGGAACGCGAGCAGGCGAAACCCATATTCGACGCATCGCCTGCGACGAAGAAGATCCTATTCACCCCTGCATCCATGGGTCAGCACGGGTCTCGTGCGCTTTGGAAGAAGTGGAAGGATCAGGACGTCTACTGGGCGGCGGTTGGCGCCTTCCTGAAAGAGTACGCGCCGCCCACGCCACCAAAGTGAAACCGAGGTCGCTGGAAACGCTGCGAAGCTGAGCTACATGGGTCCTGTGACTCAGCTCCCGGTGCAGCGTGTGATGGACACCGAACGGGCGCGTCTTGCCGGTCGACAGCTCGGCGTCGACGTCGATATTCATAGCCAGCTCCGGCCCTTCGAAGCGCATCGCTGGCGCGAAGGCGACTCGCCTCACCCCACTCTGCATCTCGACGACGTGTCCGCAATCCCGTTCCTCGCCGACATTGCAGGGATCGAGGAGTACCAACACCGGGGCCGGCTCCGCGCCGGCGACGGAGACATCTATGTGACCATCACGCCCGCAGGTGAAGGCTACGAGTCGTACTGCCGTCACACATTGCGGATGGGACATCCGGAGCACCTCGTGGCCGATCCGCTCGGCCCGGCGATCGCCGTCGCCCGCTCCTGCAAGGTGGGCGCGGCACACGCTCGCCTGGTCGAAGCGACTCGAGAGTCCGGCGGATTGACGATCC
>DASRZF010000206.1:0-4445 GCA_035686645.1 Polyangiales bacterium
TGCAGCGCAGCTGAATCCACCAGGACGCCATCCATGTCGAAGAGGACCCCGGTTGTCGTCATTTTTCATTCACCCTGCAGTTAGGATATCTTACTTGAACACAAGGGGTGGAAATGTCGAATCACGAGATTCTCGTCACGGGGGGCGCGGGCTATATCGGCGCCGTGCTCGTGCCGGAGCTGATCAACGACGGTTACAGCGTCACCGTCCTGGACGCGTTTCTCTACGGCACCGATCCGAGTAGGGACCCGATCGTACACGAGCGGTGCCGGAAAATCAGGGCGGACATACGAGATTTCGACTTCGTGGATTCCGTGCTCAAGGAAGGCCGCTTCGACACGATCATTCATCTGGCGGCCATCTCGAACGATCCCAGCTCTGCGCTGGACCCCGATGTGACCCGCAGCGTGAATCTCGAAGCCGTGGATCATCTGATGCATTCGGCGAAACGACACCGCATCAAGCGGTTTCTCTACGCTTCATCGGCAAGTGTCTATGGCATCAAGGACACGGAGAACGTAACCGAGGACCTGCCACTCGATCCGATCACCATCTACGCGAAATGCAAATCAGAGGGTGAGACCATCCTGAACGACCTCGTGGACGAAAGCTTCGTTGGCGTTTCGGTCCGTTCCGCAACCGTGTGCGGTTACTCGCCACGCCTGCGTCTCGATCTCACCATCAACTTATTGACTGACCAGGGCCTGACCGATCAGCGAATTCGCGTGTTCGGCGGAGACCAGATGCGGCCCAACGTGCACGTCCGGGATCTCAGCGCATTCTACCGAACATTGATCACGGCTCCCGCAGAAAAGATCTCAGGAGAAGCCTTCAACGTCTGCCGGGAGAACGCTTCAGTCATGGGCCTCGCTGAGATGATCCGCGACGAGCTCGATCCAGCACTGCCAATAGATACCGTCCCATCAGACGACCCACGTTCGTACCACCTCTGCGCAGACAAGGCACTCAACTTGCTTGGCTTCGAGCCGAGCCGCGATCTAGTCACGGCGGTCAAGGAGCTTCGCCAGGCCTACGATTCAGGCAAGGTTCCCGACAGCCAGTCCGAGGTCTACCGCAACGTGGTATGGATGAAGGCCCGACCCGACGTTTGGAAGAACGTCACGAAGCGTGCTTCATGAGGGCTGTTCCTTACGTCGATCTGGTTAAACAGAACGCATCGCTTCGCTCGCAGATCGCAGAGGCCGTCGATCGAGTAATCCGTCACGGGCATTTCACAAATGGTCCCGAGGTGGAGCAGTTCGAGAGCGCGTTGGCGACCGAGCTCGGGATTGAAAACGTCATCGGAGTCGGATCTGGAACGGCAGCACTGACGCTGGTGATGCGTGCTTTCGACATCGGTCCAGGAGACGAAGTCATCACTGTCGCGCACTCGTATGTGGCTACGGCTTCCGCGATCCTCTTGGTCGGCGCTACTCCGGTCTTCGTCGATGTCGATCCGGACACCGCGCTCATGGATCCGAAACTGCTTCTCAACAAGCTCACCCCTCGCACCAAAGCCATCGTCCCTGTCCATCTGGGCGGGGTAGCTTGCGATTTGGAGCCCATCGAACGCTTCTGCGCAGCGCGTGATTTGCACCTGATCGAGGACTGTGCCCAAGCGATCGGAGCGACATACCAGGGCCGCAGCGTCGGCAGCGTTGGAACGGGCTGCTTCTCGCTTCATCCTCTGAAGTCGCTGGCAGCCTGTGGCGACGGCGGATTCATCACGACGAACGACTCCGAGCTCGCCGCGCTGTTGCGGAAGCTGCGCACACTGGGACATCGCGACCGTGATCATGTCGACTACATCAGTGAGAACGCTCGACTCGACACGCTTCAAGCAGCGATTCTCAACGTGAAATTACCTCATTTGAACGACTGGATCGGGGCGCGGCGGAACCATGGAGCAGTGTATCAGCGAGCGCTGGCCCGATATTTCGAGCTGACTTCCATTACGGAGTCGTGCGAGCCCGCCTTCAGCGCCTTCGTGCTTCGACACGACGCACGCGACGAGCTGTTGTCGCATTTGGCGGATCACGGATTCGACGCGAAAGTGCACTACCCGATTCCGATTCACAAGCAGCGTGCATTCGCCTCCCTTGCGCCGGTGAGCCTGCCACACACTGAATCTTTGGCTCGACGGATCCTGAGCCTTCCAGTATCGCCTGAGCTCGATCCGATGGATCGAGATGCGCTAGTCGACGTACTAATTGCATGGAGCAAAGCCCGTGAGAGCTCCTGAGGTCGAGCGCAAGATCTTCGAAGTGGATGACCTGGGCGTCGAACGGGCCAAACTGCGCGCGAATGGAAAGACCGTGGTTCAGTGCCACGGGTGCTTCGACATCGTTCATCCCGGTCACATTCGATACCTGCGTTTCGCGCGCAGCCTGGGTGACGTCCTAATCGTAACCGTGAGTAGCGACGATGTGGTGATGAAGGGCTACGATCGGCCCTACATCCCCGAAGACTTGCGGCTAGACAATTTGGCAGAGCTAGCCTGCGTCGATTACGTGGCCCTGAGCAAAGATGAATGGGCGGGCCCTGTCCTGGAGGCGCTGCAGCCCGACATCTACGTAAAGGGCCGTGAATACGAGTCCAAGAGCGACCCTCGCTTCGCAAACGAGAAAACGATCGTCGAAGCCTACGGCGGACGGGTGGTCCTGGGATCAGGCGATGTAATCTTCTCGTCGACCGAGATCGGCCGGCGCAAGGGCAACACGCTCGACATGGAGCAACAGAAGATTCAGCGCTTCTGTCGAATCAACGAGATCACGCCCGCGCGCCTGAAGAACGCCATATCGCGCTTCTCCGATCTACGGATCCTCGTGCTGGGAGACGCGATCATCGATCACTACTCGCACTGCGAAGGGGCGCGAGTCGCCTCCGAGAGCCCGATTGTGTCCGTCAAGCCCGTCACTGACGAGTGGTTCGTGGGAGGCGCTGGACTGATCGTTCGACAGGCATCGGCGCTCGGTGCGAAGGCGACATTCGTAACCTGCTCCGCGGAAGACGAGGGCCTGGACCGCATTCGACGCACGTTGCGTCGCTTTGGAGCGGAGGTCCACAACTTGGAGGTCCGTGGACGGGGTTCGTACACGAAAACTCGCTTCATCGTCGGGGGAAAGAAAGTCTTCAAGGTCGACCGTGGCAACCCCTCACCCATTCCGATCGAAACGACGACGGAGCTCATCGGTAAGCTTGGAGAGTTGCTCGAATCACACGACGGACTGATCGTCACGGACTTCGGTTACGGCCTGTTTGGCAGCACGCTGTGCGACGCTATTTCGGAGCTCGCTTCATCGGCCGGCAAGCCTTACTTCGCGGATGTCAGCACCAACGGCCAGGCCAACATCTTGAAGTTCCGGCGGCCTCATCTTGCCACACCGACGGAAGACGAGCTTCGTTTCGCCCTGGCAGATGCCGAGAGCGGCATTTCCAACCTCGCAAGCCGCTACTTCGCCGCAAGCGACGCACGCGGCCTCATCGTGACGATGGGACGCCGCGGCTGTCTATCGTTCGACCCACCCGGCAAGCAAAGCCAGCGGCTACGAACCCACTATCTGCCCGCATTGGAGGTCAACGAGGTAGACGCAGTCGGCGCGGGTGATGTCTTTCTGGCAGGGTCGAGCCTGGCACAACTCGCGGGCGAGCCAGTGCCCGTGGGGATGTACATCGGAAGCTCGCTTGCATCAATATCGGCCGGCATCCTCGGAAACGAGGGGGCGCCGCTTCCCGATGTCTACGACTTCTTCGAACAGCGCGTGGAGCTCGCTGGCGAATGAGCTTTCGGCGAGGCGGCCCCAGGCGATGGCTGATTCTCGGGGTGGGACTCTCAATCTCGGGGCTTGCTCTCTATTTCTTGCTGAGTCGCGTCGACGGGACCCAGCTCGTCTCCGCGCTGAGGTCGGCAAACCCTTGGATTCTCTCCGTCTGTCTCTTGACGAAAGGTTCTGTGCTCGCTCTCAACGCCGCTCGAACTCGAATTCTGTTGCTACCGCTTCGTCGGTATAGCTTCGTTGATTGCTTCATACCTTGGCTCTCGGGCTACGTCACCGACAACCTCTTGCCCTTCCGCCTTGGCGAGCTGGTACGCATCGACCTCTTGGCTCGAGCCGGCGAGGTGTCCAGAAGCTCGACGATTGCGGTGGTCGGACTCGATCGCCTGATCGATCTGATGTCGATGCTGCTCTTGTTCGCCGTCGCTGCCCCGCTCCTGACCTTCGATCTCGCCCGGGCCGACCGCTTGGCTATCGTCACGTTCATCATCGTCGCTGGCTTGGCGCTGGCCCTTTGGTTGGCTACACATCCTTCGGCGATCTCGCGTGGTACGGCGACACTCGTACGTCCCCTAGCGCCCGCGATTCAGCAATGGCTAGTCGAGAAGGCACAACGGTTCTCCGAGGGCCTCGGAGCCCTGCGTTCTCGGAGCATGATTGCCTCCGTGA
>DASRZF010000207.1:0-7052 GCA_035686645.1 Polyangiales bacterium
GTGCAAGCGCAAGTAATGCCCACTTCCATCCTCCCCCGCAAATCGCTTGATGAGAACGGCCGCGCTCGCGTGTGGCTGCTCGACGAGAAGCGATGGCATACGTGTTGGCCTGTTGATGCGCGCGAGATGATCGATCTCGGACAAGCAGAATTGGACGAGCCTGTCACCAAGGCCGCTCCGCCGCCTCCGCGCACCCCTGCGCCGGCTCCCGCAACGCCGCCGGGGCCGAAGTAGTCCCCTCCCCGGGGCGCGTGGCGTGATTCCTTCTAGCGTCACGCGCCCACCTATCACCTATGGCCGCCACCTTCGTAGTCGAGACTGGTACTGGATCATCGACCGCTAATTCCTATTCAACGGAAGCGGCGGCGGATCAGTATCACGAGAACTACGGTGACCCGACTGACTGGAGCGGTGCGACTACGACGGTCAAAGAGAACGCATTGCGGGTTGCGACCCAGTACATGGACGCTCGGTTTGGCACGCGATGGCTGGGCACGAAGGCGAACGAAACGCAGAGGCTCGATTGGCCTCGATGCGGCGCCGTGGTCGAGGAGTACACGATCGACAGCGACGTAATCCCTGAGCCGTTGCAAGATACTACAGCAGTCCTTGCACTAAAGCACGTTCAGGGGACGGCTCTGATCCCCGACGTGACGAATGCGGGAACGCTGTCGAGGGTTCGCGTCAAGGTCGGTCCGATCGAGGAAGAGAAAGAATACGCCGGCAGCTTCGGCGAGACGGACCAGACGACATTTGAACTGGCGGAGCGCCTGATTGCATCGCTCGTGTGGCCCGTGGGCTGGGCGGTGCGCGGATGACCGGCGCTCTGGACGCCACCGCACGCGCTGTTGCGGGCCGGCTTATCGACAAGTACGGCAAGGCGCTGACGTTTACGAGTGCGGCGACGACGTACGACCCGGACTCTGATGTGGTTGTCGGCGCGGGGACTGAGTACGAGTGGAACGGCGTACTAGACAAGTTCGGCCGCGCCTATCCTCTGCGCGTGACTGAGAAACACGGGATGACGATCATCTACGTGCCCGTGGTGAACACGGCCGGTACGGTGGCGACGTTCACTCCCGAGGCTGGCTGGACGGTGACGGTCGACGCGGAGGAGTTCCGTGTGGTCGCAGTAGATGAGGTCAAGAGTGGCGAGCTTGGGGCCATGTGGATCTTGGAGACAAACAAGTAGCGATGCCCGTCGTCACGGAAGCCCAAATCGAAGCCGCGCGTTTCAAGACGTTTGAGAGCGCCGCGAGTTTCAACCGTGCCGTCGCGGACTTTGCGGACAGCATTGGCCCGACTATGCTGGTGCCGTTCCACAAGAAGCTGCACCTTCAAGGACTGCGCGGGATCGTGCAGAAAACACCCGTTGATACCGGGCGCGCGCGAGGGAATTGGCAGAGCAGCCGGGACATCGAGCCGGTTGGCGAACTGGGCATCCGCAGCGGCGGGGATGCGGTCAGCGAGGGCGTCACCGTGACACGTACGCTTGCCCCCTACACCGTCTCCTACATCACGAACAACCTGCCCTACATCGAGTTCCTCGAAGCGGGGGGGTCCGACCAGACGCCCGCCGGCATGGTCTCTGTAACGATCACCGAACTGGAGACGCAGTTCCCGTGAGTTACGCCGCCATCCACGACGCGATCCGGACGCGGTTCAAAAATCTAGTCGCCGACGCCGAGTCGGTTCCTGTTGCGTACCCGAACGCACCGTTCGAGACGCCCGACGATCAGTCCATGTGGGTTCGCCTGTCGATCCTCGACGGGCAGTCCTCGCAGATCGAACTAGAGGCGAACGATGGTTCTACATACCGGCGCGTTGGGAACCTCATTGCTCAGATCTTCGCTCCAGCTCAGCAGAGCACGGGCGATGCGATGGACCTTGCAGACGTTATTGCAGCCGCATTCCGGCGCGTGTACGCCATCCCGGTCCGATACCGAGTCCCTTCCGTTCAGACCATCGGCCGAAGCAATGGCTGGTGGCAAGTCAACGTCGTTTGTCCCTGGGAATCCGAACTCATTTCCTGACCGAACCCTTGGCGGTGCCCGATAGTGCCCTGCCGCAACAGAAGAGAGCACTGATATGGCTGATACTGACAAGGTAAGCCTCGCCTACGAGGAAGAGACCGTAGAGGGGACGATCAACGCAACCCCCGCGACAACTCTTGCCCGTCTAACCGGCGAGAGCTTGAAGCAAAACACAACCACGCAGATTCCGGACGAGCTGGACCCCGCTGCCCAGATTGCGACGGCTCCTGTTCGTACGGATGTCAGTGCTGGCGGCGATATCAACTACCTGCTATCGCACGCGACCTACAACGACTTCATCGAGGCGACGTATCGGAGCACGTGGTCGGCGGCTGTTGTGGTCGAGGCTGCGAGCGCGCTCATTGCGGCAACGAACAGCACGACTCTTACGCTGAGCGCTGGGGCCTGGGACAATACCCCGGTGGTTGGATCTTGGATTGAAGTTAGCGGGTTCGACGGTCAGACCGAAACGGTCATGTATACCCGCGTTTCGGCGGCTACGACGACAACCATTACGAGTGCGTTCGCGATTTTCACGGCGGAGGCCGAAGGTGATTCGGTCACGATCACCCAGCTCGCCCGCGTAACCAACGGAACCACCGAGCGGGCATTCACACTCGAGAAGAAGTACCTCGATGCGGATGGTGCCGGAACGGACGAGTACGCCCAATACGTCGGATCGGTGTTTGGTGGCATGACGCTGAATGCTGCCATTCAAGCCTCAATGGCCGGCTCGTTCTCTGTGCTGTCTCGTACCGAGATCAGCGCATCGTTACCGCTGGACGCTTCGCCTGTGCAGGCCCCGACTGGCGAGCCGTATTCGACGGTCAGCGACGTTCCGTTTGTACTGGAAAGCACGGCCGCGATCACTACAGCAACCGAACTCAACTCCACCGTCACGAACAACCTGCGTTCTGAGCCGGCTATCGGTTCACTCGGCGCTCACAGGGTCGGACGTGGCAGATTCGAGGCGAGCGGCACGCTCAAGCGGTACATGCTGAGCGAAGCGCTTATCGACAAGTACCTCAACTACACGACCTCTGGGCTCGCCTTGGTGTGTGTCAACTCGGACGGAGCAACCATCTTTGACTATCCGAGCGTCAAGTACACCGATGGGCAAAGGCTCGCTGGTGGCCCTAATCAGTCCGTCCTGACGGAACTCACTTGGCAGGCGTTCAAGGACGCCACGCTCGGCTTTTCTTCTCAGGTCGCCAAGACGGCATGATCCAGTATGCCGACGATTAGCGAACTCAAGGCCGCGTCAAGCCAAGCCCGGACTGGGGTATGGTTTGATGTGGCCGAGATGCGGCAAGCGCCCGATGATCGGAACGGCGAGGACGTCTGGTATATGTGCGTCTCGCCGCGTGCCGATCGCAAGGTTATGCGTATCGTGCGCGACTTGGCGCAAGACCTTACCGAACGCAAGGGTAAGGAACTCAGCAAGGAAGAAACCGAGGCCATTGGGCGCGCGGCGCATGTTGTCGATTGGGAGAACTTGCGCGACGACGACGGTGCCGAGATCGAATGCACGCCTGAGCGTGTGTTTCGCTTGCTGGTCGAGGAGTGCCCCGAGTACGGCGTCGATGTCCAACTGATGATGCAGCTTGCGGCGTTTCGTACTGGCCGCTCGGAGGCGGCCGAAGAGGGAAAGTAGCAGGGTGGCTGCGGCACAAGCTCACTACCGAGCCGCTTCGAAAGGAGCTCGAGCAACTCGCGCGATGGGGTGCTATCGAGGCACCGGAGCCACCTCCGCTACTTCCTATCTGGCTCAAGGATCCCGTAGAGGCGTGGATGATCCTTCATCGCTCTCGCGACGGGACTGCTCCTATCCGAGCGACCGAGATCGAGGCCGAGGCGCGCATCCGCGGAATCGAGGACGTGGAAGACTTCGCACGGCTCATTCGTGTGATGGACTCCGAATGGGTCGCCTACGTGGAGGAGCAACGCAATGCCGACTCTGAGCCTCGCTATCGACGCTCGTCGAGCTCGGCAAGGCGCCGGTGAGTTCGAGCAGGCTACCGGGCGGGTCCAGCGTGCCACGACTTCCGCGCTACGCAGCGTAACGGCACTTGCCGGCGGTATCTCGGCCGCGTTTGCGGCGCGGAAGATAGTCACTGACGCCGCTCGCTTCGAGCAGGGATTGGTGGGTGTCGGGAAGACGGCCGACCTGAGCGGCGCTGCGCTCAAGGCGTTGGGCCAGGACGTGCTCGAGCTTTCAACGCGCATCCCGGTCGCGACGGAGGAACTGCTCGGGATCGCGCAGGCTGCGGGTCAACTTGGGGTCACGGGCTCGGCGAACATCCTCAAGTTCACCGACACCGTTGCAAAACTCGGCACCGCGTCGGACCTTTCGGGTGAGGCTGCCGCCACGACGCTTGCCCGACTTCTAAATGTCACGAATGAAAGCGTATCGGGCGTTGACCGTCTGGCTTCTGTTATCGTTCGTCTTGGAAACGAGTTCGCAGCGACCGAGAGCGAGATTGCAGCGGTCGGCCAAAGGGTTGCTCAGAGTACGGCGGCGTTCGACGTTACCAGCGCGCAGGCCGTTGCGCTTGGCGCGGCGCTGCGGTCGGCGGGCGTCGAGGCGGAACTGGGCGGTACGGAGGTCGGACGGGCGTTCAGACTGATCGAGGCTGCCGTCCGGGACGGAGGAGAAGAACTCCAGAAGTTCGGGGAACTGACCGGCAAGTCCGGGCGTGAATTCGCGGATGCGTTCAAATCATCGAACATCCGTGGATTCCAGTTGTTCATCGACGGACTTGCTCGGGTCGCCGCGGAGGGTGGATCGGTCTCGGGCACGCTTCAAGACATCGGGCTCGACGGCGCGCGGTCGTCCGCGGTGTTTGCGACTTTGGCCGCGACGAGTAGCGAACTCGGACGCGCTCTTTCGACCGCGAACGACGAACTATCGAACACCACCGCGCTCGAGACCGAAGCTGCCCGCGGCGCGGACACGCTCTCTGGTGACTGGCAGCGCCTTCTGAACACGATCAAGGCCGTCAGCGTCGAGGCGGGGGATGCTGGGCTTCTAGGCGCGCTACGCGATATCGTTCAGACGACGTCTGACGTGGTGCGGGTGCTGGCCGGGCTTGAGACTGGATTCCAGAAGAGCAGGGAGCGGGCGGAATTGCTTGTTAGTGCGGTCAAGGCATTCAGTGCCGCGCTGCTGACCATCCCGGCCCGAGCTGCCGCCGCAGCAATTGCTGCTATTGCTTCCAGCGCGGCTGCCGCGACCGGCAGCGTGACTGCTCTTGCTTTTGCCACTCAGTCCCTGGTTGCGTTTATCACTGGCCCAGTCGGGATTGCCGTTGCTGTTGGCGCGGCAGTGTTCGCGTTCGATCAGCTTAGAGCGGAGGCGGTAGACCTCAAGCTGGAGCTAAGCGAGATTGCCTCCGTCACGAGTGAGGCAGCGAGCGCACAACAGGCATACAACGCAGCCCTGAAAGACGGGGCGATAGACCTTCAAGTGCTCGCCCTGCGGCGCCAGCAGGACGCGCTCCTGGCTGTAGCGTCGGAACTGCGCGAGGTCCGCGCTGTGGCTGGCAGCCGCGCGGAAGCGGAGTTCGAGGTAGTTGCGAACGTTACCGGTCTGCGTCGCGATGAGATCGAGGCGGTTGTTGCGCGCGAGCTGGGCGCTGGGGTAGACGCTGATCTTCGGTTTTCAGATCGTGTCTCAGACGACCTTGCAAAGCAGATTCTTAGGGTTCTGGAAGAAGTACCCGAGATTGACCTTGGCGACAGGCTAACGCTTGGAGCAAGCGCCGCTAGGATCAAAGAGATTTCCGCAGAGCTAACCGATCTGGTCAAAGCGACCGGATCCGGTGAGCGTGCGGTTGCTCTACTCCTGGAGAGATACGGGGTAGACCGGCTGCCCATCGAGGCTGCCCTAGCGGCTGTTGGTGATGCGTTCGACGATCTTGAGGGGAAGATTGCCACCGCTGGCACCGGCGCAGCGGCAGGCGCTCTGGGTGGGCTTGCGGAATCGGCGGGCAAAGCGATGGGCGAGCTCGACCGCCTTGGTCGGACTCAGCGCATCGTTGCCGCATCCACCTCTGAGCTTGGCGAGGGATCACAAGACCTTGCCGGGGCGTTCGGCTTGCTCGGATCCACGATCGCACGCCAAACGGCAGAGGCCGCAGTATTGCGTGCGACGTGGGACACCATCCCGATTGTGTTCGGAGTCGCGAAGGCGGCGCTGAAAGAGTATCGGGATGAGGCGGATCAAGCTGCACGTCTTGATGCGTTCGCGGAACTCAAGCGCAACGCGGCATCGGCGCGTGAGGAACTCGCACGGCTAGAGGAATCGCTGCGGCTGGAAATTGTCGCGCAAAGCCCGGGGGGTGGCGTACTCGAGGCGGATTTGATCCGTGTTCGTTCGCTTGCGCAGGCGGCTGGGGAAGACGCCGATAAAGCGGCTGAGAGGTTCCAGGCTCTTTTCGACGAGCTTGATGCGTTGGAACAGTCGCGCCTCTTCGCCGAAGGCATCGTCGATCCGATCATCAACGGGCTGGATGAGGCGATTACGCGCGGCAAGAACTTGGGAGAGGTTCTGGAAGACATCGCCCGCAATATCTTCCGCAACCTGTTCAACCAGCTCGCGCTCCAGCCTTTGCAGGAGTCGCTTGTGAATATCGTTCAGGGCGCGGCTGGAGGACTGTTCAGCGCGAAGGGAAACGTCTTCACTCCCGGCTTTGGTGGCCCACAAGTCGTGCCGTTCGCGTCGGGCGGAATCTTGAACGGCCCCGTCAACTTCCCGCTCGCTGGCGGTCGGCGCGGTATCGCGGGCGAAGCTGGTCCAGAAGCGATCATGCCGCTCGAGCGCGACGGCTCTGGTAGGCTAGGCGTGCGCTCGCAGGGTGGTGGAGGCCAGTCCATCGTCTTCAACATCACCACGCCCGACGCGGACAGCTTCCGCCGGTCAGAGCGCCAGATATACCGCAACGCGCAGCGGCAGCTTCGAGGGGCTGGCTGATGGGCTTCCACGAAGTACAGTTCCCTGTGACGATCAGCTACGGGTTC
>DASRZF010000208.1:0-3480 GCA_035686645.1 Polyangiales bacterium
CGATCGTGCGGGTCACCGTGCGCGAGGCGATGTCGATCTCGGTGATGAACGAACTGTTCGAGGGTTCGAAAGTGATGAAGTGGCTGAGATAGGCGCGGTCGCCGGACGCGGTCACGGCGATTCCGCGCGGCGTTCGAGACACTGGAATCATGCCTTCGACCTTCAGGGTTCGAGGGTCGACGAAAGCGAGCTGATGCGTTCGTTCCAACGTCACGAGCAACAATTTGCTGTCCGGCGTGAGCGCGACCCCGTACGGCGCCGAGCCACGAGGGAGTTCGAGGTCTTTCGTTTTGCCGCTTGCGGTGTTGATGCGGGAGAGGCTGTCTGAATCCTGATTCGCGACGAACAGCCAATGCAGCCCGGGATGCTCGGTCAGCGCGAGCGTACGCGGATTGTCACCGACCGGGATTTCGTCGATGAGCGCTGCACTCGCTGTGTCGATCTTCCCGACGGTGTCTGAATCGGGGTTGACCACCCAGAGGCTCGCGCCGTCTTGGCTAACGGCGATCGGGCTACTGGATACCGGAAGGCCGCCGACCTTCGATTCGCAGAGCAGCCCGAGTTGTGCCGAGGCCAGAGCCAGCGAGATCGGGAGCCATCGAGAACGGTTCTTGATCATCGTGCGCGCCTCGGTTCCACACCCCCAGGGTCAGTTTCCACGCCCCGCTGCAGCATTGTCAAGCCGGCTGGAAGGGGTGGGGTGGCGGCTCCCGCTTGGAGCGGTCCGGGTTTTTGGAGCGGTCCGGGTCTTGGCTCGACGTCCGAGTACGGGTCCTATTTCGAGCCCCTACGGGGAGTCCGGCGGGACTGATCGGGGCCGACTCGAGGAACGCAGGGCGCATCTTCCCTTACATCGGCGGCGAGGAGGTCAACGGCAATCCCACACAAGCTCATCGAAGATATGTCATCAACTTTGGACAGATCAGTCTCGAGGCGGCCGAACAGCGGCCTGATCTGATGCGGATCGTGCGCGAGAGGGTCAAGCTCGATGTTCGCGATCGATCCGCGGCAACGAAGCGACCTTGTCGCCGCTCCTCTGCCGTGATCTCGGGCCGTGCGGTCTTCGAGCTGAACGATGGCGCTAGCATGGAGCTCGGCCCCGGCGACACGATCGTCCGGAACGAAACACGTCACGCCTGGTGCAACCTTCACTCGGAGCGTTGCCGCATGGCCGTGTTTGGTGGGCGCCAAGCGAAAATGACACGGAACCGAACATGACAAGGCGCCGTTACGGCCACGTCAGCGTGCCCGAGCTGGTGGCTCACCCCGTCGAGCCGCATGACGGTGGCGGCGCGTGGCAAGAAGAGCGAACACTGATCAGCAACGCTGATGGATGGAGGTTCCGAGTAGGGCGAAGGAGGCCAGGAGCAGTGCCAGAACGATCATCGCCGATGTGGAGAGCGACGGAACGACGGTGGCTCCGAGGTTGACTGCCGCGCCGACGAAGACGGGCGTCACGCCCAAATAGGAGTTGCTCCCCATCCCGTCGATGACGGAAAATCCAGGCGTCACGTCGTCTCCGTCAGTCGCCACGTTCGCCGTCACGTCGAACATCAATTCGCCCGCCACCATCGTCCCCGTCGTAGGTCCGCCAGATAGGTTGAGGGCCTCGAACTCGCCTACCGAGCCGGCCTGTGCGCCATTGCTCTCGATCATCGCCCGCACGACGCCCGGCGAGAGCTGGAGGGCCATTGGGGGCGGAAGCATTTCCGTCGCGCTCACGAGATCCAATTCGTCAGCCAGATCGGCGTCGAACGAAAGGGTCGTCGCGTAGCCGGAGACCCCCCCGGCGTCCGGCGTGATGCGAACTTGCGCGACGAGTCGATCGCCTGCGACGGCATCGATCGTCGAGCTGCCGGGCGTGCCTGACCCCGTGCTCGAGATCCAGACGATCTCGACGCTGTTGGCTGCGCGGGCTTGCTCGGAGAGTATCGGGCTCGAGATGATGAGCACGATGCATAGCGTGAACTCGAATCTCATTGCCGTAGCCTCCGGGTCGACGTCGCGCTGTTGGCGGCCCTGCCTCGCTGGGAGATGCTGCCCGTCATTGGTGGTCCATCTGCGGCAGAGGCCCAGTAGTGTTGAAGACACCGGTCCAGATGGAGAAGTCAGCTATGCCGACGATATTGTCTCCATTGTGGTCATAAATGGCTGAGGCCGGGGGCACGGTTGAGCCGAAACGGAGAGCAAAGCCCTGCGGGCCGAAAAGGTCGTCTAATACGGTTACGTAGCAGTCCTGATTGTAGTCGGCGTCGCACTGATCGGCGTAACCATCGCCGTCCGTGTCGTCAGCAGCAGTCTGAGTTCCAGGAACCAGGACGCACCAGTCTGTAGTCGGGGGAGGAACTCGAGCACCGCCCACACACGCAGCGGTGCCCTCGGACGCGATCGAAAGCACGGCGACCATCACGATCCAGCCGAGTCCGTTGGTCATCGTTCCTCGCTTCTGAATCGGCAGTGCGATTCGGATTCCTTCATGACACGGGATTTTGCGCCCGTGGGGTCCCCGGGTGGAGAGGGCAGAATCGATCGATGCCCGACGAGGCCAGGGAGGCCAAGGCCTAGGGGATTCGCTCACCTTCCTCGCATCGTCGGAGCAAGTCAAAGGAATTCGAAGCAGCGCGGCCGGGAGCAGCACGCCTCATGGGTCGGCCTCTGAATCGGTTAGAGAACATTGCTTGGTAGACGGTCGCGCCCAGTGACCGCGAGCAGGCAGGAGTCAGGAATCGTCCGCGCATTGCGGACACCTAAGCTCCGGCCGAGGCAACGGCGGGCCGGGCTTCACGAAGCCAGATCAACGCACTCCTCTCGGTCTATCGGGCAACGACTGATTTTGTGCTTCCAAGAAACTGATTTTCGACTTCAAGAATGCCGAGACAACCTGGTGTCAGAGAGGTTTCAGCGATTAGAAAGGGCCTAGGAATGAATGGCTCTTCATGGAATCGTGTGGGTCGCTCGCAACCGTGGAATCGCGGGAGGCGTTCTGAAGTCGGCAAGGGTGGTCGGGAAGCACATGGGTCCCTCCTTTGAGAGGAACCCTCGCTCTACCTCGTGTCAGACCCGGTCTCGAGCGGAGCTAACGCCATAACCGCAAGCGCACTTGCGGCCCGCATGCTGGCAGCTTCATTCGTCACCGACCGACCGATCTCATCCCCCAGATGGGTGGGGCCTGGAGTCCCTTCGAACCCTCGGCCGGTGTAGCGATCCCGAGACCATTGGGCATCGCGCTGATCTGTCTGCTAGGTACCTCGCCCAACCGCGTTGTCACGAAAGCCTACGCCGGCGCGAATGGTCGCCCAACAACAGCGGGCAGCGACAACTAATTACTAGGGTCCAATCGGCCCGTGGTATTCTGGCGGCGAGCAGCTGCGTCCCAGCGATGGTCGTCAGTCGCCGCTGCTAGGTGCTGTTGAAGCGCATTGCGTTAGGCAGCGTAGACGTGACACCTAGGAGCGTCACCAACCAAAGGAGCATTCGTGA
>DASRZF010000209.1:0-8260 GCA_035686645.1 Polyangiales bacterium
CGGCTTCACTCCGCGGGGCCCCGTGCTTCGAACCGTGCGACCAGCGTCTGGCCGTCGAAAAGCAAGAGCTTTGACCCGTGAATCTCGTATCGCTTCGTGGCATTCAGTGCGGTCAGGAACTCTTGCTCCTGATCCATCCCGTCAGGGCAGGCCATGCGAGTCGCACCCATCGCACCGAAACTGAGGGACTGCCCCGAGGTTTCGTAGGCGCCAAAGAAGCGGTTGCAACCGCCGAATCCATAAGCGCTAGCCTTCTTCGAGTTGAGCACGAGGTACGGCGCCTTGTCGTTCACTTGCACCGTGATCGTCTTGCCCCTGAGATCGAGCAGGGCCCAGGTCGTGTCTTCGAGTGTGGCTGGTTGCACGCTCCCGCAGGTCTCCCTCGGCCAAGTGCGCACGAAGCGCTGAATGATCAACTTGGTCTCCTTCCCCGGGCCGTCAACCTTGGGCCGAAAGTCCAGGCCGCCCTCCACCGTGACGAGCAATGGCGAGCCCGGGGCGATCTTCGCGTCGGCATACGCGCGCTCGAGCGAAGCGTTGTCCCCTTCGTGGGCAACCGCCCATTGCTGCCGGGACGCGCAGTCCAGAAAGAGTCCCGCATCGGCCATGTAGGAGTACATTCCCTGGAAGCTCATCGTTCCCGAAGGCGGCGGCGGCCCGTGCTTCTCGTCGGCGGCACTTGAAGTGTCTTTGCCCTTCTTGCAGCCCGAAAGCCCGAGCGTTCCGACCAGCACACTGAGCGCCAGCAGTTGAATGATTCGCATCCCCATCATGCCACGGCATGTACCACTTGAGCCGGCAAAGGCTAAAGGATTTCGATTACGGGCCCCGTCTTATGAGAGCTCACCCCGAAAAAGGGATGCGTTCGCGCAGCTTCTTTGCTCGCTCACGGGCCAGCGGAATCTTGGGCCGCTCCGGATGTTCTAGCAGCAGCTGATACGTGCCGGCGCCCGTGGGCTCGATGGCGCGAATCCGATCATAGCGAACGATGAAACCTCGGTGGGACCGAAAGAATTCATCGGGGTCCAGCTGGGCTTCCAGTTGAGCGAGCGTCTTGTCGATCGCGAAACGGTCTTCCGCGACGACCGCCCATACGAGCTCGTCTTTGACCTCGAAATAGATCACATCGGACAGCTCGAGAACGATGTACGCATCCTTTCGGCGAACGGCGATTCTATCGAGTGGTTCTTGGCTGCTCGAGCCGCCCGTGACGCTTTCGCGCACACGCTCGACCGCCTGGCGCAATCGCTCCAGCCGGACCGGTTTCAACAAGTAGTCGGCAACCCGGGCTTCGAATGCGCGCAGCGCGCCTTCATCGTGTGCGGAGACGATGACGACTTTGAGCTGGGGGTGGTTGGCCATCAGTGTTTCCGCAAGCGCGACACCGTCCGGTCCAGGCATTCGCAAATCCAGGAATGCGACGTCGGGCTGTTCCGCGTTGCAGAGCCCTTGCGCCTCGGGAGCGTTGCGGGCCTCGCCGACGACCTCCACAGCCTCACACTGTCCCAACATGAACCGAAGCTCGTCGCGAGCAAGAGGTTCGTCGTCGACGACGATTGCGCGAATGTTCATCCCAGCTCTCCAATGATGTCGGTGTCCTTCGGCAACTCCACGGTCACCAGCGTACCCTGATCCTGCGAGGAAAGCTGAAGCGTGGCGCGGCCCTCGTATTGCTGGTCCAGTCGCTTGCGGAGCGTCTGAAGCGCGAGCCCGGAGCCCTTGGTCGATGGCCCCTGATGCGGGCCCTCGGCCTGGTCCTCGACCTCGATTCGAATTCGGTCGCCGGCATCAGAGGCCCGAATCGTGATCCTCCCGATCCCTTGTTTCGGCGTAATCCCGTGCTTGACCGCGTTTTCCACGATTGGCTGCAGAAGTAGTGCAGGGATTCGGACGTCGCGAACGTTTTCGTCGACGGAGGTCTGTACCGCAAGGCGCTCCGCTCCAAGGCGCGCCTTCTCGATCGCGAGATAGGCGCAGGCGTGCTCTACCTCATTCTGAACGGAAGCGTCGTGCGGATGATGCAGTAGGTACCGATATAGGTCGGCGAGGTCGGAGACCAGCGCCCGAGCCTGCTCCGGGTCCCGCCGAATGGTTGCCCGGAGCGTGTTGAGTGCATTGAACAGGAAGTGAGGCTCGAGTCGGCTGCGCAGCGCAGTGAGGGACAGCGCGTTGGCTGCGGATTGGGCCTCTACCAGGGCAACAGCTTGTTCCTGGCGAGCGATGACGACCAGCGCGACGTTCATGAAGAGCGCGACGCCCAGCGCGACCCCTCCAAGTTGAGCGGCCAGCGACGGAATTGCCCGGACCGGGTTTGCCCCGGATAGCGACAAGCCTGCCGCGGTCACGGACAGATCTGCGAGTTGCACGAGGGCAGCGGCGCCCAGCACGCGCCAACCGATGAACATCTGCTCCCGGCGCACGGACATGCGACCAGCCAACCAGCCGTCCAGTACCGATGCGATCAGCGCCCACGGAAAGGCCTCCGGGGCCACGCGCGTCACGTAGAATCCGCCACCGAGGACACCGGTGAGGGCGCCCGCACGAGGTCCTCCCAAGATGCCCGCGATCATGATGCCGATGGCGCGAAGGTTAAGATGATGTCCGAGCCAATCGACGCCCATGGTCGAGCCCCAGAGCGAAAACAGCAGCCCGAAAATTACGACGACAGCGATGTCCCTTGGTTGACCGACGCCCAGGAGACGGTTGCGCAGTGGCGGCACGAGCACGCCGAGAAGGCCTGCGGTCGCGATCAGGCTGAGCTTCTCGAAGAGCTCCGGTATCAGGAGCCGGATGTCCACGTACGGAGCCTAGCAGCGTTTGCGTCATCAGGCGTGGTGTCAGATCGAAGGCTGAGCTATCGTCGCCGAGATGCTTCGCGGAGTTGCCTGGCTGTGTTCTTACCTGCTGATCCTCGGCTGCGGTGTCAACATCAAACCGAAGCAAGTCGACCAGCCATGCACGCGAACGACCCAGTGTGACACTGGCTTGGCTTGCGAGGGTGGGGTTTGCGTTCCCTCGTCCGATGGGGGAGTCGACGACGGCACCGACGCCGGCGGCTGAGCCTCAGGGTGCTGCAGGGTCCGCGGCTTCGTCTAGGAGATTGCCTCCTTGATTGATGTACTCGAAGCCCCGCTTGACTACGAACACCGATCCGTTGTCGGCGCGGATGGTCACGTCCACCACACCAGGCTCCGTTCGCCGCGGCGTCACGGCCAGCAAGGCTTTCTCGTTCTCAATCGACACCTGGGGAGAGCGAAACTCGCCAAAGTAGACGGCGTAGCCAATGTCCAAACGTACGCTTTGCCCGATGACTCGTACGGTCTTTCCGCCTTGGAGCCCCCCGAAATCCGGGTCCAGGTTCTCAAAGGACATCGGTGAGCTCGACTTTTCGCACGCCGCCAGCACGAATACTGCGCCGATGATCACGCCTAGGATGCCCCCGAGCTTTTTCATTCCAACAATACCAAGTTATCACGTTCGTCGCGGGAAGGCATGCTTGACATGACACTGTACCCATTCGCACACTGCCGCTGACAAAAGGGTGCAGTGACCAAGCAGAACCTCCTCGTCGTCGATGCCGATCCGCGCAGCCTCCGCGTGCTCGAAGTGAGCCTTCGGAACGCGGGCTATAACGTCGCGGGTTGCCCCAGCGTAGGAAAGGCGTTGGAGATACTCCATGCCAACAAGCCCGACCTGATTCTCTCTGACACGACGTTCAGCGACATGAATGGGTTCGATTTCGTCGAGCAGCTCCGGCAGAACTCGGAATGGTCGCAGATCCCATTCATGTTCCTTTCGAGTGACGGTTCCATCGAGAGCAAGATTCGCGGGCTCGAGCTAGGCGTCGAAGACTATCTCACGAAGCCGATTTACATTCGGGAGGTCGTAGCCCGGGTCGGCATCGAGCTCGCGAGGCAGCGGAGAGCCGGTCTTGCGCACAAGAGCAGTGATGCACGGACTCGGTTCAGTGGCTCGCTGTCGGAGATGAGCGTCGTCGATTTGCTCCAAACGATCGACGTGAGCCGCAAGTCCGGGGTGCTGACGCTCGTGTCGACCGACGGTCAAGAGGGCATGATCTCTTTCGATTCCGGTGCGGTCATCAACGCGACCGTCGAGGACTTGGTCGGGGAGGACGCGATCTATCGTCATCTACTCTGGCACGACGGGACGTTTGATCTCGAGTTCAGGCGCGTGAGTCTGAGCGAACGCACGGTCCACCGAACCACGCAGGCGCTCTTGATGGAGGGCATGCGGCGGCTCGACGAATGGAGTCGTCTTTCCGAGCTTCTTCCCCCCTTCGAAACGGTGCTCGAGGTCGACCCTGCAATGTTACGTGAGCGACTTCGCGAGATGCCCGACGATCAGAACGCAATGGTCCGGCTAATCGACGGAACGATGACCGTGAGCGAGGTGCTCAGGGCCCACGGAGGCGATCACGTCGAGGCGCTTCGCAAGGTCGTCGACCTCTACTTCGAGGGCATGGTGCGCGAGGTTGGTCGAATTCAGGACAGCATTCCGATTCTGACGGAGGTCTCCGTCCGATCGTCTGCACCGCCTCTCAAAGAGGGGGTCAACACCATCCCCGGCCCCGCTGGCCTGCCTGTCGCGCCACTCGCGGTGCCTGCTGCGCCCTCGGTTCCCACGATGACCCCGCTCTCTCGTTCGGCGATCGTCTCAGAGCTGCCGGCGGTCTTCGGGCCGACGTCGGATCACCTCACGACGCCGGTTTCACTTCCTGCTCCAGACTCTCAGGAGGATCTCGAGCTCGAAGAAGCAACCACGACTCCGTCCGGATCGCCACCCAAATTGGAGCTCGGATGGCAGCCGGCGCCGGCGCCCGGCTCTTCGCGAAAGGTAACGCCGAAGGGTTTTCAGGCGGTGCGCCCTCAGAGCTCCAAGTACGCGGGTGGCACCATCTTGAACTGGGCCGGTCGCGTTCCCGAAATCGACACGATTGAAGAGGTTTCCGGGCGTGAGACCGTCGAAGTCGGGCAATGGGATCGCTCGCTCGAGGATCTCCGTGAAGATCCGGAGGTCGAAGAGGCGATCGTCGCGATCGACTCCGACCCACCACCCGGTCCGTTCGTTCGGTCCAGTCCACCGGGTCCCCCGCTGGAGGACCAGGCGGAAGCAGTCGCGTTCGCTGCCGTCAGGCAGAGCACTCCGGTCCCGAGCTACCACGAGCCACCGGAGGTCGACCCGCCGCCACTGACCTACGAGCAGGTGTTCAACGACACGCAGAGCGCTGCCAGCCTGAAGGCGCCGCGCCCAGTTCAGCCGACATCACTCACTGCCAAGTCTTCCTCGGCGTCATCGATGTTGCCTTGGGCGCTTCTGATTCTGGGCGTTGGCTTCGCCTTTGCGGCGGTCGTTTTCCTGACCTCGCCATGGCGGGGGCCCCAGCCAGCGCCATCGATCGAGCTGGTGGCCGTAGGGGAACCAGAGCCCGAGATGGAGCGAGCGGCGGCGACCAAGCCAGCGCCGGCGCCGGAGCCTTTGGCACCGAAGGAACCCTTGGATGCAGAGGATGCGACTCCTGTCCCCGTTCCCGAGGTCATCTATGCAGAAACCGGTGCTATCGACACCTACGACGCCCAGCTCGCTTTGGCGCGCCGACTGAAGCGAGGCTCGCGCGCGGTCGCAGCGTACAGGCGTGCGATCGAGCTAAATCCTCAGGAAAGCCCTGCGCTGGCCGAGTTGGGGCGCCTCATGTTGGCCCGTAACAATACGCGGGAGGCGGCAGAGCTAGCGGAGCGGGCCACGGCGATCGACCCGAGCAATGCCCTGGCCTGGGTGACGCTCGGGGCGGCACGGCAGACGCGCGGAGATCGGCAAGGGGCGCGGCAGGCGTACCAAAACTGCGTCAAGCTTGGGCAGGGTCAGTACGTCTCGGAATGTCGCGCCATGCTGCGCTGACGCCGCGGTTCCGGCACAAGTTTCGGGGATGGCCGCCCGTCCTGCTAAGCTCCGCGGATGAAGCAGGGGGCGGCGTGAACGGAAGAGATCCGGTCGGGATCGCAGTCATCGGGGCGGGTGGCTGGGGCAAGAACCACGTGCGCAACTATGCCGCCCTTCCGGATGCGGACCTCCGCTACATTTGCGATCGAGACGAAGGCATCCGAAACGCGATGGCCGCGCTCTATCCGAGCGTTGAAGCCGTGGCGGAGCTGCGCACCGTTCTCGATGATCCCTCGGTCAAAGCCATCGTCGTCGCGACACACGCGCCGTCGCATTTCGAGGTCGCCGAGGCTGCCCTGCGCGAGGGCCGAGACGTCTTCGTGGAGAAGCCTCTGTGCCTTTCGGGGGAACAAGCGGCGGCGCTTTGTGCGCTCGCGGAACGAGGAGGCCGCATCCTGATGGTGGGTCACCTGCTCCTTTATCATCCTGCCGTCGAGCGTCTGAAGGGCCTGATCGATGACGGCGAGTTGGGCGAAGTTCTTTACGTTTACGCGCAGCGCGTCAATTTAGGCGTCGTTCGCCGGGAGGAAAACGCCTGGTGGTCGCTCGCTCCGCATGACATCTCGGTTGCGAACTACCTCCTCGGTTCCTCGCCAGAAGCGGTGAGTGCAACCGGCTCCTGCTATCTCCAGTCCGAGCGCGGAATCGAAGACGTCGTGTTCGCGACGCTTCACTATCCGGGTGGTCGCATGGCGCACGTGCATGTGAGCTGGCTCGATCCCCACAAGACGCGAAAGCTCACGGTCGTCGGAGATCGAAAGATGGCCGTCTTCGATGATACCTCCGCTGATCAGAAGCTGGCTGTCTTCGACAAGGGCGTTGAACCTCCAGCTACCCTGACCTACGAAGAAGGCGTTCGAATTCGAACGGGTGACATCTTGATACCAGCACTCAAGATGGCCGAGCCACTGCGCCGCGAGTGCCTCGCTTTTCTCGATGCGATACGTACTCGGAAGGCCCCCGTCGCCGATGGGCAGTCGGGACTGCACGTAGTTCGGGCCTTGGAGGGTGGCTCTGCATCACTTGCGCAGGGGGGCGCGCGCATCGAGCTTTCGAGGGGCCAGTGATGCGTGCTCCCTACGTTCACGAAACGGCTGTGGTCGACCAGGGCGCGAACCTAGGCGAGGGGACGCGCATCTGGCATTTCTGCCACGTGTCCGCTGGTTCGAAGATCGGCGCGGGGTCCGTTCTCGGCCAAAACGTCTTCATCGGACCTGGCGTGTCGATCGGAGCCGGCGTGAAGATCCAGAACAACGTTTCGGTCTATGCCGGCGTGACGATCGCCGATGATGTTTTCCTCGGCCCGAGCTGCGTATTTACCAACGTTCTCACCCCCCGTGCGCATGTCGAGCGTAAGGATGAGTTCGCGCCCACGCTGGTCGGCCGGGGCGTTACGGTAGGCGCCAACGCAACCATCGTCTGTGGGCATGCGCTCGGCGAGTATGCGCTCATCGGAGCCGGCAGCGTGGTCACGAAGGACGTTCGAGCTCACGCCGTGATGGTCGGCAACCCTGCGCGGCGCCGGGCCTGGGCCTGTCGCTGCGGTGAAGTGCTGCCGAAGGACGGTGTCTGCGCCCGATGCGGCGACGAGTACGAAGTGGCGGCCGAGAGCTGCCGTTGGTTGAGGAATCGTGACTAAAGATGAAATTCCAATGTTGGACGTGGTGGCCCAGAACGGTCCGCTCATCGATCGATTGGCCGCAACTGCGGCTTCTGTCATTCGTTCAGGGCACTACATTCTCGGTCCGGAAGTAGCCGCGTTCGAGCGAGAAGTCGCCGACTACATCGGAGTCCAACACGCCGTCGGCGTTTCGAGTGGCACGGACGCTTTGCTCGTCGCCCTCATGGCGCTCGGCATTGGACCCGGCGACGAGGTCATCACGACGCCGTTCACCTTCTTCGCCACCGCCGGCTGCATTACCCGCGTGGGCGCGACTCCGGTTTTCGTGGACATTCGACCCGATACGTTCAACATCGACGTCGAGCAGGTAGCCACCGCAATCAGTGAGCGAACTCGCGCGATTTTGCCCGTGCATCTGTTTGGTCAGTCTTGTGACATGGAGGGCTTGCTCGAGCTCGGGCGCAAGCACGATCTACCCATCATCGAAGATGCTGCGCAGGCGATCGGGACGAAGAGCCCCGTCGGTCCGATCGGGAGCCTCGGCGCCTACGGTTGTTTTTCGTTCTTTCCGTCGAAGAATCTCGGAGGCTTTGGTGACGCGGGATTGGTCACCACTCAGGACGCCGGCCTCGCTTCCAAGGCTCGTGTCATGCGTGCGCATGGGAGCCAGCCCAAGTACTA
>DASRZF010000210.1:0-4967 GCA_035686645.1 Polyangiales bacterium
GCGTTGAAGATCTCGCGAGCTAACGCCGTAGCGACTCGCAGCTGCTAGGACGGTGTCCCCACGCTCGAGCTTGAAGACCACCGCTGGCATCGGCGCTCCCAAGTCGATCGTCTGGCCAGGGTGGATTCGGTTCGCGTCTAATCCGGGGTTGGCCTCGAGCAGATCCGCAATTGTCGTATCGTGCCTCAGAGCGATTTCTGCAAGCGTGTCGCCGCTCTGCACACTGTAGCGTCTACGCAGGGTCTTCTTCTTTGCCGGTTTGTCGTAACTCCGTACGGCGACCGCAGTTTCGGGGTCGCGGGCTGCAATTCGCGGAGTGGGTTCATCCTCAGCCTCCATCTCGACTTCGGCGGCCGCCGCTGCGTAGTCGAATGGAGGGGTCCAATCGATGCCGTCGTCATCGGAGCCAGAACCTAGCCGATTCCCCGAGCGCGGTTCGGTCTTGTGCACTTTCGCAGCTTTGGGCGGAGGACGTCGAGCATCCTGTCCGATGATCAGTTTTTGTCCGATGCGAATCAGATCGCCATCCAACCGATTCCATTCGCGCAGTTGCTCGACCGATATATTCGCGCGTTCCGCAATCAAGCTCAGCGCGTCGCCTCGTTTCACGATCACGTAAGGAGCTTCGGCCTTCACTCGGGACGAAGCCACCGCGGTGAGGCACAAGAGTGCGATCCCGAGCGAACGGAGCATGCGAGATCGGTGTATCGAGAATCGCTCTTTTCGCCAAGAAAGAAGCGAGATGCGAGAAATTTTCGCTCGAACGAGGACTGATCATTTGTAGAGATGCTTGGCTCGATGACGTTACTGGCGAAGCCAGTCGAGCGCCACCAGCGTGAGCACCGTCGCCACACCGATCACCATTACCAGCAGACTGGCGGGCAGTGGCGGAGGCGCTGGCACGCGATACTTCGCCGTGGACGGAATCGCCATGTTCCGCCGCTGACTCTTGAGCTCGGATTGGTACGGAGAATCTGCGGCGATCTGGTCTGGGCTCGTACGCGCGATCTCCATGAGATGATGCTTGCGCGCCTCCCCGTTTGGAAACAACTCGGCCATCCATTCAGCGATTTCCGCCGGGCCCACTAGCTCCTCCTGCTTCGCGAGAAAACGTCGGAGGGCTTTCCCCATCTCTCGAGCGCTTTGCCAACGTTCGTCGGGATTTCGCTGCAGCGCTTTCAATACGATCTCGTCGAGCTCCGGGGGCACGTCACTCCTATATTCAGAAGGCGGCCGAATCTCGCCGGACAGAACCGCGTACATCGTGTTTACGTCCGTGTCCCGGAGGAACAGTCGTCGCAGTGTGAGCAGCTCCCAAAGGACGGCGCCGAGCGCCCAAACATCGACTCGTCGGTCCACCACCGCCGCAGTCATCTGCTCGGGTGCCATGTAAGGGAACGTGCCCTTGACCTGTCCCGCTTCGGTGTGGTGCACTCGTTGTCGCGCGTGCGCGATTCCGAAATCCACGACCTGGGTGTCGCCATCGTAAGTGACAAATAGGTTCTCGGCAGACACGTCCCGGTGCACGACGTTGAGCGATTGGCCGTCGGCGTCGTTGAGTTCGTGCGCGGCATGAAGGCCCTCGGCGGCTTGCGCGATGATTCGAGCCATTCGCGAAGGAAGGAGTGGCGAGCTGCGTTCCTCTGCGTTCGCCACCACCCGACGATGAACGCGCGACAGAGGCTCTCCAACTAGGTACTCCATTGCGATGAAGTACTCTCCATTGACTTCTCCGAAGTCGAAGACACTGCAAACGTTGGCGTGCGTGATCCGCGAGGCGATGCGCGCCTCGTCGAGGAACATCTCCACGTACTCCTTCTCCTTGGCGAGATGGGCGTGGATGCGCTTGAGCGCGACGAGCTTCTGGAATCCGGGCGCCCCCGCCGCGCGCGCGAGATACACGCTCGCCATGCCTCCGGACGCAAGCTCGAAGCAGAGCTCATACCGTCCGATCTTCTCGGGCGTGCTGCGCGTCGGAGCGATCGAGCCTCCCGAGAGCCGCCGCCGGCGGTCTGGGTCTGTAGATGCCATGTCCTTGGCGCTCGAATTCCTCATCAGGAGTTTCTCTGGTTAGGAGCAGGAACGCCCCTTAGCCGTCTACATCAAAGTATTACACAAATAACGCAGTTCACAGGGATATTTCGACCAGAATCGCTCGGTTTGACTTTCAGGGATGTGCACCCTATCTATTAGGCCCCGTAAAGGATTCACCTAATGAACTTAGGAGAAACATACGTTCTGGATGAAATTGATCGGCAGCTCCTGGGCGAGCTTCAGAGCGATTGCAAGCGCTCTCTGAAAGAGATCGGCGCTGCCGTGGGTCTCAGCGCCCCGTCGATAATGGAACGTGTCCGGAAGCTCGAAGGCGCCGGGATCATAAAGGGATATCACGCGCTCCTCGAGGCTCGGAAACTGGGCCTCGACATTTCCGCGTTCATCGGGGTCTCCATCAGCAGCCCCGGGCTGCTTTCAGCCTTCGAGGACTGGGTCGATTCGATCGCGCAGGTCCTCGAATGCCACCACGTCACGGGTGGCCACACCCTGCTTCTCAAGGTAAAGACGCAGAATACGAAGGCCCTGGAGCAGCTCATCAGCCGTATCAGGTCCATGGAAGGGGTCGCGAGCACCGAGACCATGGTGGTGCTTTCGACCCACACCGAGCGGGTAGAGATCGCACTACCCCGTGGCGAGGTCGCGTCCGACGCGCGCCGACGTAAACGCCCCCGCCGCCCGGCGGACGCCAGCAAACCCATACCCACCACGTGAACATGCAGTACGGACTTCCAGAAAAACACGGTCTCTATGACCCGGAAAACGAAAAGGACGCGTGCGGCGTCGGCTTCGTTGCTCAGATCAAGGGCGTGGCCTCTCACCAGATCGTGAAGGACGCCAATCGCATTCTCTGCAACATGGACCACCGTGGTGCGCGTGGCTCGGAGACGAACACGGGCGACGGCGCTGGAATGCTCACCGCGATCCCCGACAAGCTTCTGCGCATCGCCGCCAAGGCGGAGCTCGGCATCGACCTTCCGGAGCCCGGCAAGTATGGCGTCGGCAACATCTTCTTGCCGACCAACGACGAGGAGCGCGCCTATTGCAAGGCAGCCTTCATGAAAGCCATCGAGGCTCAGGGACAGCGCTTCCTCGGCTGGCGCGTCGTACCCACCGACCCGGACGGCGCCAATCTTGGACCCACCGCGCTCGAAAGCATGCCGAGGATCGAGCAACTGTTCATCGGCGCCGCGGATGGGATGGACCAAGATTCGTTCGAGCGACAGCTCTATGTGGTCCGTAAGAGTGCAGCGAGCCCGCTTCGCGTCGATGAAACCCTCGAGCAACGCAAGATGCTCTACGCGTGCTCTCTCTCGAGCCGCACGATCATCTACAAGGGAATGCTCGCGTGCGAGCAGGTTCTGCCGTTTTACGCGGACCTCACGAACCCGAACTACGAAACCCACCTCGCGATGGTGCATTCGCGCTTCGCGACGAACACCTTCCCGACCTGGGAGCGCGCGCAGCCACTGCGCTGCCTCAGTCACAATGGCGAGATCAACACCCTTCGCGGCAACAAGAACGCGATGTATTCGCGTCAAGGCGTCGTAGAGAGCGAGCTATTCGGCGACGATCTCAAAAAGCTTTTTCCGGTCGCCGAGCTGGGGCTCTCAGACTCGGGCACCCTCGATAACGTCCTCGAGTTCCTGTACATGAACGGGCGCTCGATGCCCGAAGCCGCGATGATGATGATTCCCGAGGCCTGGCAGAAGCACCAGCAGATGCCTCAGGTGAAGCGGGACTTCTACGAGTACCACTCCTGTCTGATGGAGCCCTGGGACGGCCCTGCCTCGATCGCGTTCACCGACGGAAAGATCATCGGCGCCACGCTGGACCGCAATGGTCTGCGCCCGAGCCGCTACTATCTCACCCACGATGATCGAGTGATCATGGCGTCGGAAGTCGGCGTGCTCCCCGTCCCACCCGAGACGGTGAAGCACAAGGGCCGCCTACAGCCCGGGCGCATGTTCCTGATCGACTTCGAGCAGGGCCGCATGATTCCGGACGAGGAGCTCAAGAACGACTTCGCAACGCGTCGTCCCTACGGCGAATGGCTCAGGGAGCAGCGTCTCGAGCTCAGCAAGCTACCCGTACATGGCGATGCGCACGGCTTCGAGCCCGAGACACTTCTCGCGCGCATGCAGTCGTTCGGGTACACGACCGAAACGATGCAGTTCATGTTGCGCCCGATGATCGAGGAGAAGCGCGATCCGGTCGGTTCCATGGGCAACGACTCGGCGCTCGCGGTCCTGAGCGATCAACCGCGCCTCGCGTACGACTATTTCAAGCAGCTCTTTGCGCAGGTCACCAACCCGCCGATCGACTCGATCCGGGAGGAACTGATCATGGGAGTCGAGTGCTACGTCGGGCCCGAGCGGAACCTGCTCACCACGACGCCCGAGCACGCGTTCCGCCTTCGTATTCCGCACCCGATCTTGACCAATGAGGAGGTCAGGGCCCTGAAGACCATCGACGAGCGCGGCTGGCGCAGCAAGCTCATCGACATCACTTGGGCTCGAAGCGAGGGCCCCGAGGGGCTCGAGCTCACGCTCCAACGCATTCGCCAAGAAGCTGAGCAGGCGGTGGACGAGGGGTACAGCCTCATCCTGCTGACCGACCGTGGCGCAGGCCAGGACCGCATTCCGGTCAGTGCGCTGCTGGCCACCGGCGCAGTCCACCATCACCTCGTTGCGACCGAAAAGCGCACGAGAGTCGGAATCATCGTTGCAACCGGCGAGGCGCGCGAAGTGCACCATCATTGCTGCCTCCTCGGATACGGGGCGGACGCGATCAACCCCTATCTCGCGTTCGAGGCCCTCTGGCAAGAGCGCCGCCTGGGGACGCTCGACGCGGAGCGGTTCCCCGACGACGACAGCATCGTCGATGGTTATCGCAAAGCGGTGGCCAAGGGCTTG
>DASRZF010000211.1:0-34200 GCA_035686645.1 Polyangiales bacterium
GCGGCGCTCTGAGGACCGCGACTGATCATGCACAGGTGTCGGGCTTCGGATTGCACCCGTACGCCTCGCGCATGGCCCGATTCCATCATCTCTCGAGCGATGTCGCGGACGAGGTTCTCCTGAATCTGGAAACGTCGAGCGTATGCCTCGACAAGACGCGGCAGCTTTCCGAGTCCGAGAATGCGGTCTCCGGGGACGTAGGTGATGCTGACGTGCCCAAAAAAAGGCAGAAAGTGATGTGCGCAAATCGAGTAGAACGCGATCTCCCGCACCTCTACCCGTCCTCTTGCTTCGTCCGCGCCGAGCTTGCGCGTCGTCTTGAGAATCGTGGACGGGTCGATCTCGTAGCCGCTGAGCAGATCTTTGTAGCATCGAGCAATTCGACCCTCCGCCTCGGGGCTGTCGAACCAGCGCGAAGCTCTCGGGTCGTCGGTGATGTGTTCAGTGAGCCAGTCTGTGAGTTTCAAGGGGTTCTCCTGAGCGAGCGTTCGAGCCACGACCAGATGCCGAGACGATCCAAAAGGGGGTTCATCCAGCCCGTGCTGATGCAATAGCCCGAATCGTGGGCCGCCTGATGATGGCACGCATGCGCGTTCGGGCGCAAAGCGAGGCCTGCATGCTGAAGAAGGCGCGCCCATCTCGGAGCGGGGGACATGTGCGCCCATTTGTGAACTTGATTGGCCCAGCATCCAACAGCGGCCATCGTCCAAACGATGGTGACGAGAGCCGCCACGAGCCCGGACTGAACGCTTGGCGCCACGAAGGCCAGCGCCAACAAGGCGAGCGCCGAAAAGAAGCAAGGCTCGCCATTGGTCTCGATCCAGTCGTGCTCGACCATCTGCCTCGGATCCACGTGGTGCTCTCGAAAGGCTCGAATGAGAAGCGGACCGAGCACCGGTGTCGAGGCCTCTCCAAACCTGTCGCAGGCCCAGTGAACTATACCCGTAAGCAAATCGATCGCCGCGATACCCAAGGGGAGGGCAATCAGCACCGCGAGCCACCACCCTTCGCTCATGAAGCGCCCGACGCTCAATCCGACCCAAGCGGTCAGGATCACCGCCATGAAGATCGATGCGGCCAAGACCGCGCGACGCAGGAACTGCAGCATGCGTATCGCAACTCTACGGCGGAGTATTCTCCCACGCCAGAGTGAGCCTCGTCTGCCCATCGAACCTCAGCGCTGCCAACGAGGATTCTTGATGCGCTCACGCTTCAGAGCCCGCATAGTGCCTCCTCAACAAGGAAGGCGGTCGGGTGTGTTCGTTCCCAAAAAGATGATTCCAAGATTGGCCGCAGCGGCCCTCGCGCTCACCGGTTGCGGTGACGGCGGCGGCACAGCGGGTACTGGCGGCACAGCGGGTACTGGTGGCACAGCAGGTGCTGGCGGCACCGCTGGAACGGGGGGCATCGGTGGCGCGCTCGCGGAGTCGCTCGAAGCGTTCTGCGTGAAGCTCGTGGACTGCTTTCCCGGCGTTTACGGAAGCACGCAAGAATGCACCGAATATCTCACGACGTACTACGGGATTAGCGGGGGGACCAGCGCCACGTGCGAGGCCGCGTTAGTCAGTTACCTCGACTGCGGCACTCAACTGAGTTGCGAAGAGCTCACGACCAGCAACAGCTGCGACGACGAGTTTGAAGCTGCCTATAACGCTTGCACATGACGAGGTGATTCGCGGCGAATGCTAGCGACGAAGCACCCGTCCATTTGCGAGACCGGTTCGAGTCGATCCGGCCTAATCCCCGACGCCGATGTCAGTCGAGCTGAGCGCGAGTTGCGCCTGGTTTTCCAGTGACTCGAGGCGATGAAGCTTTGCAATCTCGCTGTCTAGGGCTGGACCGATCTCCTCGAGACTGAATAAGGCCCAGCCCTTTTCGATCAACTGTTCGATAGCGTAGAGCGAAGCCGCGTAGCGCCGACGTAAGCGCCGACGCCAACGCCCAATCGACAGACAGCCGTGATCGACCTGCACTCCGAAAACATTCTCGTCCGCTAGCCGAGACCGAAGGACGGACCTCAGACCGACGAGCGCATGGGCCACCTCACCCTTGGGTACCGGAGAAGTCCAAGAGCGGAGCGTCTTGCTCCATCCCGATGTGCACCCACAGGTCGCGGAGCTCCGAAAGATCGGAGTCCGACTCTGCCGCCCGCATGATCTGAGAGCTGGCCGTCCCGCACTCGGGACATACAGAACTTCGAGGAACCGCATCGAGCAGTCCACCACATTCGTTACATTGCCAAAACATCATGTGACCTCCTTGAGCTGGTACGCATGACCGCCTCGCTTGAATCGGCCGCAACTCGAAGTCGCGAAGGGCAGGCGATTGTCCTAGTTAAATTCGCTAAGCACGCTTGCCGAGCTGTCAACGGCCGTCGCGATTTTTTCTGGTGCAACGCGTCAAGTCGCTCGCCGACGCCAGCGAGCGCTCTTCGTCCAACTCGCGGGAACGCGCTTCCAGGGTCTTGATCTCGTCAGTCCTGTGATTACTGAATTAAGAATCCCGCCGAAGAAGGCGGCATCGAGAAAGGAGGTACACATGTTGACGAGATGGAATGACATCGGCTTCGGGGGTCTGAACCGGGAGCTCCTGTCCTTGAACGACCTTCGGACCCGGATGGACCGGCTCTTCCTCGATTTCGAGCGAGGTTGGGGAACGGGTCACGATCCTGAGGCTCGCCAAGCCATTGCGATGGGCTCTGCTTGGCCTCGGATCGTCCTCTACGACGCGGGCTCCGAGCTTCGTCTGCGTGCGGAGCTCCCCGGCATGTCGGAAAGCGACCTCGACATCACCGTCGAGCAGAGCTCACTCACCGTGCGGGGTGCACGCGAAACTCAGGTCCCCGAGGGCTACTCCGTGCACCGCCAGGAGAGAGGAAACCGATCTTTCGCGCGGAGCTTCTCATTGCCTTGTCGCATCGACGCCGAGAAGACCAGGGCGAACCTGAAGAACGGGATTCTGGACATGACTCTGCCCAAAGTCCCTGAGGAGCGGCCGAGACAAATCAGGGTCCAGGTTTCGTGAATCGCAAACCAAAGGAGGTGAGACGATGAATAGCGAGACGACATCATTGACTCAACGACAAGCTCCGAACCCAGAGCGGCCCGAGCAAGCCGAGCTCATTTCGATCACGCCGGCTGTCGACATCTACGAAAACCAGGATGAGATCCTGGTCGTTGCCGACTTCCCTGGCGTGCCGAAAGACTCGCTTTCGATCGAGCTCGATCGCTCCGAGCTTCTCATCGAAGGAGCGCAGGCGCCCGTGGAGGGAGGCCCGCAGCCCATCGTTTTTTCGCGCGCATTCCGGGTGCCGAACACCGTGGACCCGGACGGCGTGACAGCGGAGCTGACCCAAGGCGTGCTCAAGGTCCATCTGGCCAAGTCCGAGGCTGCCAAACCCAAGCGAATCGAAGTACGCGGCGGCTAGCGGCCGCCGTCCCCGCCGCGTGATCGACGCGTATCCCAAGGCCCGGGCCTCGCCCGGGCTTTGCTTATCGGCCTTCGTCGCTGCAGAACGCCAGTGAGCCTTGGCAGATGGAACTCCTCGACCCAAGCGCGGCGCGGCCGCCCCCGATCCCCACGTCGATCGAAGTGATCTATCGGGACGACGCCGTCGTCGTCGTCGACAAGCCCTCCGGGCTTTCCGTGCACCGCGGTGACGACCAGGGCTCGACCTTCGCCCTCAACCTCACACGCGATGCGATCGGTCAGTGGGTGTACCCCGTTCATCGTCTCGATCGCGCGACGAGTGGCGTGCTCGTCTTCGCCCTCTCCTCGGAGCACGCCCGGGCACTTCAGGAATCTCTCGATCAGCGCAGCTTTCACAAGACCTATCTCGCGCTCGTACGCGGCACGCCACCCGAGCGCGGCGTCATCGACAGCCCCATGGCCAAACGTGAGGGAGGTCCCGACGTGGAATCGATCACCGAGTACGAATTGCTCTTCGTCTCCGATCGACGGCTCTCGCTCGTCGAGGCGCGGCCGCGCACCGGGCGTCGTCATCAGATTCGGCGCCACCTGCGGCGCATCGATCATCCGATCGCGGGTGACGTAAACTACGGCAACGGCGCAGACAACCGCCGCTATCGCGCCGAGGTCGGTCTCTACCGGCTAGCCCTGCATGCCAAACGGCTCTCGTTCTTGCATCCCGCTAGCGGCGAACGCGTCACGTTCGAGAGCCCGGTCCCGGAGGATCTCGCCGAGCCGCTGCGACGCATTGGTGTGCCGGAGACGCTCTTAGGGACCTGAGGTCGACCGTACGAAGCGAGCTACCAAATGATCTCGACGTACTCTGCCGCGTTCCCCTCATCGCTTTTGCAGCCGCCGATCAGGAGCGTGAGCGTCAACGCAAGAATCGGTGTTCGTCGTGACATAGCCATGGGCCCAAGCCTCCAACCTCTTCGACCGCGCACGTGATCCGGTCGAGGCTAGGGCGTGTACCAGATTGGCGACGTATACGCTCGCTCTTGGATCGTGAGCGGCTGCTTGAGCGTCTTGGGGTCGATTCCGCGAGCAACGGCGTCATAGAGGGTGTGCCGTGGCGTCGGGATCTGGAGCACCCGGACGTAGTAGAAGGCCCGTTGCGTGGAATCGAAATCCGGGTCGGCCCAGAAACCTCTTAGCGACGGTGCTCCCACGGAGTTGAGATACTGAGCTGTCGCGGAGTCTACGGTATCGGTGACTGGCGGCACCTTTCCGTCCGGGCCGGGCTCGCGTTTGCCGGACCAGACGACGTCATAGATTCTTTCGTGCGTCTTCCCATCGGCGTCCACCCAGCCCTTGACGATTTGGATGCGATCGAGGTTGGCTCCGTCGGGATCTTTCACGGCATACATCAAGAACCCGGGCGCCTTGTCCTCGGGGGCCTTCTTCAGCTTGCTCCCCATCGGCCACCCGAGCGTGTAACCCAAGGTGACCATCCTGGGGTCTCCAGCCTGCTTCTTGTTGAATCCCCAGCCGCCGAAGAACCGAACTCGAATCCGGGGTCCAGTGGTGGCGTACACCTCTTTGCGCTTGAACGCCTCGAAGATCGACGCGCGGGTGTTCTCCTCGGCCCAGACCGCGGTGAGGCCCTGCGCGCTGAGCTCAGCGCCTCGGATTCCCTCTGTTCCAGACTGCGGCCGATCGCCGGTCTCCGATTCCGAGGCCGCTGCACCCCAGAAGTTGTCCTCCTCTGCAGAAGCGAGGCCTGTGTGGGAATTCGTGGAACCGAGCAATCCGAGCTCGAAGGGATTGGCTCCAACGGCCTGACCGATGGCGAGGCCGCGGAGTAAGCCGCTCCGCGCATAGTCGCCCTCACTGACCTCGGCCAAGGGCTCCCATCGCATTCTCGAGGCAGCGTACGCAGCCGTAATCGGCTGCCCTTCACTGTCGACCTTCGCGAACATCGCACCCTTGCTCAGGTTCGAGTTGTGAGGAATCGCGAGAAAATCCGTTTCCACCCGCGCGCTGGTCTCTTCGAGCCAGCTCCAGAGATCTTCTGGGCGCGCGCTGTGGAGCGCGCTGAACGGCTCGAGCTGATTCGCTTGCTCTGCGGCGTCCTTCATCAAGACGATGCGATGCAAACTCTTCCCGTCGGGGGCCGAGGTCCATTCCCAGCCGATGAACGTGGTGAACGAGCAGGGCGCGTAGTTGCGCTCCGCGGCTTCGACGATTTCACCCCAGGCGGATGCCGGATCGAGATCGAGGTGCCTACCGAGGTCCTCGGCGTGGTCCGTCAGCACCATGAAGTCGAGCGGCTCTTCGATCTGCACCTTCGCTTGCGTGCGTGGGTGAACGACTGGAAGACCTTTGGCCCAGCGGTACGCGGTATCCGGATCTGCCGTGTGGTTGCCCATCGCGTAGGCGTCGGACGAGTAACTGCTGTGGACGTGGGTGTCACCCCAATAGAGTCGATTCGGCTCGGATGCGATGGCGGCGGGAGTCGTCGGCGGAGGCGGCTTGCAACCGATCACCGCCATAGCGAGGGCGAACAGTGTCCACAAAGCTGGTTTGATGCGTCGCATAGCTGGCTAGTACTGAATCCTTGCCCCGATGTTCCAAGTGAATTGTGCGTTGTCGGTAGTTTGAACGTAGACGTACGGCATCACGGCTAGCATGAAGAAGTTGAGGTTGTAGCCCACGCCCACCCGACCCGTCGTGGAGGTCCCGAGGTCGTCGAAGAGCGCTCCGGCCTGCATGAAGACTTTGACGTGCCGGATCGGCCACCAGCCGATGCCACCGCCGACCCACCAGTCCTGCGGGCCTTTGCCGAAAAACTTGCCGAGCTTCTGGCCCAGCACCTCGAAGGAGACGCCATTGAACTGGCGATCGATGTGGTATTCGTACCCGATGCCGATCGTCATGGTCTTCTCCCGCCGCCCCGAGGTCGACTTCTCGCGAGTGCCCGAGAAATCCATGTGCACGTGATGCATGCGCTCCCGGTAATCGAGCTTGTAGTTCTCCATTTTTTGAGGCGTCGGGGAGGCTCCCATCGCGTTGAGTAACGTCAGTAGTCCGGCCATCAACATGGGTCCCTAGCCTTCCTCTCCCTTGACGTCCTTGATGACCGGTATGTCCTCGACCGACGGGCGATCGACGATTGCCGGAGAGCCATGCACCTCCGCATTGCAGCGGTCACATTGGGCTGGATTGAACCGAATGACGGTTCCATGAACCCATCGACCATAGATGTTGATGGCCGGAATCACCCCATCGCCTCCCAAAGCGCAGACCTTGGGCCCCACGACCTTGCGGAAGCGCTCTTCGTCGTTCGGCAGCTGCTGTGCCCCGAACGCATCGATGTCGATGACGCCGATCTCCTCGTAAGGCTCGACTGGCTCGGCGATCGGATTTCGGATGACGCGATAATCGCAGTCGGGGCCCCGACCGGCGTAAGTGCCGCCCGTCTTGCGAACCTCTCCCTGGCCCCCGCAGGCGAGCATGCAAGTCGCGGGGAGCAGCAGCAATGAAACAAACAAGATAGACGCAACGTTCATTTTGTCCGCGGACGCTAGCACCACGGATCGAGCTCGTACAATCGTCACGAGGTCCCCGAGGCAACTTGGTATTCTCCATCACTTCGGGTAAGAAAGGCGTTCAAGCATCCTCTCCCCAGGTCGACAATGGAACCCTTGCCTCGATTCGTCCCGCTGGATCGGACGATCGCCTTCAGCGACGGCGTCTTTGCCGTCGTCATCACCGTCTTGGTGCTCGGGATCGAGATTCCCTCCGATGCTGTTTTGACGGGAGCGGCGCTTGCGGTGGAGCGCATGAAGCTCCTCCATCAACTCCTCATCTATGTCGTCGCTTTCTGGATGGTCGGGATGTATTGGTCGCAGCACAGCCTCTTTTTCGCCGGCCTCAAGCAGATCGACCGGGGGATCGTGGTCCTCAATCTCTTGTTTCTATTGCTTGTGACCCTGCTCCCCTTCGTCACGCAGCTCATGGGCGCGAAGCGGCACGACTGGAAGGTCGTTTTGGTCTTCGGTGTGGTCAATCTATTCGCGACGCTCGTGCTCGAACGGATGTGGAGCCGTATCGCGGCCATGCCCGAAGCGCACAAGAGCCCTCAGACGGCGATGCTCGCCGCGAGGATTCGGATCGGAGTGCGCGTATACGCAGGCGTGATGGTCTTGGGAGTCCTCGTCGCGTCGCTCGATGTTCGAGCCGGGACTTTCGTGTTCATTCTGATCCCGATCGCACACTTCTACAACTACCTCCGCGATCCGTTTCGCTCTCGCTTTGGCGGGGTATCCTCGGGCGCAAACAAGTGAGCTGAGTGCCGATTCTCGCCATCGATCTCGGGACATCGAACGTGAAGGCCGCCGTGGTCGACCGCAAAGGCACACTGCTCGGCACGGGTCGTGGTTCGATCGAAACGCTGCACACGGCCGACGGCGGAGCCGAGCAGGATCCCGAGCTTGTATGGGAGGCCGTGCTGAACGCAACCGATCAGGCCCTCGCATCTCTGGCAAACCGGCGTGATGTTCGCGGCGTAGCCTGCGCGAGTCAGTACTCCTCGATCGTCCCGGTCGACGCGGCCGGCAGCCCGACGGGGAACATGGTCGTCTGGATGGACAAGCGGGGCGCGCCCGAGCGGCTACGGCAGCTGCCGGGCGGGACGCAAATGAAGCCAAGTCTCCTGCAGATGGCCCGCTGGCTTCAGATCCACGGCATTCCGCCTCTCGCTTCCGGAAGCGATTCCCTAGCGCACATGCGCTGGATCAAGCTCGCGCGCCCTGAGGTCTACGGACGGACTGCGACGTTTTTGGAGCCGATGGATTACGTGACGGCGCGGCTCTCCGGGCGGCGCGTCACAAACCTGTGCTCGAGCTTCATGATGCTGCTGACCGACAACCGGCGCCCCAATCCCGCGTACCATCCAACCCTGTTGAAATGGTCTGGACTGGACATCGAAAAACTGCCGGAGCTCGTCCCCATCGACGAGCCACTTGGGCCGATTCTACCCGCTATCGCCGAGCGCCTCGGGCTCGCCCCAGACACGCTGGTCTTCCCACCGCTCAACGACACACAGGCCGGCGGAATCGGCGCGAGCGCCTTCGCTGGAGAACACGCCGGGGTTTCGATCGGCACGACCGGCGTCTGCATCACCCACGTCGACTTCAAGAAGACCGACGTCCTCAATTCTCTGGCAAGCATGCCGAGCCCGTTCCCGGGCCGCAACTTCGTCATGGCCGAGGCGGGCATCGGTGGTGGGGCAGTCAAGTACTTCCTCGAGCATCTCGTCTTCGCACGCGACCGCTTCGGCGACCACAGCCTCGAAGAGAGGTTTTCGGCACTGGAACGCGCCATCGAGCCCATCGAGCCTGGGAGCGACGGGGTGCTCTTTCTCCCCTGGTTGACGGGCTCGATCACGCCGGCGGAAGACGGGAAGGTGCGTGGGGGTTTCTTGAATATCTCGCTGCGAACGACGCGAGAGCATTTGGCAAAAGCCGTGCTCGAAGGGGTTGCGTTCAATCAGCGCTGGGTTCAGGAGCGCGTGGAGCGCTTTGCTAAGCGTGACATCAGCCGAATCAAGTTCTACGGAGGGGGTGCGCTGTCATCGGCATGGTCCCAGATCTTCGCCGATGTCCTGAATTGCCCGGTGGAACAGCTCCGAGACCCGGAGTTTGCCGTGAGCCGCGGCGTCGCTCTTCTTGGTTTCCATCGGCTCGGCGAGCTCGCCCTCGACGAGATCGAAGCCGGCGTTCCCGTGGCCGCTGTCTACCAGCCCCGGCCCGAGGCGAGCGTCCGCTACGACGCGATGTTCACTCAGTTCGTCCGCGTCTTCAAAAAGAACCGCGATGTATTTCGCGCGTTGAACGTTGGGAGCTAGTCATGAGCGACACGATCGAAGATCTGATGCGAGGCCTCTATCCCTATGCGGAGAGCCACGGGGTGATCCGCGCTTTCCCCGAGCAAGGCCGCTCGACCGATGCGATTCTCGACGAGCTTCGTGCGATTGCCAGCCAAGAAGATCAAGCTTGGGAGAACGGCCGCTGCTCGGGAACGATGTACAGCGGTGACCATGAGCACTACGATTTCTTGAACGCGGTCTTCTCCCTATTCTCGTACGTCAACTCGCTGCAGCGAGACATCTGTCCGAGCATGACCCGTTTCGAATCCGACATCATCGCGATGACCCTCGACCTCATGCATGGCGAGGAGGTCCGCAAGCAAAACCCGGCTCAGAAGGCTGTGGGCGCGGTCGGATTCGGTGGAACGGAGAGCATCATCAACCCATTGCTGATCTATCGGGACAAGGCCCGCGCCGAGCGAGGCATCGATCGCCCGAAGGTCATCGTTCCGGACACTGCCCACCCCGCATTCCGAAAAGGGGCCCACCTTCTCGGAATCGAAGTCGTGGATGCGCCTACACACCCCAAGACGACCGAGGTCGATCTCGACTTCGTGCGCGACAGGCTCGACGCACGGACCGTGGCGATCGTCGGTTCCGCAGGCAACTACCCATACGGAACGATCGATCCCATCGAGGCCTTGTCGGAGCTGGCTCTCGAGCACGGGGTCGGACTCCACGTCGACGGGTGCCTCGGCGGGTTCATCCTTCCCTGGGGCCAGCGGCTTGGTTACGAGATACCGGTCTTCGATTTTCGGCTTCCTGGGGTCACGTCGATCTCCGCGGACACCCACAAGTTCGGGTACGGACTCAAGGGCACTTCCGTGGTGGTCTATCGAGACGCGTCCTTCCGCAAGTACCAGTATCACATCGAGCCTATGTGGAAGGGGGGGATCTATGTGTCCAATGGGCTTGCGGGCAGTCGCTCCGGCGGCCTGATAGCAGCGACCTGGGCCGCGATGGTGCGCTACGGAAAGGAGGGCTACCTGCGCTACGCCAAGCAGATCTTCGAGACCTCGTTCCGGATGCAAGATTCAGTCAAGAGCCATCCCGACCTGAGCATCATGGGAACGCCGACTTTCTGCTTTTCGTTTCGTTCGGAGGAATTCAACATCTACCACGTCAACGATTTCATGAAGACGCGCGGTTGGCGTTTCAATGGGCAGCAGCACCCGGCGGCCATTCACATGTGCGTGACGCGGCCTCAAACCAGGTCCGGGATCGCGGAGGCATTCGAAACGGACCTTGCTGAGGCGGTCGCCTATGCGCGCAAACACCGTGACGCCGAACCGAAGAGCTCAGCGATCTATGGCGGCGGGGCTACCGGGTTGCCGACCGATTCGGCCGAGGGGATCGAGCTCTTCATGGCTATGGCACTCGATACCCTCCAGTCCTATCCGTTCTGAGACCCTCGCGGGCTAAAAGGTCGCAACCCCCTCGAACGCCGGAGTAGAATGACGGATTGGGGAAGAGCATGACGAGGATCTACATACTCGCGTTCACCGGCATCGCGGTGATTGCAGCGCTCGACTACTGGACCGGGCACGAGATCTCCTTCGCCGTATTCTATTTGCTGCCCGTGGCGCTCTTGGCATGGCGGACCAGTTTGCGGACCGCAATCGCCGCTGCGGTGCTCTCTGCCGTCCTTTGGTATTCAGCAGACGTGTCGAGCCATGAATATAGCCACCCGGCCATCGGCGTCTGGAACGCCATCGCGCGTTCTATCATCTTCATCTTCGCGGCGGTTGCGCTCGACCGCGTTCGGACTCTGCTCGAGCGTGAGAGGGCGCTTGCCCGAACCGACCCCCAGACGGGACTCTACAATCTGAGAGCATTCGAGGAGCTACTCGAGCATGAGCTCTCGAGGACCCAGCGCACGGGTCGCGCGTTCACGCTGGCGTACATGGACCTCGACCGCTTCAAGGCCGTGAACGATCGTTTCGGTCATGCGGCCGGTGATTTGGTCTTGCGTGAGGTAGGCACGAAGCTTGCGACGACTCTTCGGGGCATCGACGCGACGGCACGGCTCGGCGGCGATGAGTTTGCGATCCTTTTGAGCGAGACTGACGAAGCTCAAGCCGTGCTCGCATTAGCGCGCATTCAGAGGGCCATCGCGCTGACGCTCCGGAGTATTCGCGCGGCTTCTGAAATCGGAGTCGGTGCAAGCATTGGTGCGGTCGTCTATTCCAGCGGAACGGCCACCTCGGGCGACCTGCTCGGAGAAGCCGATGCGCTCATGTATCGGGCCAAGCAGGAGAGACCGGGCTCCATACGGATCGAATCCCCCGAAGCTTGGCGCACCAGCACGAGTCCTGCAGCGGTGATGACTCGTTCGGAACCGTGACTTCGGCACCACTTGGTGATAGCTGCCGGCCATGACCCAGACTGCCGGTTCTGCCGAGGACCAAGCGCCTCCCTGGGAGACGCTCCAAAGACTCATCGACGCTCAAGACCGCCCCGCCGCCCAAGCCTTTGTGCAAGGAGTGCCCGCTGGGGACCTACCGCGTCTCTTGAGCTTGCTCGGCAACGAAGAGAGCGCGCGCCTCCTCGAGATGCTCGAACCCACGACGAGCGGCTTCCTGATGGAGAGCATCCCCGAGGCCCAGGCCGCCGAGGTGCTGGGAGAGCTCGATTCAGACAAGGCCGCAGAAATCGTCGCGCACTTGCCGAGTAATGAGCAGGCCGATCTAATCGCGAGCCTTCCCGATGACGAAGCCCAGGCCATCTTGGAGCAGATGCCGCCGGAGGACGCGGCCGACGCCGAGCGTCTAGCGCAGTACCCCGAGGGGACCGCCGGCGCGCTGATGATCACGGAGTACCTGAGCTTTCCTCATGACGTGACGGTTGGAGCGGTCCTTCAAGATCTCCGTCAAAACACCGAGCGCTATCAGCGCCACGACGTGCAATACATCTATGTCACGGATGCAGCCGGCATCTTGCGAGGCGTGCTGAGGTTGCGAGACCTCGTGCTCACGCCAGAACGGACCCCGGTCGAGCAGATCATGATCACGGCCATGGAGGCCGTACCGGTTCAAGCGCCTCTTGCCACTCTTCGCGACTTCTTCGCTGCGCGCTCCTACCGAGGCGTTCCCGTCACTGACCGCGCTGGCCGCCTCGTCGGTGTCGTGCGCCATGCCGACGTCGCAGAAGCCGTGGGCGAGCGCGAGGTGAGCGACCACCTCAAGGCGCAGGGCATCGTCGGCGGTGAAGAGCTTCGCACCATGCCGACCCTCACCCGCGCCTGGCGCCGCTTGTCCTGGCTCAGCATCAATATCCTGCTCAACATCATGGCCGCGAGCGTCATCGCATTTTATCAAGAGACCCTCGCGGCGGTGATCGTGTTGGCCGTGTTCCTGCCGATCATCTCCGACATGAGCGGCTGCTCGGGCAATCAGGCGATCGCCGTCAGCATGCGTGAGATCACGCTCGGGCTCATTCGTCCCTCCGATGCACTACGCGTCTGGAGCAAGGAGCTTGCCGTCGGTCTCATCAACTCTGTCGCCCTGGGGACTCTCCTCGGCCTGGCCGCGTACTTCTGGCAAGGCAACATCTACCTGAGTCTCGTGGTCGGCCTCGCCTTGGCGGTCAATACGATCGTCTCCGTTTCGCTAGGGGGCCTGGTACCGCTCTTCTTACGCGGCATGCGATTCGATCCGGCGCTCGCATCAGGTCCGATCCTGACGACCGTCACCGACATGTGCGGGTTCTTCCTGGTGCTCAGCTTCGCAAGTGCCATGCTTCCGCTCATCGGAGGCTAGGGCGCGATTCGCTGCCCGTCTCGCCAATCGAGAACTTGGAAGAAACAGACAATGCCCTCAGTCATTCCTACGCGCATCGCTCCAAGCGTGGCGCCCGCCGACCTCAGCCCTGCGAAGGTGTCCCGGAGCTTTCACCAACTCGTAGAATCCGGTGCGAAGATCCGCGCTGCCGGTGAAGCGAAAAGCGACCCAATGCTGCTGCTGTCTTCCGGCTACACCCCGAAATATCGGATCGATCTCTTTGACACCCATTTCTACTTCAGCAACGTGCTTCAGAATCCGGCGTTGCGATTCTTCGTCGCTTACGTCGTCCAGAAACGCCCGACGACCGGTCGAACCGAGATCTTTCCGCGTATTTTCTACAAGGACCTGTCCCTGGTCTGGCGCTGCGCCTCTCACGTGATAGCGACCGATGGCGACTTCTGGATCGGCAAGGGAGACGTCAAGGTCCTGGCCCGGGGTGGCTTCGAGGTCACCGAGTGCGTGGAGTCGACCACGGACCTGCCCTTCGAAATGCAAGCGGCGCTCGAGACGCTCAACCGCAAGACGCGGCACGCTCGCATGGACGAGGAGGCGATCTATCTCGTGCTCCGATCCGCGCCAAGCTCCCGAACTGCACCGTACCGGGACTTTACCGAGCCCCGGCGCAAAGCCGCTGCCGACCGCCGTAACCTCATCAACGGCGGCCGCAGCATCGCGCGGTTTACTCGCAAGAACGATCCGACTTCGCTCCAAATCGTCGATGGGTTCGTGCCCGATTTCACCAAGGGCGTCGTCGAAGTGAGCCAGATAAAGAGCGCCATGTACGGCGGGATGCTCGAGCGGTTTCGCATTCTTTCTCGCAACCGGAAGATTCAGTACCTCTTTACCGCTGGGCCCAAGCACGTGTGGATCATTCCGCCCCAGGCTCTGACCACCGAACTTTCGAGCTACGGCGTGCGCACCGTCGATGTCGTCGCCGACGAGGATCTATTCGTTCCGGGCTACGAGTATCACTACTTCGACGAATCGGCAGACGAGTCGGAGCACTTCAGCCAGATCCCCGAAGGCTTCGCCGGCGAGCTCAGCGAGCACGACAACGACCGAGCCGACGCATCGGCCTGGCTCGATCAGATCCCGGTCATCCGCGAGTTCCGGCGCAAGGTAATGGGCCGGAAGCACAAGCCGTTTCGGTTTTGAGAAGCGCTACGAGGCTGCTGCCAGTTGCGGTTGCCGTTTCCGTTAGCCCGGGAGGGGAGGCGTCCTACCATGACCCGCGGCAATCTGCCTCTATTGCTCGATGCAGTATAGCCGGAGGCCGAGCGAGCACTTCGGTGTGTCGTTGGCCGTCCAGTTGGCGCCCGCCGACGCGGTCGTCCCACAGAGCCCGATGCCATCGGTGCCGTTGGTGAAGCCGGAGCAATCGCCCTGGGTATAGGGCAGTCCGTTCGGCCGCGTGCCCGTCCAGACGTCCCCACCACGGAGTTGTCCGCTGGCGTCCAAGTTGATCGGCACGAGGATCGAACCGTCGACCAGATCGTCCCAGTCGTTGGCGACAGGGGTTCCGTCGACCAGCACGTACGGCTCGCTCGATTGCGTGAGCCGGTCCGAGACCGAGGAGACCACCGTCGAGAGCCAGGCCTTGAACTCTCCGTCGAGCCCGGCCGCTGAGGCCTGAGACGCACAGAGCGCATCCGCGCCATCGAGCCCGCCGAAGTCGGCGTTCTGAACGCTGGCCGTGACGAAGATTCGGCGTTCGAGAACGCTCGCGTCGAGGCCGGAGTCGATGCCCGCATCACCGGGCGACTCGGTCGATGCACAGGCCAGTAGCCCGAGCGAGGCAAGGAGAAGTGTGGGCTTCATTTCCTCGCTTTCGCATCCCAGCTGGGGCGACGCAACAGCAGTCTTGGTGACACGTGAGCGCTGCTCCTACACCGGCCGGCTCGATCCCCGATGTCGATTTGCTGTTTGCTCGAGGACGGATTGTGCTAATCACGGCCGCAACAAGCATGTGTGGGGTCTCCCGATGGCTGTAGATAGTTCGATTGTCGAATGGTCCTTGCCAAGTGGCTATGCCGCCTCTTCCGTCGAGGCCAGGGATACCGGCTTCCGAGGAATGGGCCTCTTCGCTCGGCGGCTCATCCGAGAGGGGGAGACGATCGTGGCATTTGGCGGCACCGTCATCGACCGCGCCGGCCTCCTCGGTCTGCCGCGGTCCGCGATTCGGCATACCTTGCAGATCGACGAAGAGCTCTTTCTGGTTTCGGACAGGCCGGGGCCGGCCGATTACGTGAATCACTCCTGCCAGCCCAATGCGGGGCTCTGCGGCCAGGTGGTGCTGGTCGCCATGCGGACCATTTCTCGAGACGAAGAGATCACCTACGACTACGCCATGTCCGACGCCTGCGCCTACGACGAGTTCCCGTGCTCCTGCGGGTCGATTCAGTGCCGCGGCGCGGTCTCGGGCTCCGACTGGGCCCGGCCCGATCTCTGGAAGCGCTACCCGGGGTTCTTTTCTCCTTATATTCAAAGCCAAATTGAAGGGCTTCGCCGGCTGTCGAGGCGCACGGGACGCAAGGTACGAAGCATCCGATGAGTCCCCCCAACGAGGACGGCGGAGCTCCTGCGGCTAAGCAGACGGGCAAGGCTTCCGGAGTCAAGGTTCGCCGCGCCACCCTCGAAGACATTCCGGGCATCTACGCGTGCGAGATCGCGGCGTACCCTCAAATTCCACCCCACACCTTGCCCGCCGCCCGGGAGCTCCAGTTCGAGATCGAAGCCTTTCCAGACGGACAGCTCGTCGCCGTTTCCGGAGATACCGTCGTCGGCTACGCCAGCTCGCTCATCGTTCAGCTGGACGACGACTCGCCTTGGTACTCCTGGGGCGAGATCACGGGTAATGGCACCTTCAGCACGCACACCCCGAGCGGCGACACCCTCTACGGAGCCGACATCGCCGTCCATCCCGACTTCCGAGGACGCGGCATCTCGAAGAAGCTCTACCAAGGGCGCAAACGGATCCTCCGGCGTTTCAATCTACGCAGGATGGTCGCGGGTGGTCGCATTCCCGGCTACCAGGAGCACGCGGGTAGCATCACAGCCGAGGAGTACGTCGCCCGCGTGATCCGTGGCGAGCTCCGCGATCCTTCACTCAACGCGCACCTTCATGCGGGCTACCACGTCAATTCCGTTCATATGGGGTACGCGCGCGACGAGCAGAGTCTCAACTATGCGACTTTCCTCGAGTACCTGAATCCGAATTTCAGCCCGGAAAGGCGCAGCATCGCGGGGGCCCCGCTCAAGCGGCCCGTCCGTCGCATCCGGGTCTGCGCGGCCCAGTACGAAATGAGGAGGATCTCCTCCTGGGAAGAGTTCGAGCAACAGGTCGATTTCTTCGTCGCGACCGCGGAGCAATACAACAGCCATTTCCTCTGCTTTCCCGAGCTCTTCACCGCCCAGCTCTTCAGCATGATGCCCCCCACGATGCAGCCGCTCGAGGCGGTGCGTGAGCTGGCATCGATGGCCGACCGCTACAAAGAGATGTTCGTGAAGCGCGCCAAGAAGAGCGGCATCTTCATCATCGGAGGGTCTCATCCGGTGGTCGTCGACGGCAAGATGTTGAACGTTGCCCATCTCTTCACGCCGTCCGGGAACGTCTACACGCAGTCCAAGCTTCACATCACACCAAACGAGCGGGCCGAGTACGGGATCCAACCCGGAGATGGGCTTCACATCTTCGACACGGGCCATGCGAGGATCGCGATCCTGGTCTGCTACGACGTCGAGTTTCCCGAGCTCGCGCGAATCCTCACCCTGGCTGGCGCCGAGGTGCTCTTCGTTCCGTTCAGCACCGACGAGCGCAAAGCCTATCTCCGAGTTCGCTACAGCAGCCAGGCCCGTGCCGTCGAGAACATGGTCTACGTGGTTCTCTCGGGGAACGTTGGCAACCTCCCGCAAGTCGACAACTTCCTGATCAACTACGGCGAGGCGATCATCTGCACGCCGAGCGACTTTGCGTTTCCGCCTGATGCCATTGCGGCGAAGGCCGACTTCAACACGGAGACCGTCGTGATCAGCGACCTGGATCTGGGTGCGCTCGAGCAAGTCCGAGAGCTCGGAAGCGTCCGACCGCTTCGTGACCGCCGGCCGGACCTCTACCACATCGCGCCGAGGGAACCGGTCAAGATCATTAGAACTCGCTAGCGGCGATCAATCCGACGCGATCTCCTGAAGTCGCACGTTATACCAAGGTCCCGTTCCGATTCGATCCCGTGCATTCTCTGTCGAGGTGCTGAGGTATGCGCGCCAGTTTCGGTCGCCAGCTCCCACCGCATCGGCCAGGGTCGAGCGCCGAGACCCCTCTGGCAAGCGGCCGCAGGCCAGGGGATACTCCTCTACGATGAGCGAATCGGCCGACAACGGACTCTCTGCTTCCGAGCAACTGCTCGAGATCGAAGCGATCAAGCAGCTCAAGGCGCGCTACTTTCGCTTGATGGACAGCAAGGAATGGCTGCCCTTTTCTCAAGTTTTCACCGACGACGTAGTCGTCGACGTGTCGCAGGACAAGCATGCGCCCGGCGACACGATCGAAGGGCGGGTCAACGTGGTCGACTTCATTCGCAAGGCGGTCGGTAAAGCCACGACCGTGCACCACGGGCACATGCCGGAAATCGAGATCTTGAGCCCGACTGAAGCGCGCGGCGTTTGGGCCATGTTCGACTACGTCGAGTTCAGGCCCTCGCGTGGCATCCGCGGATACGGCCACTATCACGAGGAGTACCGCAAAGAGCGCGGGCGCTGGCACATCTGCAAGCTGAAGCTGACGCGCCTCAGAGTGGACCCGCTCGGCTGAGCCCGGCGGTTCTCCTGCACCCGACGTTCCAAACCAGTCCGTGGCCGACTTGTGAACGTTGCGGAGATCGAGCACAAGCACGCTCGTGCCCATCTTGGTTGCAGCGGGTCTGAGCAAGGCATACGGGGAGACGCGCCTGCTCGATGGAGTGGACCTATCGATTCACGAAGGGGAGCGCATCGGGCTCGTGGGCAACAACGGCTCGGGCAAGTCGACGCTCGCTCGCATCTTGGTCGGTGAGGAGCCCCCCGATGAGGGGCGAGTCGCGCGCCGTCGTGAAGCGAGCATCCGTTACCTCCCCCAGGAACCGACCTTGCCCGCCGGGCGCAGCGCGCGCGAGGTAGTCCTCGAAGGTCTGGGCGCCTGGGCGGAGGCCCATGCGCGGCACGAGAAGCTCAGTCGGTTGATCGCGGCGCAAGAGCAGGGCTGGGAGGCCTATTCGGAGCCTCAGGCGGCAGCGGCCCAGGAAGTGGAGCGACTCGGAGGCTGGGAGAACAGTCTGCGAGCTGACGTGCTGATTCAGCAGCTTGGGCTCCATGACATCGAACGCAGCGTCGACGAAATGAGCGGGGGCGAGCGGCGGCGCGTTGCGCTCGCACGACTGCTGGTCGAACAGCCCGCGCTGGCGATTCTCGATGAGCCAACCAACCATCTCGACGCGGACACGATCGAATGGCTCGAAACCTACCTTCGCGAGCAGTATCGCGGAGCGCTCGTCTTGATCACTCACGACCGCTACGTGCTCGATCGAGTCGTGACTCGAACGCTCGAAGTGGATCAGGGACAGGTATACAGCTACGAGGGCGGTTGGCACGCTTACCTCGAGGCGAAGGCAGAGCGCTTGGCGCATGCGAACCGTGCGGAAGCCAATCGCCAAAATCTTCTCAGAACGGAGCTCGAATGGCTTCGAAGGTCGCCCAAGGCGCGCACCACGAAGTCGAAGTCCCGGGTGGATAGGGTCGAGGCGCTCCGCGATCAGACCGCGCCCAAAGGGGAGCAAGTGGCGCAGTTCGCGGCGCAGACGCAGAGGCTCGGGAACACGGTGCTCGAGGCACAGAGCCTCGGAGTTTCGATCGGTACACTGGAGCTCGTCGAATCGCTGGATTTGATCCTGTCGCGCGGGGATCGCCTCGGCATCGTCGGTCCGAACGGAGCCGGAAAAACGACGCTGCTACGCGTTCTGCTCGGCGAGCTCGAGCCAGCGAGCGGCCGGGTCGTCGTTGGCGCCAATACGAAGTTCGCATACTTCGATCAGGGCCGAAGTGGTCTCAGCGAAGACGATTCCGTCCAGCAGAACGTCGCGCCCGACCGGCCTCAGGTGACCTTCCAAGGTCGCTCGATGGACATTCGGAGCTACTTGAAGCGCTTCCTCTTCGCTCCCCATCGTACGCGTGACAAAGTCTCCTCGCTTTCTGGCGGGGAACGGGCTCGCGTCGCCCTCGCCAAGCTGCTGCTGGTCCCAGCCAACGTCCTGGTGCTCGACGAGCCGACCAACGACCTCGACGTGTCCACACTCTCCGCCCTCGAAGAGATGCTCGTCGAATCCAACTCGACGGCGCTCATCGTCAGCCACGATCGCTATTTTCTCGACCGGGTCGCGAACAAGATCCTCGCCTTCGAAGGCGGCTGTCGTGTGGTCGCGTATGCAGGCAACTACAGCGACTATCGCGAACAGCGAAATGCCGCTCAGATAGATGGCAAGAGGGGAACCGAAAAAGGCCCCAAGGCTCCGAAGACATCGTCTGCGGTCAAAGTGCAGAAGCTCTCGTATAAGGAGAAGCAAGAGCTCGAGAGCATCGTGGGCGAGATCGAGCGTGCGGAAAGGGAAGCAGCCGAAGCCGAGGCCCTCTTGAACGATCCGATGCTCTATGCGGACCGTGCCGCACAGGTGCCAGCGATAGTGGCGCGCCAAGCAGAGCTTCGAGCCCAAGTCGACCGATTGATGAGCCGCTGGATCGAGCTCGAAGCCAAGAGCAACCCTGGTTAGGCTCGCAGCTGGAGCATTTGGAAGCGCTGTACGATGTCCGGCCGCTTCATGAGAAGCTCGCTGAATCGCGGCACTGGCATACGCAGAATTAGGACCTCGCTCGCGGCCTCGATGGTGACTCGAGACGCTTCGCGGGTCAGCAGCGACTCTTGGCCGATGGGGTAGCCCAGGTCCATGTTTCCTAGGCGTCTTCCGTCCGCGGTACGCACTACGAGTCGTCCGTGTAGTGGAAGATACATGGCGTCCGAGCGTTTACCGGCTTCGACGATTCTAGTCCCAGCGTGTGCCCGGCGAACTTCGAACAGGCGCGCCAGCTGCTTTCGAGTGACCTCGTCAAACGCGGTGAAGATCGGATTGGTTCGCAGCAGCGTTGCGATGAGCCGGCGACTCAGGACTTCGAGAAGCACGTCACCGAACGGAGGATGCCTTGCGACGAGCCGATCCAGAAGATCCTTTCCGATTCGAAGGGCGCGAACCCTGCCGCATGCGACGACTTCCTCGCCGTAACTCACGTTGGAGAGCAGGCACGAAACCCCAGCGACGTCGCCCTCGCCGAGCAACATGCTCTGCATGTCCGAGCCACGCCTTCCCACCGCATTCCCTTCGACCAGAACGTACAGCGCGTCGGCGCTCGTTCCCGCAGTCGTGAGGCGCTGTCCGTCCTCCACGTCGACGAGCCCGGATTCCCTCACCATGGTCTGAAGTAAACCGCGCGGAACTTCCGCGAAGAGCGGCATCGATGGAAGCTGTGCGAGCGTTGCCGCGCTTGGACGCTGGCTTACGAGAGCGTCGCTCGGCTTCGGCCTTTCGAGCAGCTCGACGTTCGTGAGATCGAGGGTGATGTCTTCCGTCTTCTCGGGTTTCATGAATCGGGTTTCTCCGTCCGGGGCTCGGCGGTCGGCGATCAACGGAAGCGCGTCGGTGATGAGGCTCTGAGTGTCTGTCGGCGTGCCGTCATCGTCCTCAACGTCTGAATCGTCCGCGGTGACGATCAGCGCCCGGTTTTGACGATGGAGTCTTCGTGCGGCCTGCGGATCGACCCGCTCGAGCACCTCGCCCTTGCTCGGGTCGATCGCCAAGATCAGCTTGGCCATTGCCGCCGCCCGGGCCACGAAACCCTTGGCAGCGTAGAGGTCCACGGCCCGCTCGTAGGCGAGCACCGCGTCGGCCTTGCGTCCCATTCGCTGCAGGAGATCGCCGCGACGGTGCGACCATCGAGGCTCATCCGGTGTTTGCTTCTCGATCAGCTCGTAGAGATCGAGCGCTTCATTGAGCCGCTCGGCCTTGAGCGCGTTGCCGAGCTGCGTTCGCAGATTCGTCGTCTTGCTTGGGCGTCTGAACATCCGTCCCCCCTCTCGGAACGAAACACACAATTCACCCTAGCGGGTTAGAGGTCAGACCCCCAAATCCAAGTTCCAAGCCCCTCAAATCACAGCAAATTGAAGCCGCGCAGGTCCAGGCTGAGGCGGCAACGACGCCCGTTGACTGGCAGAAGCGAGTATCGCAAGGCTCCCGAGGAGGAGAGCAACATGACCGAGATTGTCCGCTACGAACGCTCTGGCCCCGTCGGAACCATCACGATGGACGATGGAAAAGTGAACTGCATGTCGCTTGCCATGCTCTCGGAGCTGAATCGCGCGCTCGACCAAGCGCAGGCGGACGGCGTGGCTCTCGTGATCACGGGCCGTGAGGGGATGTTCTCAGGCGGGTTCGATCTCGCCACCTTCAAGCAGGGGGGGGAGGCGCTCTATCAGATGCTCAAGGGCGGTGCAGAGTTGGTCGAGCGCGTCATGTCGTTTCCGAGGCCCATCGTCACGGCCGCAGGAGGTCACACGATCGCGATGGGCGCGTTCTTGGCGATCGGCGCAGACGCCCGGATTGGAGCGGAGGGGGCGTTCAAGATCGTATGTAACGAGGTCGCGATTGGGCTGACTCTGCCGAGATTTGCGATCGAGATCATTCGACACCGGCTCACCCCCGCGCACTTCAACCGTGCGCTCGTACTCGCTGCGCCTTATTCGCCCAAGGAGGCCGTCGAGGCGGGTTTCTTCGATCGCGTCGTCCCTCCGTCAGAAGTTCTCACGGAAGCCACGAACCTCGCGCAGGCACTCAGCCAGCTCAACGCGAAGGCTCATGCTGAATCCAAGCTCCTCGTCCGAGAAAGAGCGCTCAACGCTTTGCGAGAGGCCATCGAGTCCGAGCTCGGCTCGTTCCAAATCTTCGCCGATACCATCGGCAGCGGGATGAAAGTGAGTCGCTAGCGCGAGAGAGGGGCTTGCTCAGCCATCCCCGTTCCGCACTTCGATGATCTCGCAAGTTACCTCTCCCTTGGGGCGCCGAACCGTGATCTCGTCACCGACTTCGCGTGACAAGAGCGATCGCCCCATCGGAGAGTCCATGCTGATCCACTTCTTCTTGGCGTCGATTTCGTCTGGGCCAACGATTCGGTAGGTCTCAGATTGGCCATTCGGGTGTTCGATCGTGACCCAGCTCCCGAAATACACGCGCCCATCGTCGGGCGGCTTTTCGTCGACGATGGTCAAGACCTTGAGCCGCCGCCCCAAGAATCGCAGCCGTCGATCGATCGCGGCGAGTCGCTGCTTGCTGTACTGATACTCGGCGTTCTCGGAACGATCCCCTTCCGCCGCGGCCACTTGCACTGCCTTTGCCATCTTGGGCCGGTCGACGTTCCACAGGCGATCGGCCTCCTCTTCGAAACGACGGTATCCCTCCGGCGTGATGTAGCCAGGGTCGCCCGAAGTATCCGGTCGTGTTCGTTGCCGTGACATGGTGCTCTACGCGTCGTTCAGCCCATCGATGCCCCGGCGCCCGTGACTCGGTTCGTTCAGGAGTCTTCCCAGACGACCTTCTTCCCGGCAGCGTACCAATCGTCGGACTTTGGCCCGTAGGTATCCTCGAGCATGCTTCGCTTCATTTTCATCGTTGGCGTCAGGAATCCGTTTTCGATCAGCCACGGGTCCTTCACGACCGCCAAGAACTGTAGGCGCTCGAATGCCTCGACTTCCTGGTTGACCTCTTTCAAGAGCTGCACCAGCTCTGCTTCGACCTCCGCGCGCACCTTGCCATCGCTCAACTTCGGACGGAGCTCTTCGGCGAGAAGGATGAGCGCGTACGGCTGTGGATGCCCGGAACCGGTCACACAGCACATCTCCACGTGCACGTGATTGTTGAGCAGGTTCTCGATGGGGACCGGCGCGACATACTTTCCCTTGCTCGTCTTGAAGAGCTCTTTGACGCGACCGGTGATCTTGAGGCGGCCGTCTTCATCGCGTTCCCCGCGGTCGCCAGTCCTGAAGTAGCCGTCGTCGGTGTAGCACTCCGCAGTCAGCTCCGGCTGCTTGTAGTAGCCCATCATGTTGCCCGGAGACTTGATCAAGATCTCCCCTTCGTCGCTGATCTTCACATCGACGCCGGGCATCGGGTTGCCGACGTACCCGTAGCGACCGCGACCTGGGTATGTGGCGTGCGAGTACGCGAAGTCCTCGCTCATTCCATATCCTTCGAGGAGCTCGAGGCCCAAGTCCCGGTACCACTGAATGAGATCGGGTGGAATTGGAGCCGAACCACTGGCCGCAATCCGCACGTGCTGGAGCCCGAGCCCGGTCAGAACCTTTTTCTTGATGACTCGGTTGAGCAGCGGGATACGCAGCAGCCGGTTCAGCTTCTCTGGCGGAAGCTTGTGAAACACGCCGAGCTGAAACTTTAGCCAGAGGCGGGGTACCGAAAGGAAGATCGTCGGTTGGGCACGATTGAGATCGGCCACGAAGGTATCGAGCGACTCGGCGAAGAAGAGCTGCATTCCCGCGTGAATGCCCTGTGTCTCGACACAGAAACGCTCGTACACGTGAGCGAGCGGCAGATAGGACAGCATTCGGTCTTTGGCGGTTGCGTGAAAGATCTCCTCGGCGCCTTTCACCGATGCGGCGATCGCGCCAAAGCTGTGCATCACGCCCTTCGGCTGCCCGGTGCTGCCCGATGTGTACACGATGATTGCAGGCTCATCGGCGCCGCGCGACGGATTGCCTCGCAACGGCTCGGTTCGGGCGGTGATCTCGTCCCAGGATTCGTAGTCATTGGGGGGGGCTAGCGGAAGTGAAATGCAAGGCATGCCGCTCGGGATGCCCTTCTTGATTTCGTCCCATCCGTCGAGCTTGCCGACGAAAAGAAGCTTCGATTCACTGTGGTTCAGGATGTAGTCGATCGTGTCGGCGTTCAGCGTCGGATAGAGCGCCACGCTCACGTGTCCGGCCATCCAAATCGCCAGGTCAGCAAGAATGAAGTGCGCGCAGTTCTTCGAGATGAGCCCGATGTGACTGCCGGGCTCCAGGTTGAGCGACTTGAGGTGCGCGGCCATCCGCCTCACCTGATCCATGGCCTCGGCCCAGGTGTACGTTTGGACCTGGCCATTGCCAATCGGCTGCGTCATCCAAAGTTGGTTTGGGACCGTCTTTTCCCAGCGGTATGCGTCATCGAGTACGAGTTGAGGCTCGGCCATGGTCACTCCTGGTTTGTCGGAGCGGGGAGCATACACCGTCGAAGCGGTGCTGTGGGACCGAAATTCGGCATCTTCAGGAGCCGGTGACTTTCGTCCGATCTCGCGAATCTGCACTGCTGCTTCTCGGCACGACGACCCCGAGCGTGCAGATCTCGATGACTTCGAGATCATCGCCGATGGTGAGTCGCCCCCGCAAGGCCGCGCCGGCCAGTGGCTCCCGTTAGACCTCAGTAACAGGACGCGTGAGGTTGGCTGCTTCCTAGACTAAGCTCTCGCGCATGCTGGATTTCTCAGGTCGGGAAGCGGTCGTTACCGGCGGCACGGGTGCGCTTGGCAGTGCGGTGGTCGGGCGTCTCGTCCGGGCAGGGGCCACGGTTCACGTTCCGGTCTACGCCCCGAAAGAGCTCGAGAGATTTCCGTATCGAGAGCATGCCTCGGTGAGGCTTCACGAAGGGCTCGACTTGAGCGTCGAACGTGACGTCGAGCGTCTCTTTGGGGGGACGTCTTCGTTGTATGCGAGCATTCACATCGCAGGTGGCTTTGCCATGGGCCCGATCGAGTCGACCGGACTCGAAGTCTGGGACCAACTCATGCGAATGAACGCCACCAGTTGTTTCCTCTCTTGTCGGGAGGCCGTGAAAGCGATGGCTCCACGCGAGGGCCGAATCGTGAACGTCGCCGCTCGCCCGGCGCTCGTGCCGACCGCGCAGATGAGCGCATACGCCGCTTCGAAGGCCGCGGTGGCTGCGCTGACTCTCTCGCTCGCCGAAGAGCTGGCCGCGTCTTCGATCTGGGTGAACGCCATCGTCCCGAGTATCATCAACACCGCTGCGAATCGGAACGCAATGCCTGACGCGGACCACGGAGTCTGGCCCATGCCAGACGAGATCGCGGAGACCATCGCGTTCCTCGCGTCGCCACAGAACGCCGTTACCCGCGGCGCCCTCGTGCCTGTCTACGGGCGAAGCTAGATTTCCAGGCGGCGGGACGAAGGCAAACGGAATGATGATCGTTTACCGATCGATTTCGGTTAGTATTCGGCCATGAAGTACACGCTTCTTGGGCGGACCGGGGTTATGGTTTCGCGGGTTTGCCTCGGTTGCATGAGTTACGGAACACCGGACTGGCGACCCTGGGTTCACGACGCGGAGGCTTCGGCGCCTTTCTTCAAGCGAGCCATCGAAGCAGGGATCAATTTCTTCGATACCGCCGACATGTACTCGCTCGGGGTGAGCGAGGAGGTCACCGGACGTTGGCTTCGCGAGTACGGAAATCTCGATGAGATCGTCATCGGGACGAAGGTCTTCTTCCCAATGAGCGACCGTCCCAACATGGGCGGTCTCTCGCGCAAGCACATTCAACAGGCTTGCGAGGACAGCCTGCGGCGCCTTGGCGTCGATACGATCGACCTATACCAGATCCACAGGCTGGACCCGAACACGCCGATGGAAGAAATGCTGGCGGCGCTCGACCAACTGGTCAGGCAAGGAAAGGTTCGCTACATCGGCGCGAGCTCCATGTATGCGTGGCAGTTCCAGCGCCTGCTCTCGATGTCCGAGCGCAATGGCTGGGCGCGCTTCGTCTCGATGCAGAACCACTACAACCTGGTCTATCGCGAAGAAGAACGGGAGATGATGCCCCTCTGCGAGGACGAGGGCATCGCCGTCACTCCCTGGTCTCCACTCGCGCGGGGTATGCTCGCCGGGACCCGAAGCAAGCTTGGCGACAGCTCGACGAGTCGCTCTTCGAGCGACGGCCTCGATCAGATTCTCTATGATCAACCATCCGACTGGGATGTCGTCGAAGCCGTGAAGAAGGTTGCCGCGGAGCGCGGTGAGACACCGGCCCGTATCGCGCTCGCGTGGCTGCTTTCCAAGCCTGCCGTAACGGCGCCGATCGTGGGAGCCACGAAGCTCAAGCACCTCGATGATGCCATCGCCGCGACGGAGGTCGTGCTCAGCACGGAAGAGGTCGCAATTCTCGAGGCGCCGTACCGCGCACATCCCGTCAAGGGCTTGGAAGCCCCCAAGAGCTGAGCACAGCGATCGTCAGCTCTCGTCGAGCTCCGAGCGCAGGTTTCGGATCATCAAGCGTTCGTAGAGACCTGGAGCGAGTCGCGAAAGGAGTGCGCTCGTCTTGCCGACCGGAGTGAGAACGAGCCGTCTGCGACCCGCTTCCGCGGCTTTCAGCACGTCGGCGGCGACCGAGTCCGGACTGCCGAGCTGGCCGACCTTCGAACGTGGACGGCTCACGCGATTGCCGTCCCCTCCGAGGGTCGAGGCTTCCAGGCCGGATGCGACAAACGACGGGCACACCATCAGCACCCCGACACCTTTTTCGACTAGCTCTGCACCGAGGCTCTCGAATAGCCCGTGCATGGCGTGCTTCGATGCGGCGTATCCACTTCGACCGTAGAGTGGCGCCAGTCCAGCGATGCTCGAAATCGCGATGATGAGGCCGCGGCTCGCAACCAGGTCGTCGAGACACGCCTGCGTACAATGAATGGCACCGAAGAGATTGACCTCCATCACACGGCGAAAAACCTCGGGTCGAGTTTTCGCGAATGCGCTTCGATGAACGATGCCGGCATTGTTGATCAATACGTCCACCGTTCCGAGAGCAGCGCGAACGGCCGCCATCGTCCGGTCCACCTGCTCCACGTCTGTGATGTCGCAAGGCAGGGCGACCGACTCGATACCAGCACGTTCGAGCGCTTCACGGGCCTCTTCCAAGGGGCTCGACGGGAGATCGAGGATTGCGATCTTGGCCCCGACTCGCCCGAAGCTCCGCGCGAGCGCGCTTCCGATGCCACCGGCGCCTCCGGTGATGACGACCGTGCGCCCCTTGAAGTCACGCCGGGTCAAGAAGGCCCCGGGCCCGCGCGTAGAGCTCGAAAGCTTCGCGGCTCGTGAGTTGGGGGGTGTAGCCGTACTCCTCCTTCAGCCGCCGGTTCGAGAGAACCGGCCGGTAGCGCAGGAACGCAACGCGTTCGGGGCCATTCTCGGTGAGGCCCAGGCGCTTCAGTGTCCAGAGGATTACCTTCACGACCGACGCGGGCAGCGGAACGTAGGGTTTGTCCAGCATTCGAGCGATTTCGCGAGGTGTGAGCGCCCCATCACCAGCTTGGTTGTAGATGCCGACTTTGTCCGAGAAGACGGCGTCGACGAGACAGGCGACCAAGTCCTGGTCCCAGATGAAGACGAAAGGCGAGTCCGCCCCCAGGATGCCGAGCATCACCGGTTTCTCGAACAGATCGGTCACGGGGCTGTGCACGTCCTCGCCCACGACCGTCCCCGGACGGAACACGACTTGCCGAAGCTCCGGTCGTTCTTCGCGCCATCGCGCGAGCATGTTTTCGACTAGGCGCTTGTTCTTCGAATACTCGAATTCGTCGTTGCCTCGAAGTGGGTCCTCCTCGTCGAGCCACTCCGGATTGTCGGGGTGATATCCATATGCCGCGCCACTCGACGTGACGATCAGGCGCTTGGCATTCGAGGCTTCACAGGCTTCGAGGACGTTCTGCGTTCCGAGCACGTCCACCCTGTACGCAAGGTCCTTCGGCGCACCGTCCGGCGCACGGACAATCGAAGCCAAATGCACGACCGTATCGATACCGTGCCGGCGGAACAGTTCCCTCAGCGCGGGGTCGCAGATGTCACCTTGTTCGTAGAGCACGCCCGGAAGACGATCCTCGGGATCGACCTCGATCCAGTCCAAGGCGACGAGTGCCGACAGCTCGTCTACACGTCTCGCTAGTGCCGCGACGGTCAGGCGACCGACATAGCCGGCCGCCCCGGTTACCAAGACGGCAGGGCCCGCCGTCATTAGGCGCCGGGCTCCTGGTGCATCGCCTTGAACTCTTGAAGCCCAGGCGCGAATAGGTGCATGTTCGGATCGACGTCGACGTGAATGACCGAGGGTTTGCCGGAGTCGACGCAGCGTTGAAGAGCGCCTTCGAGCTCGGCCGGGTCTGAGACCCGTTCTCCATGACAGCCCATCGCCTGAGCGACTTTGTCGAACTCGATCTCCTTGAAGTCCGCGTTGATCGTGCCTTGCTGGTCGGTGCCGATGGCGGGCCGCAGCATGCCGAGCCCTATCGACTGCGTGAGCTTCACCATGCCCCACTGCTTGTCGCAGAGAACCAAGTAGATGACCGGAAGCTCGTTGCGAAGGGCTGTTTCGAGCTCTTGAAAGTGGAAACCCATCGCGCCGTCGCCGATGATGCAGACGACCTTGGAGTCTGGCTTCGCGATCTGCCCCGCGAGCGCTTGCGAGACGCCAGCGCCGAGCATCCCAAACTTGAACGTCGAGAGCAGGGTGTCCGGACGGTTGATCTCCGAGAAGAAGCTCGCCCAGACCGTAGCGTTGCCGCCGTCGAACACGTAGACGGTGTCGTCTTCGAAAAAGCGCTGACACGCCGCCGGAACCTGGGAGCTGTGCATCGGGCTCGACTTGTTTTGAAGCGCCATGTCGAGCTGGGCTCGAACCTTCGCCTGGGCTTCAGCGAGTCCGGCCGTTCGCGCGCGATTCGCTTGCAAGCGCTCCTCGCTGAGGGGCGAGCGTTCGAGCTCGTCGGCAAGCGCGCCGAGAAACGTGCCCGCATCGGAAACGATCGCGAGCTCGGTGGCCTTGTTGAGCCCGAGGATCTCTTCATCGATGTCGACTTGGACCATCTTCTGCTCGCCGGCCTTTCCCCAGTAAGGCGGCTTCCCCCACCAGTCGGTCTCGCCGAGCCGTGAGCCGATCACCAGCACCACGTCGGCTTCACTGCGGGCCTGGTTGATCGGCGCCATTGCCCAGATAGGCAGCAGTTGCTCGTGGTTGTCGGGGAGGGCGCCGCGCCCTGCCCAGCTCGTCGTGACCGGCGAGCCCAGGGCTTCCGCAACCCGTTCGAGCGCGTTGGACGCACGCGCGTGAAGCACACCGCTCCCTGCGTGCAGGTGGGGACGCTCGGCGTTGCGAAGCAGCTCGGCAGTGCGCGCGACCTGGCTCGCGGAGGGCTCCATGGGCTCGGTCCGCCGGTACTGTTGCGGGGGCCGAAGGTCGATGCCATCGGCTTCGAAAACCCCATTCATGACCGATTCGGGAACATCGAGATGCACCACGCCCGGCCGCCCAGTCCAGCTGATGCGCGCTGCCCGTCGAAAGAACTCGGGGAGGCGCTCGAAGGAAGGAACTGCGCCGCTCCACTTCGTCATCGCACGCGTCACGCCAGCCTGATTGAAGTACTGATAGGTGCCACCGCGATCCGGATAGGCGATCGGCGTGCGCCTGCACGAAGTGATCAACAGAACGCGATTGCCCTCACCGCTCTCGACCGCGACTCCGGGAAGGATGTTCGCTACACCAGGCCCATTCGATGCCATGCAAACGCCGAGCTTTCCGGTCAATCGCGCGTAAGCCCCGGCCATGTGCGCGGCACTGGTTTCGTGGCGAGGTGAGACCATCCGGATGCCATGCTTCTGGAAGCTCGCGAAGAAGCCCATGTAGGTGCCGTCGACGATTCCAAACACGACTTCGACCCCCTCGGCAGCCAACATGCGAGCGAGCGCCTCTCCTCCAACCATCTGGGTCATGGCGATCCTTCCTGCGTCTTTGTGGCCGCCAACCGCGAGCGGCTCGGGACGCCGAGGCAAGAATCTACACCCACCCGTTTCGGAGCTGAAAGCGAAACTTTTGCGCCTGGAAATCCATCCGAGATTCGCCAAAGGCTGCGCGTCACGACCTCGATCCTGCTAGTTTTTTGCCCGTGCCATACGTTCGCTAGAAACTCTTCGTCGATGCGAGACTTCCTTAGCGGTCGTTTCAGGTTCGTGATCCTCGTTTGGTGCATTGGAGCGCTCCTCCTGAGTTGCTCGGTGACTCGCGTGAAGTGGCGAATCAAGCCCGACCGCGAGCTGGGTGCGGGGCGCTCGGAGTACCTAGAAGCGCCACTGGCCGAAGCCAAGCCAGCGCGTCAGCCCAACATCATCATCCTCCTGGCCGACGACTTGGGGAAGTACGAGGTGTCCACGTACGGCGCAGAACACATCTCGACTCCCAACATCGATCGAATAGGGGCCGAGGGCGTGGTCTTCGAAGAGGGCTATGTGACCGCTCCCACCTGTGCGCCCTCACGCGCTGGAATCATGACCGGTCGAGTTCAGAATCGCTACGGCTTCGAAACTCAGATCATGGAGCACTATCCGACCAACTGGGTGGAGTACATCTCCGGTCGATGGATCGTCGATACGGGCGAGTTCGTCGTCAAGGCCAAACCGTCGTTTCCCTCCGAGTGGCAGGCGCACAAGCAGGGCATTCCTCCGACGGAGATCACGCTGGCAGAAGTCCTGAAGAAATACGGCTACACGACTGGCATCGTCGGGAAGTGGCACCTCGGTGCTTCTCGCAAGCAGGTGCCTCTCGAACGCGGTTTCGACTCTCAGTTCGGATTCATCGGCGCGTTCTCGCTCTACACACCGGAGCGCAACTGGCCGCATGTGATCAATCACGAACATCAGTCGTTCAGCTCGCAATACCAGTGGGACATGGGACGCCGGGACGAGGCTGCGATCGTCGAGAACGGGAAGGTCGTCCATGAGGAGGAGTATCTCACCTTCGCGTTTCGCGACCGAATGAAAGCGTTCATCTACGAGCACCGCGATGAGCCGTTCTTTCTCTATGCGGCATTCAGTGCGCCTCACGTGCCTTTTCAGGCGCCCGTCGATTACTACTGCAGGTATGCCTACGTCGAGGATGACAACAAGCGCGTCTACTACTCCATGATTTCCGCGCTCGATGATGCGATAGGCGAAGTCCATCAGAGCATCAAGGATGCTGGAATCGAAGAGGACACCCTGATCTTTCTTCTCAGTGACAACGGCGGGGCCTCTTATACGCATGCAACCGACAACGGCCCGCTCAAGGGCGGTAAGCTCACCCAGTTCGAAGGCGGTATCAACGTCCCCTTCATGATGAAGTGGAAAGGCACGGTTCCAGCAGGGGTTCGCTACAAGAAGCCCGTCTCTTCCACCGACATCTTTGCGACTTCCGTGGCGGCTGCCGGTGGTGTGCTGCCCGCCGATCGAGAGTACGACGGCGTCGACTTGATCCCGTACGTCACGGGCGAGGACGAGACCAAGCCGCACGAGCAACTATTCTGGAGAGCAGATCACATCTGGGCGATTCGTGACGGCAAGTACAAGCTCATTTTGAGCACACGTGATGGCTGGGCCGAGCTCCACGACCTCGAGGTCGACAAGTCCGAGCAGATCGATCTGCGCGAACAGATGCCGGAGCTCTACGAGAAGCTCCGTGAGGAGCATGAGCAGTGGCAAAAGGAGAAGCTGCGCACGAAACCGATGTGGCCGCGCATCATGGACAAGAAGTTCGTGCTCGACGGAAAGGAATACCTCTTTCCGGCATGAGGAAGTGGCTACTGATTTCGTCGTTCGTTCTCGCGCCGGCTGTGGTCCTGGCAGCGCCTTCTAGTGGTGCTGCACAGCAGCCCAAGCTCGACATCAAGGTCTTCGCCGGAGGGAGCTTCACGACCTACGTGGAGATGCTCGAGACGGGCCGAGTGCGAGATACATATCCGGGCTGGCAGGCGGGTTTCGGTCCTCGGATTCGCAAGCGCAAGTGGTTCGTGGAGACGCTTCTTTCTTTCAATCGATGGCAGTACTCGGGATCCGTGGCTATTGACGCGGACCTCAGCCTCAAGCTCACCGCACGGGTGAACTCGTTCCAGCTTCCCTTCAATGCAGGATATATCCCCTACCAGAATGCCTATTTCAGGCTGTTCCTCTACGGCGGTTACGTGAACCACTTCAACACGAAGGTCCTCGCGTCCGTCGAAGTCCCCGGCGAACCAACCGTCTCGGATAAGTTCAAACCCAAGGAGGTCGATCTTGCCGTTTACCAGGCCCTCGCTCGATTCGGGCTCAACATCGACCTCGCGATGTTCAACCTAGACTTCAACTACTCGATTTCGATGAACAGTGCGAGCACCACCTCTTACCGCACTGGTTTCCATCAGCTCCAGCTCAACATTTCCTATTTGTTCTAGCCATAGAACCCAGGCTCAGAACACGTAGGGAATGAAGAGGTATGGCACCTCTTCGCAGTAGCGATCCCAGTCCGCGCCGTACTTCTTCTTGCACCGACTGATGTCACGACCCGCGCGATGCAGGATCATGATCACGAAGAAGGTGACGTAGAGATACGGAAGGAAGTGATCAAACCCGCAGATCAAGCCCCAGGAGAGCGCCATCAAGATATCGGCCGTGTAGTGGATCTTGCGCGCGTAGCGCCACCAACCATCGACTAACAACTTGGATCCGGCCTCCGTATCGAGATACCGCGGCTTCTCGAGCGTACCCCAGGGAAGCTGCGGGAACGCTTTGCGTTTCACATACGAGCCATTGAGTTGCATTCGAAAGCGATTGCGCTGGCTCTGCGCAGTGTCCCAGACGTAGTACGCTCCAAAGAGAAGGACGAAGCAGAAGACGGTGAATGGAATCGAGTGCTCGAAAGGCGGTCTCGACGCGATGTACATCGAGTTGAAGCAGTAAACGAAGGGCACTCCTGCCAGGTTCCAGAATACCAGCATCCAGCCCCACTTCTCGTAGAAGATATCCCATGTCGTAGGGATGCATTCCTCACCCTTCATGCAGGCATTCGTATAGAGAAAGTGTGCGACGACCATGAAGATCATCGGAGTGCTCAGGGTTCCGTAAGTGGCGTGTTGGTGTGCGGCGCCGCTGGCGGTCAGAAGGAAGAGGGTCAGCCAGGAGACGCGAACCTCTGCCCACATCTTGAGATCCAAGGGACCGATGCGCGGATTCAGCCAGGCGCCCATGAAGAAATCATAGAGGAAGCTGCCGCTCATCCGTTCTGCGTTCCCAGTCGCCTTGGCTCCGAAATAGACGAACAAGGCCACGACGTTGGCCGTGAGCATGGCGGCGATCATGAACGCGCCAAACTGCTCGTAGATCGTCTCGAGAGGAAACACTCCAGTGAAATGCAGTACTGCGACGGCAGCCAGGCTGAGATACCAGGCCGTGAGTCCGTTGCAGCGATATACGAGACGCGTTCCACCGCGCGACGGAATCGGCAACCCCTTGATTTCGAGCCCTGGGAGAAAAGCCGCCATCAAGCCTTCGACGAGCAAGAACACCCAGTAAGCACCAAACGTCCCCCAGGTCGGCGTCGCATGAGCGACGATCTGATCCCAGATCCCGACGAAGAATGGACCGACGTCGCCGAGACCCGTCGGATAAAAGACCGCGCCATCGTGGAAGCGCCAAGCGATCCACAAGTACAGCATGAGCGCGTGCGAGAGCGACATGATGAAAGCCGCGCCAAAAGTGCCTCCAAACTCACGCGCAGCTTCGGCATCGGCCTCGGTCCTTCGAGGACGCGCGGCTGCGGCTGACAAACTGGACTCCACTGCTTCCTGCATGCCGACCTCCTGACTGTCCGGGCCATTTTTTTCACACTCCAACTTTGAAGTCCAGCGTCTCTGAGGCGACCTGCGCTAGGCTCTGCGGATGGATCGGGGAAGTCTCTTCAAGATCGCAATGGCTGGGATCCTTGCCGGTGTGGTTGCGTGGATCTACGCCAGCGGGGCGTACGAGGAGCTCGACCCTGCGACGATGCGAGTCTGGTTCCGGGATGCGGGTGCCTGGGGCGGACTGCTCTTCATCGTCACGTACTCCTTGTTCCAACCTTTCGGGGTGAACGGCCTCGTGTTTCTGCTCAGCGCGCCGTTGATCTGGAGCCCCACTCAAGCCT
>DASRZF010000212.1:0-2422 GCA_035686645.1 Polyangiales bacterium
TAGAGCGGATGGCGGGCTCGCAGATCGCGATGTTACGCAAGATGGTCGACAGCGGCGAGATGGACATGGTGACGAAGGTTCGGGCGATTCGAGTCAATACGGGGCTTGGCAAGGCGGTCCCGGCTGCCGCGAAATCCCGGCCGACCCCATCCACTACGCCGTCTTCGGCCGGCGATCCGCTGGTGCAGTCGATCCAACGCGATCTCGTGGCCCTCGGCTATGACCCTGGCAATACGCGTGGCGAGCTGAGCACGCCGACCGTCGTTGCCATCTCGAAGTTTCAGGCGGAGAACAACCTCGAGGTCACGGGCGAGGCGACCCCTCAGCTCGCCGGCATTCTGGCCGCGAAGCGCGATGCTGCCGCTTCCTCCACGGCGACCGCGAGCTCCGGCACGGAGTCATTGGAGGAAGCCCAGGCGGCGTGCCTCCAGCAGAAGATCGATGCGGTCAAAAAGAAGAAGCAGGGGTTTGGCAGATTCATGAAAGCCGCCGCCAACACGGCATCCCGCTACGGCGGCACCAAGGTCAGCAACGAGGTGGAGAAAGCCTCCGCCGAGGCCTACAAAGCAGACGCCACGGCAAAGGACCTCGAAGAAGCCGCAGACGCGCTCGGCCTCTCGAAAGCCGACATCGAATCTTGCCGCAATCCGACATAGCGAACGGCTGAGGCGCAGCACGGGTGCGTGGATCTGAAGGCGTTGGGTACCGAGGTCCGCGATCGCTTGCTCCGGGCCGCCGCCCTGGAAATCGCGCGGCATGGCTTCAAAGGGGCGTCGCTGCGGGGGGTCGCCGCACGCGCCGACATCCGCGCAGCCAGTATCTTCCACTACTTCCCCGGTGGGAAGGAAGAGCTCGCTCGCGCCATGTTGGAGCACATCATGGAGACGATCGGCACGCGCATGACGCCGACGATCGACGCCGGGTCGAGCCTTCCACCGGCCGACCTCATCCTGGAATGCGCAGCGCAGCTCTGGGACTTCATGGCCGAGTACCCCGAGTACGCAGGCGCCCTGATGCGGGAAGCATTCGAGCCCGATGAAGAAACGATCGTCGAAGTCGTGCGCGAAAACGGGCAGCGCATCGTAAAATTGGCCTCCGCTTACATCAAGACCGCGCAGACCAGTGGCCAGCTCGGAAGCTTCAACGTGGAACGTTTCCTGTTTCGCCTGGCGTCATTCACCATCACATTCCACGCCTCTCCCAGCATGCGACGCCAGATCCTCGGCGCTCGCTTTTCCGCTGCAACAGAACGAGAGGCGTTCCTGACGTCGATACGCGAGGAAATCACCGGCAACGACAAGACCTGAGGCGGCGTGTGTAGACGCCCGAATGCAGTACAGAGAACGCTATGATGATGTCGATCGAGGGCAAGAACGTGATGATCACCGGTCCGACCGAGGGGATCGGACGAGCCACGGCCTTCGCCCTGGCGGAACGAGGCGCACGGCTTCACCTGCTCTGCCGCAATCCAACGAAAGCAGCAGCGCTTCGGGATGCGCTCCTCTCGAGGTATGGCGACTCGCGCGTCGAGCTCTACCCCGCCGATCTTGGGAATTTCGCCGAGGTGCGCAGAGCCGCGAGTGCGTTCATCGCCCGGAACGAGCCCCTCGACGTGCTTATCAACAACGCCGGAGTCATCAATACGCGCCGGATCCTGCTCGACAACGGCCAGGAGCAGATGTTCGCGGTCAACCACCTTGGGCATTTCTTGCTCACGACGCTGCTGCTCGATCGGCTGATGCAAGCCGAGCAGGGCCGGGTCGTCGTCGTGGCGTCGGAAGCCTATCGGTTCTGCCGCGGTATTCGTTTCGACGATCTCCAATGGAACGAGGGCTTCAGCGCCTTTCCGACCTACGGACATTCGAAGCTCGCGAACATCCTGTTCGCTCGGGAGCTTGCCGAACGTGTGCGGGATACCCGCGTGACCGTAAACGCGGTTCACCCCGGCGCGGTCCGTAGCCAGCTGGGGGCGCAGAACACGTGGTATGCCGGTCGCATCCTGGTGCTGCTCAAACCCTTCTTGCGGACCGCCGAGCGAGGCGCCGAGACGAGTATCTACCTCGCGACGTCCGACGAAGTGACGACGACCAGCGGCGAGTACTTCTATGACTGCAAGCCAAAGAAGACCAAGCGAACCGCTTGCGACCAAGAACAGGCTCGACGCCTCTGGGAGCTGAGCGAGCGCCTAGTCGCGGCCTGACGGACTTGCGCAGCCTCGTCGACCCTCGCCACCGTGCCCGCCGTTAACGAAAAACGCGGACATCGCGCGACCGATCGACCGCTGAAAACTGAACCGGAATCGTGCAGAGCTCAAACAACGTGCTCTGCATAGCCACTACTCGGATATGACCAGATACATTTCTCTTGCGAGAAAATGCTCCTTAGAAAGGAGGTGATCCAGCCCCAGGTTCCCCTAGGGCTA
>DASRZF010000213.1:0-4484 GCA_035686645.1 Polyangiales bacterium
CCCACCGCGTCGAAGTTCTCGAGGGCGAGACCTACAGGGTCCATCAAGCTGTGACAGCCTGCGCAAGAGTCGTTGGTGACGTGCTTCTCCAAGCGCTCACGCGCCGTCCGAAGCTCCCCCGTGGTGTTCTCCACGATCGAGAAGTCGATGTTCGCAGGCGGGCTCGGAATGTCTTGGCAAAGCAGCACCTCGCGGACGAACTTTCCACGCAACGTGGCAGAGCTTCGGCCCGGATGGGAGTGCAGCGCGTTCAGGCTGACGTGTGAGAGCAAGCCGGCTCTCAGTGTGTCTTCGGAAAAGGAATAGGGCTCCCAGCCGTTCGCCGTAGCTACCGGGACTTGGTACACGACACCGAGCCTTCGAGTCATGAAGGACTCCGATGTGGTGAACAGATCCCGGTAGTCCTCCTCCTCGCTCACGTGCGCTACGATCGTACGGAGCGTCTGCTCCTTGGCCTCTTCGACCAGGGTCTGGGTGTAGACGGGAAACAGCGCCGTGTCCTTGCGGACCAGGCCGTCGTCGAATTGCTTGAAGTCGTAGAGGTCCGAGAACATCGACCGTATGCCGGCCTCCAGCTTCGGGGACTCGAGCATTCGGTCGACCTGCTGAGCGAGACCGTTCTCATCGACTAGGTCTCCGTTTTCGCCCGCCGAAAGCAACTCTTCATCAGGCGTCGTGTTCCACAAGAAGTAGCTGACGCGGGAAGCCATCGCGATGCTGGTCACGCGATTCCTGGAGGGATCGCGCGGGATGGCCTCCGCGATCTCGACACGGAAGATGAACTCCGGCGAAACCAATAGGCTCGTCAGGGAGAGCTCTAGCCCTTCGTAGAAGTCACCCAGCGCGTTGGCCGCCTCACTTGCGATGCTCAGGCGCGCTTCGGCCTCTGCCGTAGTCAAGGATCGCCGAAAGAGTCGCCTGCCCACGCGCTCGATGAAAGCCCTTGCACATTCGTCGTCACTAGAAGCTATTGAAGCTGGCTGGCATTGAACGAGCTCGTCCCGATGTGATGCGTCGAGCGCCTGGTCGGCAACGGCGGTCGCCGCGGCTTCGTACTTTTCGAAACCCGATGGCGTCACGCTGGCAAAGGAAGCACCCACGGCCAGAAGTCCATCGCGTCGATCATCGGGGTCGATCCGGCGCGGTACGGTGATGTGTTTCCCGAGAACATCGCGGATGCTACTCGAATACTGATCTGCGGTGAGACGACGGAGCGCGACCGGTCCCGCTTCGACGTCGACTTCTGGCGACGCGCTGCTGCAGCTTGCCGTCGTGATCAAGAGGAGAAGCGCACAAAAGGTCGAGCGACTTGGAAATGATTGGGCGGTGTGCACCTGGGGTCCTCTTGATGGATGCGCAGAAGCCCCGGACGGTACGCCGTTGTCACGATTCTCGCAATCGCCTGTCTGGATCTTGGAGCCATACGGCACCGTTCGCGCGCTGAGGTGACACTCGAGGATGGGTCGCATAGACTCCGCCCCGCACGCTCGTACGAGCTCGGAAGGAGACCTGAGTGCTTAGAAAATTCGTTTTGATCACCGGGTTTCTCGATATCCCGATCGGGATCGCGACCTGGGCCGCCGCCATACTCGAACCCCAGGACGCACATTTCGGCGCGCTGATGACCTGCGGGGCCTTTCTCGTCTTCGCCGGAGCTGCGCTCCTCTGGTCCGCGCAGGAGATGAAGACGCGCGCCCCGATCATCTTCTGGCAGGGCTTCGTCCGCCTCACCGCCGTTGCGAGCATTCTTTACATGGTTCCAAGAGGCATCGCCGAGTCCTGGCAGTACGGCATCGTCGCCTTCGACGGCGCCATCGCCCTCGTCTACATCTTCGGGATGATCCAGCACAGCGGCGCGTCATTCTTCCAGCTACTGAGCGGCAAGAGCGGGTAGGGGCGCCTTCGACGGCGCCAGCGCGCGCGTCTACGTGGTGCTAGCCTGCGTCCCATGGTTCGCCTGGCAGCGTTTGGGGTGTTCTTGGTCGTCCTGCACTTGGGACAACCGATCGTAATTCCCATACTGTTGGCTACCCTGATCGCGATTAGCCTCTCGACGATCATCGACCTCAGTGAGAGGGGTCTGCCCCACTGGGTTGCGGTCGTATTGGCTTGTCTGGCCGCCGTGACCGTCGTCTCCGGGCTAGGTTTTCTGACCACGCGGGCTGCGACCGACTTCGCGCTCGCGTTCGGCCAGTACCGGGGTGACTTCGATCGCCTGCAGTTCGAGACGGCGTCCTGGCTCTGGAGTCTCGGGCTGGGCATTCCGGCCACAGCCGTGGAGCAGTTCGACCCGGGCGAGCTGGTGCGCGGGCTCACCGTTCCTGGTCTGACGCTCGCGCTCAGCGTCGTCTCTTCGGGCACGTTGGTCCTCCTGATCACCGTGTTTCTCGTGGTCGAGAGCGGCTCGATTTCGACTAAGCTCGCCGGAACGGACCGAATCGGAAGGATCGACGTGCAGGTCCTCAAAGGCGCGGCGCGGGACGTCCAACGTTATCTGTTGATCAAGACGGTCACGAGTGCGGTCACCGGGCTACTCGTTGCGGCACTTACCGGCGTCGTCGGTCTCGGGCACTCTCTCCTGTTCGGGTTGATCGCCTTCGTTCTCAACTACATCCCGAGCATCGGAAGCATCCTCGCTTCGATTCCGGCGATCGCCCTCGGCCTCGTCACGCTGGGTTGGCTGCCGGCGTTCGGATTGGCTTTCGGCTACTTCCTCATCAACTTGGTCATCGGCATCATGATCGAGCCCCGCTGGGCCGGGCAGGCCACCGACTTGTCGCCATCGGTCGTCGTTCTTTCCATGGTCTTCTGGGGTTTCGTGCTCGGGCCGATCGGCGCGCTCTTGTCGGTCCCGTTGACGATCATCGTTCGGATCACCGCTTCGCAGTCGGCTGAATGGTCCTGGCTGGCCATGCTTCTGAGCTCGCCTCTTTCGGTCGCAAGGACTGCCGACTCCGTCTGATCGGCGGCCTCTGGCACCCCTTCCCGAGAATGCCACTCCGAGCCCGCGTTTTCCGCCGGGCTAAGCTAGTAGACGCATCTCAGTGATGAGGCTCCCGATATGCGAACGACAAAGCCGGCGGCTCTCCGCACTCGCGCATTGCTCTGCGCGGCGCGCAGTCGCAGGCATGAAGCAGCAGATTCGAACCGACGCGCAGGGACGACCCATCGTCACGGGTATTTCGAAGGGCACCGATCCGGGCACCTTCGAGCAGTACGCGGCTGTGCAGCTCGGAGAAGACATTCACTACGGGGTCGGGGCGGCCATCCTCGCGCTCATTGAAACCTCTGGCCTTCCGGAATGACCCGGGGACTGCTTGGTTGCGCGCGCAGAGCGCGCCAGCGCGCTACAACATGCCGGCCAGAATATAGGCAGCCGCCGGGACTTCTTGACCGTCCGCTTGGATGCCCTCGACGCACCAGCGCGCGGCGTCGCGCACGTTGCTGAAGGCCTTGTTGGGCGCAGGCTGCGGTGAGATCCACCGAAGCGCCGTGTACGCACCACGCACGAGCGAGTTCGACAAGACGATCGCACTACCGATGTTCTTTTCGCGAATAATCGCGCGTCTTCCGTCCTCGAAGTCCTTCATGTGGCGCCGGAGGGTTGCGTCCGGGATGTTCTCTATCGTCGTCGTGTCCACGACGAGCGCGTGTCGCATCGGAGCGGCAAAGACATGCTCGTAGGACTGCTGCAGATAGACGATGTCATTCATGCGAATTGTCGGCGGCATCGTGACGAAAACCAACGGCCACATGGCCACGTCGAATTCGATCCCAACACCTTCCGGCTGCTCGCCGATCTCTGGACGTCCCCCCAACATGATCTACCTCATCGGGCAGCAGCGCTGCTCACGAGACCCGCGAGCGCATAAGCGGCGATCGGTACGACCTGCCCGTCCGCTTCAATTTCCTCGACGCACCACCGAGCCGCGTCCAGCAAGGTCGGGAAGGCCTTGTTGGGAGCCGGTTGCGGAGAGATCCAGCGCAACGCGGTATATGCCCCGCGCACGATCGAGTTCTGAATGACGACCGCGCTTCCGATGTTTTTATCGCGAATTATCGGACGTCGACTGTCCTCGAACGCTTTCATCTCTCGTCGCAGCGTCGCATCAGGCACTCTCACGATTGAAGTCGTATCGACGACCAGTGCGTGGCGAGTCGGTGCCGCGAAAACGTGTTCATAGCAGGCCTGCATGTAACCGATGTCGGATGTCGTCGTGATCGGCGGCATTGAAATGAGAACGAGTGGCCACATTGAAACATCGAACCCAAGCCCCACGGCGGGTGGTCGTCCCGCAATCCTCGGCGCGTTCCCCATGGCGCGATTATCGGCATTGCGGCTGCCGAAGCAAACTAGGCGCCAATCTCTGAGCCGAGCTGCCGTTTTCGACGGGCAATTCCCGGGATTCGTGGCACCGGATCCGCCGCTAGCGCTACAGATGCTTTTGCGCGGCCTGATTCAACTTCGCTTCGAAAGTCTCCTG
>DASRZF010000214.1:0-7615 GCA_035686645.1 Polyangiales bacterium
TTTCACGAGCTCGGCCACGCAGCAGCGTCCTGGCTCAGCAGCCGGATCGCGATCCCGCTTCCGTTCTTCACGTTCTGGTACGACGAGCAATCGATCCTGATGGGCTCGCTGGTCGCCGGCGGTCTCGGCTGGCTGATGTTCCACACCTATCGCGAGAAGAACTGGTTCATGCTGAGCAGCGCCTCGGTTCTGTTCCTGGCCTGGCTCGTGATCACCTTCGCCTTCGCCCCCGAGCGGACGCTGATGTGGCAAATCTTGGCAGGCGCGCTCGGCGAGATCGTCTTCGGCGGATTCATCCTCGTCGCCTTCCACTTCCCGCTGCCGGATCGCTTCCGATGGGATTTCTGGCGCTGGGTCGCGCTGATCCCTGCGTCTCTGAGCTTCGTGCACGCAACGATGCTTTGGCGAACCGTCGCGGCTGACGTTTCACAGATGCCCTGGGGCTCGGCCATCGGGAGTGAAGATGACGGCGACATGAACCGGCTGGTTCAGCAGTTCCACTGGAGCGCCAATGCACTTGCGGAGGTGTACCTCACGACCGCCTATTTTGCGCTGGCGGCCTTGGCCGTCGCCTATGCCTACGCGGGCTATCGCTACTTCGTACGAAACGGGGGTTGGCCCGTGTTTCAGCGCGTCAGGTGAGGCCCCACTTGGCCTTGTTCTCGGCCACCTGCTCAGGCGTCGGCTGCTCGGTTCCATCGTTCACCGGAACCTCGAAGTCGTCCTGGTTCTCCATCATCTTGGCGTTGAGCTGAGTATCCTCGGTGAAGACTTCGGGGACCGATGCGTCCTCGTAGATCGCTTCCCATGGGCACTCCGGCTCACAGGCACCGCAGTCGATGCACTCTTCGGGCTGGATGTAGAGCTGGTTGGGAAACGCTTTGTGGTCGTCGCCCTTATACTCGTAGATGCACTCGACGGGACAGACATCAACGCAGGATTTGTCGACGCAGTCGCGGCACAGACGTGTAATGACCCAGGTCATCGGACTCCCTTTCGAGAAAAAAGTGGCTGAACGCTAGCAGGGGCATCTAGCTGGGTCAAAGATGGGCAGCGACGCGACTATCCCTTGGGTTTGGACGGCTTGCGCTTGGTCGCGGGCGCCTTCTTCTTGGGCGCTTCGCTCGGATGGCACCCGGCGCAGCTGAAGCTCTCGATGCCGAGGAGCTTGCCCATCGAAGGCGTCACCGTCTCCTGCATGAACTTCACCTCGTCCGGGAAGGTGGCAAGCATTCCGCGATGCCCGGGCGTGCCCTCGGGCGGAACGATGTACATCGAGGGCGCGGGCATCTTGAAATCGATCTCGCGCATCTCTTCGCCGTGGCAGTCGACGCAATCGAAATCCCCGAACTCTTCGGCATCGTGACCGGCGAAGAGCTCCTTCATGATCGGATTCACCTTGCCAATCATGTAGAATTCCTTGTCCGCCACGCTCATCTGTTCCCAGTCGGAATCGGGCGGCGTGATCCCCATCGCTTCGATGGCGCTCACCTTCCCGGTCGAGCCCGACGACGAGGTCTTCGAGCCCCCGCAAGCCATTAGAAAAGACGCAGCCAGCAGAAATGCGGCAGGTCCGAGCGCGACTGATTTCATGATTCCTGTCATCGCCACGCATGGTAAGTCATGACTGCGATGTTCGCACAGTTTCAAAGGCAGATGATCTTCCCAGGGCCGGAGGGCATCACCGTCCCCTTGCTGAATGACGTCGCCTCTGAGGTGGGCGCCACCGAGCTCCAGATCGCAACCGGCGACGGCGAAACTCTCTACGGTTGGCATCGGGCTGCGATCTGGTCCGGGCCGCGACGCGTCGTTCTCTACTTCCACGGCAACGCCTCCTCACTCGTCGCGCAGCTGGGGCTGCAGAGCCGCTTGCTGAGCGAGGGCTGGGACTTCGTAGGCATCCACTACCGCGGTTACCCCGGGAGCACGGGCGTTCCAAGCGAGGCGGGGCTCCACGAGGATGCGAAAGCTGCCTGGACCTGGATCACTAGCAAGCTCGGCGTTCCGCCGAAGCAGGTCGCGATTCACGGACGAAGCCTCGGCGGGGCGGTCGCCGTTCAGCTTGCCGCGAAGGTGAACCCCGGCGCGCTGGTAATGGAGTCCACGTTCACTTCGCTGGTCGAGCTAGCGAAGGAGCACTATCGCTGGCTGCCCATCGGGAGCCTCTTGGCGCACCGCTTCATGAGCCGTGATTTCGCCAACCGCGTTGCATGCCCGGTGCTCGTGGCGCACGGAAGCGCGGACAGCATCGTGGACGTTCACCACGGCAGAGAGCTCGCGAGGCTCTTTCAAGCGGAGACATACGTCGAAGTGCCGCGGATCGGCCACAACGACATGCTCTTCGTAGGAACCATCGCTGCCCGGTATCTCGGCTTCCTGGAGGCAGCGATCCCGCCGCCTCGACAGAGCAAATGAAACATGTTCTATTTCTTCCCTATGGCCAAAGGGAAGAAGTCGTTGGCGCCGAAACCGGCGGAACCGCCGTTGATTCTCACCAAGAGCAACGGAGACAAGTGGGACGCTGAAGCCGAGGTCGTGGTCGTTGGTTTCGGGGGCGCGGGCGCATGCGCGGCGCTCGAAGCGCACGCCGAGGGGGCCCGGGTCCTGGTCCTCGACCGCTTTCATGGAGGCGGTGCCACGGCGATCAGCGGTGGGGTGTTCTACGCAGGGGGCGGCACGCACATCCAGCGCGAAGCCGGCGTGAGCGACGACGCCGACGAGATGTTTCGCTACCTCTCGCTCGAAGTGAAGGGCGTCGTCTCCGAAGACACACTGCGCGACTTCTGCGACAAGAGCGTCGCCAACCTCGACTGGCTCGAAGCGCACGGCGTTCCGTTCGAAGCCACGCTCTGTCCGTACAAGACGAGCTATCCGACCGACGACTACTACCTCTACTACTCCGGCAACGAAGGCTTCTCTCCCTACAAAGATGCCGCCAAGCCGGCGCCGCGCGGTCATCGGGCAAAGGGAGCCGGGCTTCCGGGCGAGAGCTTCTATGAACCGCTTCGGGAGTCCGTCGTGCGGGCGGGCATCGAAGTCGAGTACGAAGCGCGGGTCACCCGCCTCGTCATCGATGGCGACGATCGAGTCCTCGGCGTCGAGTACCGGCAAGTCGAGGCAGGCCTCTGGAGCAAGCTCTACCGTCGACTGCACCAGGCCGGAATTGCCATCGTGAAGTACAACCCAAAGCTCGCTGCAAAGCTCCGCGAGCGTTGCTTCAGGATCGAAGCCGAGCATTCGGTGACCAAGCGCGTGCGCGCTCAGAAGGGCGTGATCCTCGCCGCTGGCGGTTTCATCTACAACCGAAAGATGGTCAACGAGATCGCTCCGAAATACCGCTCCGGCATGCCGCTTGGAACCACCAGCGACAACGGGAGCGGCATCCTGCTCGGGCAGAGCGTGGGTGGCAAGACCGACCTGATGAACCGAATCTCCGCGTGGCGATTCATCAACCCCCCCGAGGCGTTCGCCAAGGGCATCATCATCAACCAGAAAGGCGAGCGCTACATCAACGAGTTCATGTACGGTGCAGCCGTCGGCGAAGCGATGGTCGAGCAAAACGACGGCGTCGCCATCCTCGTCATCAACGGCGAGCTCAAGAAGTTGGCACGGGAACAGTGCAAGCCCGGCAAGGCGCAATGGTTTCAGCGCGCGCCCGCCCTGCTCAACCTCTGGTTCAACAGCAAAGAGGCGAAGTCGGTCGAAGAGCTCGCGAAGGTCGCGAGGGTACCACTCGAATCACTTCGCAAGACGCTCGACGAGTACAACGACGCCGCCGACGGCAAGATCACGGATCGGTTCTCGAAGGACCCGGAAAAGATGCACGCGATGCGAAAGGGTCCGTACTTCGCCATCAACGCGGGGATCAAGAGCAAGCGCTTCCCCTGCCCGACGCTCACGCTCGGCGGTCTCGTGGTCGACGAGCAAACCGGCCAGGTCCGTCGCGAAGACGGCGGACTGGTTCCCGGCCTCTACGCGGCCGGTCGCAATGCCGTAGGCGTCTGCTCGCGACAGTACGTAAGCGGTTTGTCGATTGCCGATTGTGTGTACTCCGGACGCCGCGCAGGCGGCGCCGCAGCTCGGGGCGATCTCTACACGGCCAAGAATGTGCCCGACGCGACGCAGACCCGCGCGGTCGAGGCGAAGCCGCTCGAAGGCCTTCCGGTCCTTCAGGAGTCTCAGGTCGCGGACCCTTCACCCGAGGCCCATGAGAGAAAGGGCCGCCGCGCGCGGACGGATGCGGCCTATCCGCGCCAAGCTCTGAATCGGACGATTCGGCGCCCAGGCGGGACCACGCGTGTGGCATCATCGGGTCGCGGGCGGCTTTCAAAGCGCGCGACCTGACTTGACGCCGCAGGGCTGCGGCATGAAGGTGGCCAACGGCGATGACTGAAAGAATCGACGAAGAAGAAGCCGCCGAGTGTGTGCGAAAGCTCCTCGGCTACATCGGTGACGATCCTGAGCGGGAAGGTCTGCTGGACACTCCGAAACGGGTTCTCGGCGCGATTCAAGAGCACTTCCGCGGGTACCACGAAGACCCGCAGGAACACCTCGCGCGCACGTTCACCGAGGTCGAGGGCTACGACGAGCTGGTCCTGATCAGCGACATCGAGATCTACAGCCACTGCGAGCATCACGTCGTGCCGTTCGTGGGCAAGGCCCACGTCGCGTACATCCCCAACGGGAAGGTGGTGGGGCTTTCGAAAATCGCGCGCGTCGTGGACACTTTTGCCAAGCGGCTACAGGTCCAGGAAAAGCTCACGGCCCAGATCGCCAACGCCATCAACGAGACGCTCAGCCCGCAAGGAACGGCGGTCATTCTGCAGTGTCAGCACTTCTGCATGTGCTACCGCGGTGTCCGTAAGCCCGGGTCCTGGACGACCACGAGCCGACTCACCGGCTGTTTCCTCGAAGATGAGGCCGCGCGGATGGAGCTTCTCACACTGATCGGAATGCAGCGATCCATCGGCGGCGCGGGCTAGAAGGCCGGCTCGATCTCGCCGCGATCCGGGCGTAGAGTGAGGGCATGCGCGAGCAGCACTATGATTGGGTCATCATCGGGTCGGGTTTCGGCGGAAGCGTATCCGCACATCGCCTGACGCAAAAAGGGTACAAGGTCCTCGTCCTCGAGAAGGGACGGCGCTTCTCGGACGACGACTTCCCCAAAACCAACTGGGACGTGAAGCGCTGGATGTGGAACCCGGCGCTCGGTCTCAAGGGCATTTTCCAGATGTCGTTCATGAAGCACATGACCGTGCTTCACGGCGTGGGCGTCGGCGGCGGCTCACTGGTGTACGCCAACACCTTGCCCACGCCTAAGTCGGCGTTCTTCCAATCGGGGTCCTGGAGTAACCTCCGCGATTGGGAAACCGAGCTCGCGCCCTTTTACGCGACGGCGAAACGCATGCTCGGCGCCACGCCCAATCCGCTCGAAACCAAGGGCGACCGCGTGATGAGAGAGATCGCAAAAGACCTGGGCCGCGAAGAACACATGCACCCCACCGAGGTCGCGGTCTACTTTGGCGAGCCCAACAAGAACGTGCCTGACCCATACTTCGACGGTGAAGGTCCCGAACGCACCGGCTGCAATTTCTGCGGTGCCTGCATGACCGGCTGCCGCATCGGCGCAAAGAACACACTGGTCAAGAACTACCTCTACCTCGCCGAAAAGAACGGCGCTGAGGTGCGCGCGGAAACCGAAGTCACCGCTATCGGACCGCGCGAGGGCGGCGGCTATCGGGTTACGACCAAGCCAACCTTCAGCAAGAGCGGCGCGGACGAGGTCACGGCCGACCGAGTGATCCTTTCCGGCGGCGTCATGGGCACCATGCCGCTGCTCCTCCAAATGAAGGAAGACCCCGCAGGTCTCCCGCGCCTCTCCGAGCGCGTCGGGGACTTCGTCCGCTCCAACAGCGAATCGCTCATCGCGGTCCTTTCGCCAAAGAAGGGAACCAACTTCAGCAAGGGCGTCGCCATCACGTCGATCCTCCACACCGACGAGCACAGCCACATGGAACCGGTTCGCTACGGCGCCGGCTCCGGCTTCTTCCGCACCTTGCTAGCGCCCCACGCGCCAGGCCCAACGGTTCTCTCGCGGCTCTGGGGCGGCTTCGCGGCCTTCCTTCGCCAACCGGCCCGCTGGCTGCGCGCGCTCTTCGTCAAGGACCTCGCCAAGCACTCTCAGGTGCTCCTCTACATGCGCACGCTCGAAGGCACCCTTCGGATGAGGCTCGGGCGAGAGTGGCGGACCGGCTACCGGCGCTCGCTGGTCACCAAAGTCGACGACCCCAGCCAGGCCCCTTCTGCATTCATGGAAGAAGCCACCGACCTGGCCGAACGCTTCGCGGACAAAGTCGAAGGGGTCACCACGACGCTCATGACCGAGACGCTTCTCGGCGTCCCCTCGACCGCACACATTCTCGGCGGCGCCTGTATGGGCGACTCGGCCGAGACGGGCGTCATCGACGAGAATCACGAGGTCTTCAACTACCCCGGCCTCTACGTCATCGACGGCTCTGCGATTTCAGCGAACCCCGGCGTGAACCCATCGCTCACCATCACGACGCTCGCCGAACGCGCGATGAGCCTCATCCCCGCCAAGCACGCAAGGCTATCCACCCATCCTTCGGAAAAGGGGTCCGCCGGCTTCAGCGAAGCGTTGAGAGCTGGGTGAGGGTCGTGTTGGTGTCGCTCGGCTCGGGCGGCTGGAGCTTGAACGTTCCGACGACCTCGGCGCCTCGTTCGTCGCAGTAGTACGCCCATTCTCCCCATTGCGGATCGTCGAGCTTGGTGAAGAGCGCGACGCAGGCATAGTAGGCGCGCGCCGAGAGCTCGGCGAACGGGGTGATGTGTTCGGTGAGGGCGCCGGTGTAGATCTCGAGCAGCTCTTCGTCGGCCGCAATCTCGTCCGGGACTGGAGCGCCGCGGATGCTACCGGCCATGTCTTCGTACATGTAGCCGAAGAGCGCGGTGCCAATTCCACGCTCGAACAGGGGATGGGTCTTGAGGGCATGCGTTGCGGCGAGCGCCCGATCGGTCGCCGCTTGGCGCTGAAGCAGCCATTGTCGGAACGCACCCTCAGCCCAGGCTTCGATGACCTCGGCCGAAGCGCCCTCCGGAGGCTCGGGCGGGCGCACGGCCACCGCCTCTTCGACTCGCGCCCAGAGCTCCTGCAAGTCGTTGCTGAGGGCCTCGCGCGGATACACCGGTTGTGGGACGGGAATCGGGCTGACGACCGTTTCCTGCGACCCATCGGGGGTCTGGCGGCCGGCACAACCGAATCCCAGGGCCAGCACGATCAAGAGACAACGCCACATCCGGCGAGATTAACAGGCGCAGATCTCGGGGGCGAGTTTTGGGATCAACGCCGTTGACTTGATCGTCAATCCACCATTTCATCGAGCCATGGTTGCCCCTCTCGTCGAGCTGACCGATGCCGCCAGCGTCGACCGGGCGGCGAGGGCCTTGTTCGGGGCACCCCTCGACACGCGACCCGCGGTCTCGCACAGCTTCGCGGCCTGGCGCTCTGAACCGGACGCGCCGCTCACTGCGATCAAGATCAACCCGCAGAGCCCGAAGAGCGATCTCGATTTCCTCGCTCTGCACATCGCCCGTG
>DASRZF010000215.1:0-6741 GCA_035686645.1 Polyangiales bacterium
TCGATCAGTTCGACGTCGAGCTCCACTTTGCCCATGTTCTTGCGCGCCAGCTGACGCATGCCCGGCGACGGCTCGAGTCCCCAGATTTTTCGAACCTTCCGGGGGTCGTAGTAACCGAGATTCAGACCACTGCCCATGCCGATTTCGAGAACCTCGCCCTCCGCGAGCGGCACGACCTTTTCGCGCTGCCTCATATTGGGTTTGGCTCCGCAAGCAAGGTGGATCAGGGGTGGAAGGATGTAGTTCTCGTAGAGGCCCATCTTGTAGAAACGTACCAGCTCCCCGCGCTACGCGCCGCCCCCAGCTGCCTCGCTCCAAAAAGGCTGGCGCTCACCGTCGTTACTGGATAACGTCGTCGCCTTCTCGGAGGGAGAGGCTCATGCTCCGCGTTCCTTCGGCGTTGATTCATGGGTTTGCCGCCGCATTGGCTGGTTGAAAACCGGTGGGAACTTCACGTATTCGTCGACCAGGATCTCCGCGAGCTCACGGTTCGGAGGCCGTTCGTCGCTGATGCGCCCGCGCGCCCGAAGATCGTCGCAGAGCGTATCGAGCACCGTCTCCGCATCCAGGTCCCTGCTGTGATCCCGCCAAGCGGCTCGCTCCGCAGCGTCTCGGAAGCAGTATGCCTTCCAGGAGATCGAGAATCTCATCTCGTCCCACTCATAGCGGCCGATCTCCCGTTCTCCGTCCCGAACGACCCAATGGCCATCTCCCTCGGGAAACAGACGCATGCGCGGGAGAAGGCTCGGCAAGGGCTGCGATATCTCGAGGACGCGATCGACGCCGTGGAAGACGCTGTCGGTATCCATGATGAGCGCTGTGTTGAAATGCACGTCGAGCGCTCTGGCCGCGCCGTCGCTTCCGTCTGGGTAGAATGCGAATTCCCCACCGTTCGTGTCTTGATACCAGGACACCGAAGTTGCGATCGGCATGCGGTACTCGTCGAAGAGGCCTGAATGATGCGCGACGACGATGAGCCACTGTGGATGCAGCTTTCGGTTCAAACCGCGGAACTCTGGAACATCCGTGTGCACCGCGAGCTCCTGACCTGGCAGCAAGATGTTCGCATAGACGATGGCCGGTTCTACGATCGGACGATCGAAGATCTGCTTGGCGGCTTCAACGAGTCGCTCGTTGCGGTAGAGCGATTCTATCCCCGATGCGGAAATCTCGTCCCCGTAAGCGTATGTCTCCCGAAAATAGTTCGTGCGGGCAACGAGCATGCCCATGTCGGCGTCGCGACGCCCCAGTCGACCGCCGGTACGTAGGAAGTTGAATACGGCATCGAAGCGCTGGGGCAGACCTTCGCCGATGCCCTCGTTGAGTCCCTCTTCGGAATACATGCCGTAACTGCCGAAGTCCTCGCAGAGCCGAACGAGCGACCGCGCCTCGGCGTCATCGAGAAAGGGATCGAGCTCGAAGAAGCGATTGAAGAAGTGCTTTTGCATAGGCGAAGACCCGTTCGCGGCATCTGTTGTACCATGAAGGACCAGTGTCTGTTCCCTCGAACCTTCCCCGCACCTGGGCTCTCCTTGCCAACGGGATCATCCTCGGCTTTCTGGCGTCGTTCGCCTGGCTCGCGGTTTGCGAACCGGACGCCTACTACCGCAGCGTTCAAGAAGACCAGGCTCTCGAATGGGCTTCATTCTGGGGCTTCCTGATCGCCGGCCTGGCGTTTGGGATGGTCGCGTTCCGTCAGCGTCGCAGCATCGGCGCCCTGCCCTGGTTCCCAATCGGGCTCGCGCTTTTCTGCTTCTTCGTAGCGATGGAGGAGATCTCCTGGGGCCAGCGGGTTTTCGGCCATCAGCCACCGGTATATTTCCTCGAAACGAACTATCAACAGGAGCTCAACCTGCACAACATCGCGGGCACGTGGCTTCGCTTGTTCGTATTTCGCGCGATCGTGCTGGGCTACGGGGTCCTGCTGCCCCTTCTCGCCCGGATTCCCGTGGCACGCCGAGTGCTGGAGCGCCTTCGTATCGTACCTCCACCGGCCTCGCTCGTGCCTTCCATGTTGGCGATGTTCTGCGTTCACCTTTGGTACCCATGGAAGTTCACGGGCGAAGTCATCGAATGCGCGCTTGGAATGGGCTTTCTGTTTGCCGCTATCGCGAACGCGTCTCAACTGACGCCCGAACCCAATCGAAACCCTTCACGCTGGACCCTCGGGCTCACGACTCTGATCGTCGCCCTCGGCTTTTCGACGGCCTGGTGGTCTCAGAATCGGAGCACCGATGACCATGCCAAAGTCGCGCTCGCCGAAGCAGAGACCGCGGCTCTGGCACGCGACCTCATCGAGGCGGCGAACGCGCGTAGCAAGCAAACGATCACGAGCTGTGGCTTGCACAAGCGTCTGTACACTTTCGTAGAGGGAAATGAGCGTGCGCGATCTCTCGAGGCAGGTGCCTTCGCGGCCCTGATCGCGCGCGGGCTTCCCAGCACGCGTGCAGAGTTCTATCTCGACGCTTGGAATTCACCGTATTGGATCCGCGATCGATGCGACAAGAAGAGGGGAAGGCGGGCGGTGTTCGTATACTCGTATGGTCCGAACCGGATCCGGGACTCGAGCCGTTGGGAAATCCTCGGTGACGACGTAGGCGCGTACATACTCGTCGAGCCCTGACGCGCAGCATTTGCCGTTCCAAATGCGCTCGGTTTCCCGTAGGCTCCCTCCGTCGAGGAGGGAAATGCCCATGCGAGCTTGGAGCCGTTCGATTTTGATCTTGTCGTTGACGCTCGGAGCCTGCGCTCCCGAGCAGGCCGCACCGAGCTTCGACGGCGCAGATCTGCCGGCGGACGTCGCGGGCAACACGGCGCCCTCCGCAACGACGGCCGCATTCAACGCGGCGTTCGGCGCACGCCTCCCCCTCTCCGATCAACAGGACTTCGAAGACGCGAGGCGCGGCCTGGTTGCGACCGATCCCGAGCTTCGCGTTGAAGGCTCCGACGGTCACCTCATTTGGGACATGCCCGCATACGGTTTCATCCAAGGCGCCTCCCCCGATAGCGTGAACCCGAGCCTCTGGCGCCAAGCGCAGCTCAATAACATTCACGGCTTGTTCGAAGTCACCAAAGGGGTGCATCAACTTCGCGGCTTCGACCTCGCGAACATGACGCTGATCGAAGGCAAGACCGGATGGATCGTCGTCGACCCGCTGACCTCGGAAGAAACGGCCCGTGCCGCAATCGCCTTCGCTCGCGAGCACCTTGGAAACAAACCAGTATCCGCGGTCATTTTCACGCATAGCCACATCGATCACTTCGGTGGCGTGCTCGGGGTTCTCACCCCAGACGAAGCAAGCGAGCGCGGGGTTCCGATCATCGCGCCTGAGCTCTTCATCGACGAGGCGACCAGCGAGAACATCGTCGCAGGCGTAGCGATGTCGCGACGCGCGCTCTTCATGTATGGATTTCCCTTGCCTCGCACGGTCCGCGGTCACGTCGGTTCCGGTCTTGGAAAAGCACCCGCTAATGGGACATTCGGCATCCTTCAACCTACCCAGACGATTTCCAAGACGACGACTGACCTCACGATCGACGGCGTGCGGTTCGTGTTTCAGTACGCACCAGAGTCAGAGGCGCCCACCGAGCTGACCTTCTACCTGCCGGATCTCAAGGCTTTCTGCGGCGCTGAAGTGGTGTCGCACAACATGCACAACCTGTACACTTTGCGTGGCGCCAAGGTCCGTGACGCGATCAAGTGGAGTGGTTACATCGACGAGATTATCGAGCTGTTCGGTGACGCCGAGGTCTACTTTGGTAGTCACCACTGGCCGATCTGGGGCAATGCTCGCATCATCGACTTCCTCGAGAAGCAGAGAGACACGTACAAGTTCATCAATGATCAAACACTGCGGCTCGCACTGCTCGGCTTCACCCCGCGTGAGATAGCCGATCAGCTCGAGCTACCGGAGTCGCTCCGAACGACGTTTTCGAATCGGGGCTACTACGGCACCATCAAGCACAATGCGAAGGCCGTCTACCAACGCTACTTCGGCTGGTACGACGGAAACCCCGCAAATCTCGACCCGCTTCCCCCTCAGGAAGCAGGCAAGAAGTACGTGGAGCTTGCTGGCGGCGCCGCCAAGCTGATCGAGAACGCACAGACCGCCTACGACGCTGGAGAGTATCGCTGGGCCGCGGAGGTGCTGAACCACCTGGTCTTTGCGGATCCAGAGAATCGTGACGCGCGCGAGCTACTGGCCCGCGTCTACGATCAAATGGGGTACCAGGCGGAATCAGGGCCCTGGCGTGACGTCTATTTGACCGGCGCTTTCGAGCTCCGGCACGGAGGGCCCAAGGAAGGAATCAACCTCGCTTCGGCGAAAGACATGATCAAGCATGCACCCTTGGAGCGATTTCTCGATGCGATGGCCGCACGCCTCGACGGTGCCAAGGCCGAAGGCAAAGAGATGATTCTGAACTTGGTGATCACGGACCTCGGAACCACCCACGTGCTGGAGCTCAAGAACTCGGTGCTGCGCCACTACGAACGCGACGCGCGATCCGACGCGAATGCAACGATGAAGATCAGCCATGCGCTCTTGCTGCGATTGCTGACCGGCACCGCAGGCCTCAAAGACACCCTCTTCTCGGACGACTTGAAGATCGAGGGAAGCCGACTCGACTTGCTCGGGTTCTTCCGCCTCTTCGACAAACCCGAGGGCACGTTCAACATCGTCACCCCATAGAACCAATGCACGAGATGTTTGCGTTCGCTCGAATCCCTTCATTCGCAGCGCTATGCGTGCTCCTGGCCACCGCGTGCACGGAGCAAGGCAACAGCTGTCCGCAAGCCCCGGGCCTGATCGCACAAGGCGTCGTCCGCTTCAGCCCGTCGGACGTCGACTGCGAAGAGATTCCAAGCTCGATGGCTCTTCTCGAACCCATGGCGTCCCGAGGTCCCGTCCCTGCGGACTGGCCCACGCAAGCGGTACTCAGCACCGAAGGTGAAACGCATCGAGCGAAGATCGCGATCGCTAGCGGCACCAGCCTCTACGGAACTGGAGAGATCGCCGGTCCGATCCTGAGAAACGGCTTCGTCACGCAGACCTGGGGTGTGCAGCCCTATCGACATCGACTACATGGACGGGTTTCGCATTTTCACGTTCGACGATGAGAAGTTTCCCGATCCGAGCGGATTGAACGAGTACCTGCACGGAATTGGCTTCAAGTCGGTTTGGATTCTGGACCCGGGAGTGAAGGTCGAGCCCGGTTTCGCCGTGTACGACGAGGGCCTCGCAGGTGACCACTTCATTCGCAAACCAGACGGCGCCGTATTCACCGGCGGAAGCTGGCCCGGGGATTCGGTCTGGCCGGACTACACGAAACCCGAGACCCGTGCCTGGTGGCAGAGCTACATTCCGGATTTCCTCGACAATGGGATCGACGGCATCTGGATCGATTTGAACGAACCTTCGATCGTCTTCCCGTTGGGCGCGCCCTATCCCGAGGATCTCTTACACGCGGGCGGCGGCGACCTGCCTCCGGATTCGCACGCGCGCTACCACAACGCCTACGGCAAGCTCATGTCGCAAGCGACCCACGAGGGAATGAAGCTGGCGCGACCCGAACGAAGGCCCTTCTTGCTCTCGCGCTCCAACTATCTTGGCGGACAGCGATACGCCGCGATGTGGACCGGGGACAATTCAGCGAGCTGGGATCACCTACGATGGTCGGCGACGATGACGCTGACGATGGGGCTCTCCGGGCAACCGTTTGCAGGACCGGACATCGGAGGGTTCTTCCGCGCACCGAGCGACTCGCTCTACGCGCACTGGATCGGCGTCGGGGCCTTCTTTCCGTTCAGCCGTACACACACCATTCAGCTTTCACCTCCTCAAGAGCCCTGGGCGTTCGGGCCAGAGGTCGAAGCGATTTCGCGGGCAGCCATCGAGCGTCGATACCGAATGCTCCCGTACATCTACACCTTGTTCCGTCAATCCTCGCTCAACGGCTTGCCGGTTTGGCGCCCTGTGTTCTTCGCGGATCCGTCGAACCGGTCCTCACCGAAGGCGATCCACACTCGTTCCAGACACCCGCTGGGATCTGGCGCCAGTTCACCTTGGTGGACGAGGACCCGGCCGTGACTCCCGAGCTTCCGGTCTTGAAGGTTCGCGGAGGAGCGATCGTACCTTTGGGTCGTGTCGTGCAAAGCACCACGGAGGCCCTACTCGAACCGCTCACTTTGCTGGTGTCCCTCGATGCCAACGGTCGAGCGCAGGGCGTGCTCTACGAAGACGCCGGAGACGGTTACGGCTACCAGAACGGCGACTACCTCTTCACGACCTACTCGGCCGAGCAGGCTGAAGGGGAAGTTCGGGTCCGAATTGAATCCGAAGAAGGCGACCGTGCACGTCCCGAACGCACCGTGGCGGTGATCGTAATCACGGACGATGGGGAGCTTGAAGGGAGCGGTTCGGAAACCTCGACGATCACGGTTCCGCTTCAGTAGCGTCGTGCGCTCGTTCACGGTTGGCGGCTTCCTTGGATGGAAATCGCGCGCTGAATCGTTCCGCCAGGGCCGTGATGGTGAGTGAGGGATTGACGCCCAAATTTGCGGGGATTGCAGCCGCGTCGGTTACGAAAAGCCCCGGGTATCCGAAGACCTGATGATCGACGTCGATGACCCCTTCGTCGGGACCCGCACCGATCACGCAACCGCCGAGAATGTGGGCGGTGACCGAGACGTTTCCCAACGTCGCAAGCAGGTTGTCATGCGCCGTTCCTCCTATCTGGTCC
>DASRZF010000216.1:0-2439 GCA_035686645.1 Polyangiales bacterium
GCGAAGCCGATTGCTCAGGCAGGTGAGCAACATGTCCTTGGCCCCGATCCGCCCAATCGTCGAGAGACGGGCCTCCTCGTTGAGCGATTCGACCAAGATTTGAAGCCCGGGAATGAACCCTTCGTCACCGAAGTCGGAAAGTCCGGTCTTCTTGGCGGCCTCGTGCATCAGATCTTCGGCGCGGAACCCGGAGGCTCCAATACCGATCCGGCGCGCGAAGGCGCCCACTCGATTGATCGCCTTCACCGCGAACGGCTGGTCTGGGGACGGATACTGCATCTAGGGCGCAGGTATACATCGCCATTGCGGACGAGGCGAAGGTTGCCCGCGAGTCAGGCGTCTCCATGGGGGAGCAGCCTATTTCGGCGCGTACTCGTCTTCGTCCTTGCCCCAGGTGACCCCGATCCCGAGGCCCAGCAGGGGCCCCTTGATTCCCACGCCGGCAACGGTGATGGGCGCGATCACATACCCGGTCCGCAAATCGAGGTTCACCCAAAACTCCCCTCGCAATCGCCAGAGGAGGAGGGCCCGCAAATACGCGCTGGACACGAATTCATCCTGGTTGCCCACGCGACCCCAGCCGAGGTCGAACATCGCGCCGGCCCCGAACCAGTGGTCCCAGTCACCCGTACCCCAGAGCGCACCGATGGCTCCCCCGGCGGTGCGCATCTTGAGATCGTCGGGCGTTCCATCCTTGCGCCCGAAGCGCGCAAAGAGCTCGCCCGCGATGTGAAGGCACTTTTCGGTCGGCTTGTAGGTCGACCCCAACGCGAACCCGGTGAGCGCGGCATTCGCATTCGGGTACACGCGCGTGCTCGAGCTGAGATCGGCAAAGAGCTTCGGCGCTTCGCCCTTGGAAGCATCCTGGGCCAGCGCGCTTCCGTCGGCGAAGCACGTGGCGATTGCGAAGAGCATGGACGCCATCTTGATTTTCATTTGCAAGTTCATGGGTCCTCCGTCCGAACCTTCGGGATCTTGAATTCACTTTAGCGCCAACCGACCCCAGATTGACAGCACTGAGCGAAGGCGTAGGTACCATCATGAACCTAAAAATCCGACATCTGTGGCCACTGCTTGGGTTTGTCCTGCTGGTAAGCCGAACGGTCGCCGCGCAAGACGACCTGGCCTCCGACGCGACTCCCGACCCAGTCGCAGAGGATGCGATCGAAAGTGGGTGGACCTATCCACAGAGCTATTCGATCCGCCCTCTCACCATGCAGAAGGGAATGGTCCGCGCGAATGGGATCTTCACGGTCTGGGATGACGGGGTCGACACGAACATCGGCATCACACTCGGCGGGTCGATCAGCGTGACCGACGACATCGAGCTTGGCCTGAACAACTATCGGATCGGCTCCTCGTTGCAAAAGAACTACGAGGGACTCGTCCCGGTGGTCTTCTATCCCTCGGCAGGCTACGGCAACATTCCGATCTACGGGCGGTATCGATTCCTGCACCTCGACAAGCTCGACTTCGCAGGCGACCTCATTCTCGTGATGCCGATCGATACGCCGTTTGCGCTCGAAGTCGCCTTGCCATTCCGAATCAAGCCGAACGACCGACTCTCCGTCGACACCGGGCTCGAGGTGCGCGGCACCTTCGGTTCTGCGAAGTACGCGGACATTCGAATTCCGGCCATCGTGAACTACAACTTCTCCGACCACGCATTCATCGCTGGTGAGACTGGGGTGCAGTTCATCAATCTCGGAAGCAGCTACGGCACGGCGCCCAACGATACCAAAGGCGTAGCGATCCCCGTCGGCTTTCGTGCCGGCGGCACTTGGAAGAAGCCCGACAAGCACATGATCGATCTGTTTGCGGGATTCTCCTTCCCGACGCTATTCGAAATAGGCACCAGTCGCAGCACCGTCGACGCCGGAATTTGGGACATCTTCGTCGGCGTCGCGTTCTACACGCGTCCACTCTTCTAGACCTCTGCGACTCGCTCGAGCAGGGCCATTGGCACCGGCACGATTGCTGAGACAAACTTCAGCCGTGCCGGGCCGCCTTCTTCCTCGCGATTTTTATGCACGCGACGCCCTAGACGTCGCGCGGGACTTGCTGGGTCAGGAGATCTGGCACGGCCCCGTGGGCCTCCGAATCACCGAGGTCGAGGCTTATCGGTATCCAGACGACAGCGCGAACCATTGCCGTGCGGGCGTCACACCGAGAAACAAACCGATGTGGGGGCCTCCGGGCCACGCCTACGTGTATCTGTGTTACGGCATGCATCAGATGCTGAACTTGGTGACCAATCAGGACGGGGAGGGTGCAGCCGTCTTGATCCGCTCCTGCGAGCCGATCGAAGGGCACCGCACGATCCGCCGTAGACGCGGGGGCAAGCAAGGTCCGGTGCTTCTCACCGGTCCGGGGAAGGTCGGCCAGGCGCTCGGACTCGACCCGGGCTTCAGTGGGCATCCCTTGTATCGCCGCGGTGGG
>DASRZF010000217.1:0-2649 GCA_035686645.1 Polyangiales bacterium
GCCGCAACCTCTAGACTAGGCGCCCTTGAAACCCAGGGATTGACGGATTCATCTATGTACGCGGTCATTCAAACAGGCGGAAAACAGTATCGGGTTGCCGAAGGCGACACGATTCGCGTCGAAAAGCTGGCAGGCGATGTCGGCTCCAAAGTCGAGTTCAACGACATTCTGATGGTCGGTGGCGAGACCGTCGCGGTGGGCAAGCCGCACGTTGGCGGCGCAAAGGTCACGGCCGAGATCGTCGCGCAGGACCTCGCCAAGAAGATCATCGTCTTCAAGATGAAGCGCCGAAAGGGCTATCGGAACCGTCGCGGGCACCGGCAGCCGTACACCGAGCTCCGCATCGAGAGCGTGAAAGGCTGAGAAGGCGCCATGGCACACAAAAAAGGTCAGGGCTCATCCCGTAACGGTCGCGATTCCAATGCGCAGTACCGTGGCGTCAAGGTCTTCGGTGGCCAGAAGGTTCCCGCGGGCAGCATCCTGGTTCGCCAGGTGGGCCAGACGTTCCACCCCGGCGCAAACGTGGGCGTGGGCAAAGACTACACGCTCTGGGCCAAGGTGGACGGTGTGGTGACGTTCGAGCGTCGCGGCCGTACCGGCAAGCGCGTCGCCGTCTATCCCGCAGACAACTGAGCGACTCCTTGCAGGAGCGTTTTCCGGCGCCCGAGTTCGACTCCCCGTCCGGGAGCGCGTTCCCCCCACCTGCGCGCCGTAGAGTCTACTGCAGTCGCAACTTGCGTCTCGACCAGGTCAAGGCCGTTGGCTTCGACATGGACTACACGCTAGCGATCTATCGACAAGCCGAGATGGATCGGCTGAGCATCGAGGCAACGGTCGCGAAGCTGGTCGACAGGGGCTATCCCGAGGAGCTCCTCGGGATGAAGTTCCGCACCGACTTCCCGATCCGCGGCCTGCTGATCGATCGGAAGCTCGGCAACGTGCTGAAAATGGATCGATTCCGGTATGTGAAGACGGCGTATCACGGATTCCGGAAGCTCAGCCGGGAAGAGCGCCGCGGCGCGTATCACACCCGACGTCTCCGCCCTGGAACCGGTCGCTACCACTGGGTCGACACGCTGTACTCTCTTTCCGAGGTGGCGGTCTACGCCGCGGTCATCGAGCACCTCGAAGGGCGGGGCAACACCCTCGACTACGGCAGGCTCTTCGCCGACATTCGCGAGTGCGCCGACTTGTCGCACCAGGATGGCTCCATTCTCGATATGGTCCTCGAGGATTTACCGCGCTACGTGAAGCGCGACCCGGACCTCGGCCAGCTCCTTCACAAGCTGCGAAGCGCCGGTAAGCGACTCTTCCTGCTGACCAACTCCGGCCCCGAGTACAGCGATGCGATGATGTCGTTCCTGCTGGATGATGCGCTCGGCGAGTACCCGAGCTGGAAGAACTACTTCGACTTCATCTGCACGTTCTCCAAGAAACCCACCTTTTTTACGGGGAAATCGCCTTTCATCGAGCTGGAGAGCGGCCGCGAGATCCGGGAGCTGTCGCGGGGCCGAGTCTACACCGGAGGCAATATCGTCGACCTCGAGAGGACCTTGGGCGTCGCGGGAGACGAAGTGCTCTACGTGGGCGACCACATCTACGGCGACGTGCTCCGCGCCAAGAAGGAGTCCAGCTGGCGCACCGCCATGATCATCCAGGAGATGGAAGACGAGCTCAGGGTGCTTCGTGAGCATGCGCTGAGCTTCGAACGGGCAGACTCCCTCGAGCAGACGCGAGATGCAGTTCAAGACGAGCTGCGCGAGCACCAGGCTCGGCTCAAGAGGGTCGAGCGCAAGCTCGGCGAGCACGAATCCGGCCGGGAAAGAGCCAAATTCGAGGCAAAAAGGGTCCGTCATCGGCGATCGATCGACCGGCTCCGCGCTCAGCTCAAGGACCTCGACGCAGAACGCGCCGCCCTGAGCGATGTCCTCGACGAAGCGTTTCATCCGTTCTGGGGTTCGGTCTTCAAGGCAGGCAACGAGGTGTCGAGCTTCGGCAATCAGATCGAGCAGTACGCCTGTCTCTACACCTCGCGTGCGACCAACCTCTCGCAGTACTCGCCCATGCACTACTTCCAGAGCCCGCGACATCGGATGCCGCATGAGATCGGCAGCGTCCCCGGCGCCTAGCCGCATCTTTTTTTCTACGCATTTCGCGCTTCGCCTGTCTATACTGCGCACTCACTCACAACGGAGCGTGCAATGGCGAAAGCAGCCGCAAAGAAATCCAAAAAGCGGGCGACGAAGAAAAAGTCGGCGTCCAAAAAGAACGTGAAGAAGTCCGCCAAGAAGGCAGCGCCGAAGAAGGCGCGCAAGAAGGCAGCAAAGAAGGCAGCAAAGAAGGCAGCAAAGAAGGCAGCGCCGAAGAAAGCAGCCAGGAAAGCGGCCAAGAAGAAGACTGTGAAGTCTGAAGCCGCCAACCTGAAGAAGAAGGCAAAAAAGAGGTTCACGAAACGCAAGAAGCAGGCCACCAAGGCGATCGCCAAGTTCGAAAAGAAATTCGAGAAGACGATCGACGAGGCGGTTGCGGCGCTGAAGCCCAAGACCTCGACCAAGAAGCAGGCCACCAAGGCGATCGCCGATATCGAAAAGAAAATCGACGAGGCGGTTGCGGCGCTGAAGCCCAAGACCAAAACCAAAAAGAAGCCCG
>DASRZF010000218.1:0-5665 GCA_035686645.1 Polyangiales bacterium
CCCAAGATGCACTGCGAACGAAAAGCGCGGTCAAGCCAAGCGCACGTGAAGAGAATGACCAACGCATGCCAGTCGATTGCTATTCGTGCTTGGAGCATTCCTGATGCGACATAGCCTTGGGCGTCGCGTCACCTCGCTGCTCGTCGCCGGGCTCACGCTCGGCTGGGGCTGCGCTCACGTTCCAAAGCGTTTCCCTTTACCCGAGGAGCACGTCGAAAGCGCCGAAGTGCTCGGGATTGCGCGAGCGCGGCTATGGGGTGACGCGCCCCCGCCATGGGAACACGACTGGCTGGCCAAGAACAAGACGGACATGAAGGATCGCTACCCCGGCATATACGGTCGTCGTCACGCCTATCTTGCGATTTCTGGGGGCGGTGAGGACGGCGCGTTTGCCGCAGGGCTCTTGCTCGGTTGGACAGAAGCCGGGGATCGGCCGGAGTTCACGACGGTCACCGGCATCAGTGCGGGGGCGCTCATTGCGCCCTTCGCGTTCCTCGGACCCGAGTACGACGACGTGTTGAGGAAGGTCTCGGTGGACGTCACCGAGAAGGATCTATTCAACAAGCGTGGGAAGATCAGGACACTTCGCACCGATGCCCTAGCGACTACCGAACCGCTCCAAGCATTGATCGCGAAGTACGTGAACGACGAGACGATGCAGAAGATCGCCGCCGAGCATCGCAAGGGCCGGGAGCTGAACATCGGCACCACGAACCTCGATTCGATGCGGCCTGTAGTTTGGCGCATCGGAGTGATCGCAAACAGCGGCCATCCCGATGCCTTGAAGCTAATCCGCCAGATCCTGCTTGCCTCGGCGTCCGTTCCGGGCGGGTTTCCACCCGTGCTCATCGAGGTTCAAGCAGGCAACAAAGAGTACGACGAGCTCCACGTCGATGGTGGCGCAACCTCGCAAGTGTTCATCTACCCGGTCGGCATCGACTACGACGAAATCCTCGACAAGCTCTCTGTGACCGGCCGCCCGGAGGTCTACATCATTCGCAACGCACGCCTCGATCCGACGTACGAGGCAGTCAAGAACAGGTTCCTTCCCATCTTGGGCCGCTCGATCGAGTCGATCGTCCGCACCCAAGGCATCGGCGATCTCTACCGCATCTACCTCCAAACGTGCCGCGACGGTCTAGACTTCAATCTCGCGTACATTCCCTCAGACTTCACGGCGGAGTCCGAAGGGTACGTCGACACGGAGTACATGAAGAAGCTCTTCGACACGGCCTTCGACCTCGCCAAGGCGGGCTACGCTTGGGACAAGGCACCGCCCCAGCTCGACACCGAGTCGATCCGCTGCAACTGAAGTCAAATGCAACGACGGTCGAGCAGAAAATCGGTGACGGCATCCATCACCTGTCCGAAGTCGTCCTCACGGAAGCCTGCGCCGCTCGTCAGCCAGTCGGTGTGGGTCGAGCCGGGCTCACCGTGGAAGTGACCAAGGATGTCGAGATGGTCCGCCGCTCCCGCCCAAAGGAGATCTCCCCAGAGCATGCTTGCCGTAGGCACCAAGCCGTCATTGACCTCGTCTGTCAATTCTCGACCGAGCGCATGCTCGATCATCTCGCGCGCCGTCCCTTCGACGGAAGAGTAGGGATAGGTTTTCGAAGCGCGACTCGCGATCACGTGGAGCGTCGAATACAGCGTGGCCGAGAGTGCGGCCATTGGCGAACGAGCACTCGAAAGAAACCGAACTGGGCCCGGTGACGGACCCCAGCTTGCGACCGAGCCATATCGTACCTTCGAGCTGTCTTCGACGGACGCGTTGAACATATCCATCGATTCCGGAGTGAGTTGGATCACGCCTCCTTGGTCGTGACGGATCCCGTCCAGCCACTCGCCCACTTCGATCTGCCCTTCCTTCTCGATGAATCGCAAAACGAGCTGAACGCTCCTGTCGAGCAGCTTGATATTCACCCCAAAGGCATTGTCGAGCCTGCCCAGGAATGCGATCCACGACGAGAACACGGTCAGCGAAGGGCCGCCGAATCGCAGCGTCGCAAACGTGAAAAGCGAGAGCGCATAGAGAAGCCGTGTTCCCGACAGGGTAGAGAAGAAATAGGCCACCGGCGTGCCCCGGTGAGGGGTGTTGAGGGTGACGACGGTGCGAACGCGCTCGATCCACGACGGAACGTCGAGGGTGACGCTCGGCGAGGTCAACAGCCGAGCGTCGAGGCCGCCCGTCGAATGGCCGATCACGTGAATGGGTCCCTCACCCTTGGTGCAGTGTTCCTCGATCGTGTCGATCACAACTTGGGTTCGTCGGCGGATGGACCCCGTCGGCGGCGCGGATACGACCACGAGCTCGCAAGACTCGCCGGCTGTTCGCATGCGGTCCCCCAACGCCGTTGCGATGTGGACAAAATAGTCATAGCCGGCCAGACGTGAAAAGCCGAACATGCCTGGAATCAGGACGATGTGATGCGTAGGCGAGCTCATCTGGGTTCCTGCCAGCGAATACTCCCGTGTTTGTGCGTGTCAACCGGAGGGACGCGCCCGAGCGTGGCAGTTTGCCTCCACGCCTCGACAACGCGGTCGGCTAATCCCTAATCCTCTCCGTCGTTTGATTCCTCTTTCTGTTCCTGACGCATCTTGATCGCGGCCTCGAGCTCGGCGACCCTTGCCTCGAGCTCGCTGATACGGGGTTTGGAGGCTTCTGCGTCGGCCTTTTTGAGCGCCTCGAGCTCCTCGATGACATTCTTGAGCTCCTGCTCCGCCTTAGACTCGGTTTCGGCGAGCTCGGCCTTGTCGAACATGCGTTCCTCGGGTCGGGGCTCCTCAGCCGCCTCGGGCTCGGCTTTCGTTGCGAGCTTCGTTTCAGGGATGAACACTTGACTGGTCGAGAGCTGACGCTGATTCATGAACGTCGGTGAGACGATCTCGATGCCCGCACCGTGCAAGGCATCCAACATGTTCTCGCGAAGCTTCGATTCCGCGCTGATCAGGAACTTCACTTCCTCGAGAAACCCCGCGATTTGGTAGGTGATCGAGAAATCTCCGAGCTGGAGAACGAATGTGAAAGGGTCGCTTAGACCTGAGTTTTCGGCGGCCTCGAGCAGGTGCTTTTCGACTTTCTCGCGCGGGATCTCGTATCCGAGTGAAACCGTCGCGGAGATCAACGTGCCCGACGAGCGAACCACCGTCACCGGGTTCGTCACGAGGTATAGATTCGGCAGCGTAGTCAGCTCCCGTCGCTCGGTCTGGATCTCCGTGCGGAGCAGTGAGAGCTCCGACACACGCCCGCGGATTCCCTCGACGATGATGAAGTCCCCGGGTCTGAAGTTTCGCAGCGACCGCAACATCAGCCCCGCCATGGCGTTTCCGAGCAGCGTCGTCGAAGACAAAGCAATCGCTGCCGCCACCAGAATCCCAAGCAGGCTCAAAAGCTGCCCGCGTGGCGCATCTCCGATCGGTAGCTCGAGGATCAGCGTGATGACGAAGATCGCAACCAGCATGACCATGATGACCTGTTGGAACAACCGGCTCTTCGACGTAGAGGCCTGGCGTTTGAGCAGCAGACGGTAGGCTCCCCAGATGACCAGGATGCCGACCAAGATCGTGATCAGAACGGCGAGCCAATCCCGGAGAAGAACAACAATTGAGTCGAGATAGTCCATGAGCATGCGCAAGCGTCGCAGAAATCATGCCCTGACGTAAAAATCTCAGCCCAAGCCGCTCGGGTTTCCGCCCGTCCATGAATAAGGCGGCGGCTGCAGCACGCGCGACGAGTGCTACCCAGATCCAAAGTCTACGCTTCCAATGCCCGATATCTGAGCATCTCACTTCAACCTGGAAATGTGGAACGACGGAGCCCGGCGCGCTCCAGCTGCCTGACGGCTTCTGAGTACTTCGCGGCGCTTTGCCGGTTGACGCTGCTCCAGAGTTTCGTGAGCGCCTCGTCGTGCCAATCGATCGCATCGCGACCCTGCCTTGCAAGATCGACACGCCCGAACCCCGTGTAGTGAAGTTGGCAGTACAAGGCCAAGAGGCGGTTGTAGATGTACTCCTCCGGGCAATTTTGATAGCCGTTCACCTGAGGAATGAGCAGCTTCGTCATCAGATATGGGAAATCACCGTAGTGAGAGACAAACGCCAGATTCCAGGTCGCATACAAATCCGCCCATTTGCGCGGCAGCGCGAAGCTCAGCGAAATCGCCTTCCTGTCCTCCGACCAGTGCGCCGCTACCGCGCCCGTCTTCGCTTCGCGAGCCCATGACCCGGGCCGGTCTTTCACGAGCGGCCACGCGCTCGCTGCGTTGTCCCGATTGCCGAGCCTGACGTCTTCGAACATCGCCTCGATTATGTTCATGGGCAGCAGCACTCTCGTGAACTTTGGAGCCACGCTACCCGACTCGTGAAACCCGAGAACCCAGTCGATCGTGACGTCAATCGAAAGGACCTTGGCGCGCTCGAAGACTGTCAAGTGGCTATTCATACCGTCCGCGTTTCGGGCTCTCATCCAAATCTCTCGGCAGGCTTTGATGATCCCCCAGTCGTTGCGCATCGCTTGGGTCAGGCGTTCGAGCAGCATCCCATACGTCACCACCGAGGGCAGAACCCTCGCTCCCTCCATTTGAACCTTCTGGTACAGGCGATCGAAAACCTGGCCTTTCGCCCGATCCAGAAACTCGGTCAGGTACGGGTTGGCCGCAGCGCAGTGAGCTGCTTCGTCGACGAGCTCGAGCGCGTCGTCCGTGTCCAGGTCCTCGCCCAGGAGCCAGTCGCCGAGTGCCGCCAACTCCCCCGCTTGCCACCTGCCCGTGCCGTCGATCAGGCGAAACTGCAGGAGATGCCGCCGGATCAATTCGGTGATGCGATCACGGCGCAGCCCGGCAATGAGCTCCTTGATGCGGTCGGCAATCGCCATTGCCACCGAGAGTTCGTTTCGCTCTACATCACTCATGTCCGCTCCTGCTCAAGGGGAGTCTAGGCTTCGATGGCGGGCGCGTTCTTCAACACAAATTGAACGAACCGCGACCTCACCTGATCGGAAGCGAGCACCCGCTGGGCGGGAGGCAGCTTGGTGATCGCTTGTACCGCGTGGTTGAGGAACGCCGCGCCACGGCTCTCGCTCTCGTCGAAGAGAAGGTCGGCCAGGCGACCGTGCTCGAGCATTTGGCGCACGACACGCTCGATCGTGTTTTCGGGCACGTGGCTTGGGCTCTCCCGGCGCTCCATGCTGATCGCATCCTGCTTGCAGGCCGTGGCGCAAACGCCGCACCCGATGCAGAGCTCCGAATCGAAGACCGGGCGCAGCTCGTTCTTGCGCTGTCCTCCGGTGCGCGCCGGTGCCATCGTGATCGCCGCGATGGGACACGCCCGAGAGCATCGCGAGCAACCTTTGCAGTTGTCGGGGTGGTGCGCTGGCTCGAAGCCGCTCGGGTTGACGGCCTTGAGCCCGAAGTCGTTGATGCTCGAAAGCTGCCCGCAGCAACACGCGCAGCAATTGCACACATAGGCAGGCTCGTTCTTCACGTTGTCGGCGATTTGAACCAGCCCGAGCTTCCGCGCCTTTTTCACGATGCTCAGCGCCTCTTGCTTGTCGATGGGACGGCCGAAGCCACGCCCAATGACGAAATTTGCGCCGCCGTTGAGCGACAGACATATCTCCTGGGGAACGTCGCACGCCTTGCCCAAATGCTCGGCCTTGTGCCGGCAG
>DASRZF010000219.1:0-12825 GCA_035686645.1 Polyangiales bacterium
TGGCGCAGCTCGTCGAAGACGCCCGCTGGGACCTGATTCTCGTCGACCTCGAGTCGACGGGACACGCACTGATGTTCTTCGATCTTCCCAGCGTTCTCGAGGTCTTCCTCAAGGATGGGCCCCTTCGCCAGGTCTTGGACAGCGCCACGAAGCTCGTTCGAGATGTCGATCGCTCGGTGATTCACATCGTGACGGTGCCCGAACCTCTGGCCGTCAACGAAACGATCCTCTTGTACCGGCGTCTGCTAGCACGAGACGACCTGCACCTGGGCCACCTCTTCGTCAACCGCTACCCGCCGATCTGGTTCGACGAGGAGGAACAACGACTGCTCCATGCCGAGTTGAACGGTCCGAGCCGGGGGCAGCGCTGGGCCGCGGATCTGGAGCTTGCGGAATACCTGGTGCGGCGAAGGGAGACGGCCGACAAGTGCCTACGCGGGCTTCGCCGCGACATCGACTTACCCACGACCGTCTTCGACGCCCAGGATCAGGGAAGCGCCGCGATCATCGAAGCGCTCTCGAGAGCGATCGAGCTGTCGGAGGTCTGGTGATCAGGCTACCCGAGGATTGCAAGCTCGCGTTCTGCGTGGGTGTCGGTGGGGTTGGCAAGACGACTTTTGCGGCCGCATTGGCACTGCGAGAGGCTCTAAACGGCAGGTCGGTGCTCGTCTTGACGGCCGATCCAGCGCGGCGCCTCGCGGACGCGCTGGGAATGCATGCGTTGCGTGATGCTCCCTCGCGGATTGCGCTGCCAACAGGCGCCGCCGGTGGGCAGTTGCACGCTGCCATGCTGGAGACCAAGGCTAGCGCGGACGAGATCATCCGCAGGGCGGCGAATGACGAGGACCGGGCGCAGAGAGTTCTCGACAATCGCATCTACCAGGCCTTCTCGAATACTCTCGCGCGGTCGCACGCTTATGCGGCCATGGAGCGGGTCTACGAGGCGGTGCAGGACCCTCGTTACGACCTCGTCGTTCTCGATACGCCTCCCGCGCAGAGCTCCATCGAGATCCTCGATGCGCCGGCCCGCTTGGTACGGTTTCTCGACCAGCGCGTAGTTCGTTGGTTCCTCCGAGCCGCCAACGATTCCCAGCCGCTCCGCAGACCTCCGCTCTCCCAAAGGCTCCTGCGTGCAATTGCAGGGGACTCACTCGTCTCGGCCCTGAGTGAATTCCTGACCGAGATGGCATTTCTTCGCGAGGGTTTCGCCGCTCGCGCGAGAGTGGTGCGCGACCTCATGCGATCGACCTCGACGAAATTCGTACTCGTCTCGACTGCGGATACGGTGGGCATCGAGGCTGCGCGATCGGTTGCAGCCGAGCTCGTGGGCCGCGATTTCGAGCTCTCCGCGCTCGTCTGCAACCGCTCATTCATTCCCGAGCTCGTCTCCAGTGGCCGCGAAGCGACGACGTATCCGGCTCGACTGGCCGCGCTGGCGCCAAAGCTCGAACGAATGCGGACGCTTCTCACCGACGAGCAGGAGCGGAAACACGCCAACATGCTCGCACTCTCCGGTGAGTTGGGAGTTGCCGGCTGGGCGCTCCCCGAGGCGTCTCGTTCGCTCGCGCATACGTCCGCGCTTGCGACCTGGATCGAGCAAGCACGGCCGGTCGGTCCCACGCCGTAGCGACAACTCGCATTTTCATGCCATCCTCCGTCGCACCGGGAGGCCTCATGGAGCACATCATCAAGCACGACCTCAGTCCCGAGTTGGCAAAGAAGGCTGCTGAGAAAGCCGCGGAGCACTACACGCAGAAGTGGCAGAAGTACAACGCCAAGACCACCTGGGTCACGGATTCAAAAGCAGAGATTACGTTTCACGTGAAGGGTGTTCACGTGGCTGCCACGGTGGACATGCAGCCAGGCCAAGCCGTCATCGAAATGGATAAGGTCCCGTTGCTGCTCCGGCCCTTCAAGAACATGGCCCTCGACGTGGTGCAGAAGACGATGCAAAAGTGGATCGACAAGGCGAAGAGCGGCGAGCTCGCATGAGACGACTCGCCTAGCGAACACGTCGCCTCCGTTCGTTTTCACCCGCGATGCGGTTCGGGAACCGCGGCGCTCATGGCTTATGCGCTCACGAACTGTTTCAACGCTGCGTCGCCGTGAACATTGCGAAGCTTGCGCAGCGCTAGCGCTTGGAGCTGACGAATGCGCTCGCGGCTAAGCCCGAACTCGCGACCGATCTCGGCCAACGTGTGCGCCTCTTTTTCACCGATGCCAAATCGCATCCGAATGATTCGCTGCTCGCGTGGATTCAGCGCATCGAGAGCGCGAAGCACGGACTTCGAGAGATCCTCACCAACCAGCGAATCCATCGGGGTCGCGGCCTCTTCGTCTGAGATCAGGTCCCTGAGCTCGCTGTTGCCGTCGTTTCCGACTGGCATCTCCAAAGAAATCGTGTCGCGCGAGATCATGAGCAGATTGGCCACCTGATCGGCTGGAAGCTTCATTCGCTTTGCGATCTCCGCCGCGGTCGGCTCACGGCCTAGCTCCCCAGTGAGCTTTCGCGTCATGCCCGTCACTTTGGTGAGCAACTCACATGCGTGAACCGGAATGCGAATCGTGCGAGCTTGGTCGGTCGTCGCGCGGGCCATCGACTGGCGAATCCACCAGGACGCGTACGTCGAGAGCTTGTACCCGCGGCGATAGTCGAACTTGTCGATAGCCCGCATCAAGCCCATGTTGCCTTCCTGGATCAGGTCCATGAACGGCAGACCTCGCTTGAGATATTTCTTCGCGATGGCGACGACCAAACGTAGGTTGGCCTCGACCATCTCCGATTTCGCGCGCTCCACCTCGGCAAGGGCCGTGCAGACCAGCTCATGGAGCTGGCGAAGCCTCGACGCGGGAAGGCCAGAGTCGGCCTCGGCCTTCTTTCGAGCTGTCGAGCCCTCCTCACACGATTGCGCGTAGGATCCGAGCGCAGCGAGGACCGATTCGAAGCTCGACTCGATGACCGCTTCACGAACAGCGAGCTCGCCGGTAGTCACCCGCTCGCGAACTTCAGCGATCTCCTCCGCATGGAGTCCCTGCGCGACGACCGCGTCGTAGATCGTCTGACGGCCACTTTCGATTTGGCGTGCGAGCTCGACTTCGCCCTCGCGTGTGAGAAGGCTCACCGCGCCCATCCAATCGAGATAGGTCTGCACCGGCTCAGCACTGAGGACGTTCGTGTTCTCGTTCAGCTTTGCTGAACGCCGTCGATCGCCTCTGCGGTTCTTGCCTTGCTTGACGGTCACCTCGACTCCTGCGGCTTCGAGGCGCCGCATGAACTTACGCACAGTGCCCTGGGTCGCCCCAATCTTGGCGATCACCTGTGAAGCCTCGTCGTACGTGATCCACCCCCTCGGCTTCACCGCATCGATCACTTCGTTCATCATTGTGTTGTCGCTGGATTTATTCGATGGCATTGCTGGTTCTCCGCTGTGTCTAAGCGTGTGGTACCACCACGTTGGAAAATTAGCAACCATATGATCAAAAAAATGTAGTTATACTGTGAATGTAACATCACTGTTGGCTAGCTCACAGTCCTGGATCCGGAAAACCCCATTGCTATTGAGCCTTTGCCTGAGTTAGGCCTCGGCGATGCAGGGATTCTCCGAATACGACGCCCACGACGCCCTGGGCCTTGCTGAGCTGGTCCGGCGCGGTGAGATCAAAAGCGGCGAGCTCGTGGAGGCCTGCATTTCACGCATTCGGCGCCTCAATCCAGAGATCAACTCCGTAGTGTTCGAGCTCTTCGACGCGGCCCGGGAGCGGTCCAAGGAGACCCTGGGCGGCCCTTTCGCGGGCGTCCCCTTCCTCGTCAAGGACCTGATTCAACGTATCCCCGGTGTCCCTACCCAAGAGGGCTCGCGGTTCTTCAAGGGCTGGACCCCAAGCGACGAAACCAATCTCTATCGGCGCTGGATCGATGCCGGAGTGATCCCGGTTGCCAAGACCGCGACCTCCGAGCTCGGGCTTCTTCCCGTGGTCGAAACCGAGCTTCACGGGGCCACTCGCAACCCCTGGATGCTCGACCGAACTGCAGGTGGGTCGAGCGGCGGTTCAGGAGCCAGCGTCGCGGCAGGCATTGCGCCGATGGCCTCCGGCGGAGACGGTGGCGGCTCGATTCGCATACCTGCTTCCTGCTGTGGCTTGTTCGGGCACAAGCCGTCCAGGGCGCGTAACCCATCGGGCCCTTTCGCGAGCGAGCACTGGTCTGGCTATGTTTCCGAGCACGTGCTCACACGCACCGTCCGAGACAGCGCGGCGATGCTCGACGCGACGCACGGCCCCGAGGAAACGTCTCCGTATTACGCCGCCCCGATCGAAGGTACGTTTCTCGAGGCCGCAGAACGCGATCCCAGGCCATTGAAGATTGCGTTTCATTGCGAGCCCGCGCTGCCGGCGACCGTCCACCCGGATTGCAAAGCAGCGGTCGAAGATGCGGCGCGGCTCTGTGCCGAGCTTGGCCATCGGGTGGATGAGGTATCTCCGGGACATGACACGATGGCTCTCGGCCGCGCGTTTCTCAAAGTGATCGGGGCCAACGTCGCTGCCGAAATCCGCGAAGGTGAAAAGACCAGAAATCGGCGCGCGACTTCGAAAGACTTCCAGCTCACGACCTGGGTCACAGGCATGCTCGGCAGAGCGATTAGCGGCGAGGACTTCCTCGTCGCCGCCCGAGAGTTGCAAACCGAGGCGCGACGGCTGGTGGATGTCTATCGAGACTATGATCTGATCCTGACTCCGACCTTGGGAACGCCACCCGTTCGAATCGGGGAGCTCGATCCCAAGGGTGCTGACCTCATTGCGCAGAAGGTGCTGGCTGCGCTCGATTGGAGCGCTCCTCTGGCTAGCACCAAGATCATCGATCAGGCTGCGCAGAGCACCTTCTCGTTCGTCCCCTTCACGCCGGTCGCGAACTTCACGGGCCAGCCTTCGATGTCCGTGCCCCTGCACTGGAACGCCGAGGGGCTTCCCATTGGAGTGATGTTCACCGGGCGTCCCGAAGAAGAAACGCTCATGTTCTCGCTCGCGGGGCAGCTCGAGCGCGCGCGGCCTTGGCGCGACCGGCGTCCTCCTTTGAATGCCAGACCCATAAATCATTAGGGTTTCGGGGTCCTTCCACTGATTGAACCCTCATTCATTTTTGGGTTGCCCGAGCTTGGGCCGAGCCTCTAGGATTCACCCGCATGCCCGAAGAACAGCCTTACCCAGTCCTGCGTTCGAGGGCCGACACGAAGTCCGAGACTTACCAGTCCAATCGTGCGGGCAATCTAGCTGCTCTCGACGCGGTGAATCAGGCACTCGCCAAGGCCAACGCCGGTGGAGGCGAGAAGTATGTGAGTCGGCATCTTGCGCGCGGCCGCATTCTGCCGCGTCAGCGGATCGAGATGCTCCTCGATCGAGACAGCTTCTTTCTCGAGATCGCTGCGCTTGCGGGTCACGGGATGAAGGGAGAGGTCAGTGGTTCGTCGGTCGTCGGCGGCGTCGGCCTCGTGAGCGGGGTGGAGTGCTGCATCGTGGCGAGCGAAGCGACCGTGAAGGGTGGAGCGGTCACTCCGATAAGCATGCTGAAGACAGGCCGCTTGGCTGAGATCTGCGAGCAGAATCGCTTGCCGGGAATCAGCTGCATCGAGTCCGCTGGCGCCGATCTCCCAAAACAGGATCAGATTTTCGTTCCAGGCGGTGCGGGCTTCCGACACCTCACGCAGCGCTCCGAGAACAAGATACCAACCATCTGCCTCGTTTTCGGAAGCTCGACCGCGGGCGGTGCATACATGCCCGGGATGAGCGACTACGTCGTGATGGTGAAAGAGCAGGCGCAGGTCTACCTTGCCGGTCCCCCGCTGGTGAAGATGGCGACCGGAGAAGAGACCGACCACGAAGAGCTCGGTGGTGCCGAGATGCACTCGACGATAAGCGGTGTTTCCGACTACCTCGCCGAAGACGAGATGGATGCCATTAGGCTGGGGCGCGAAATCGTTGCGCATCTAGAGTGGGAAAAGCGTGGCAGGCTTCGGCCGCGACCGGTCGAAGCGCCGCTTCACGACCCGGAGGAGTTGTTGGGAATCGCGTCTGCGGACATCCGGCTTCCTTTCGATCAGCGTGAGGTGATCGCCCGAATCGTCGATGGATCCCGCTTCAGTGAATTCAAGCCACTCTACGGAAAGACCATGCTCTGCGGCTGGGCCCACATCCACGGCTTTCCGGTCGGAATCATCGCGAACAACGGGACGATTTTCAGCGACAGCGCAAACAAAGGCGCACAGTTCATCCAGCTTTGCAACAGCAGCGACGTTCCGCTGGTTTTCCTGCAGAACACCACCGGATTCATGGTGGGTAAGCAGTACGAGCAGAACGGGATCATCAAGCACGGCGCCAAGATGATCAACGCCGTATCGAACAGCACGGTACCGGCGATCACCATCATGACTGGATCGAGCTACGGGGCCGGGAACTACGCGATGATGGGCCGCTCGTACCGACCACGCTTCCTCTTCACCTGGCCGAATCACAAGATCGCGGTCATGGGCGGCAAGCAACTCGCTGGCGTGCTCGACATCATTCAGCGAGACGCGGCTGCCAAGAAGGGCATCGCAGTCGACGAGAAGATGCTGGAGGTCGCCAAAATGATGACCGAGAAGCAGATTGAGGATCAGTCCACCGCGCTCTACGCGACCGCGCGCGTGTGGGATGACGGCATCATCGATCCTCGGGACACGCGTACGGTCATCGCGATCAGCCTGTCGGCTGCGTACAACGCTTCAGTGGAGGGCACCACATCATGGGGCGTGTTTCGCCACTAATAGGGAGCAAGCGGGCGTTGACCAATACGATTCAAAAGATCCTCGTGGCCAACCGTGGCGAAATCGCCCGTCGGATCATGCGTACCTGCCGCAAGATGGGCATCGCCACGGTGGCGGTCTACTCCGATGCCGACGCCGAGATGCCATTCGTCGCCGAGGCTGACGAGGCGGTTTGCATAGGTCCGGCACCGAGCACCGAGAGCTATCTGCGCATCGACAAGATTCTCGAAGCCGCTGCTCTCACGAAGAGCGATGCGATTCATCCAGGCTACGGCTTCCTAGCTGAGAACGCGGCTTTCGCAGACGCCTGCGCCGCTGGCGGCGTGATCTTCATCGGGCCCACCCCCGATGCGATTCGATCGATGGGCTCGAAGCGCGAAGCGAAGGCGCTCGTCGAGAAGGCCGGCGTGCCCGTGATTCCTGGCTACGACGGCGCCAGCCAGGATCCAGCCGTGCTCGCAGCCGAGGCCATCCGAGTTGGCTTCCCCGTTCTGCTCAAGGCCAGCGCGGGCGGGGGCGGCAAGGGCATGAAGCTCGTTCGCGAAAAGGCGGGGCTCCCAGACGCGATCGCGTCGGCCGCACGCGAGGGGCAGAGCTCGTTCGGGGATGGAACGCTCCTGGTCGAGAAATACATCGAAGATCCGCGCCACGTGGAGATCCAGATTCTGGGCGACCGCCACGGCAATCTGATTCATCTCAACGAGCGCGAGTGCTCGATTCAGCGGCGTCACCAGAAGATCATCGAAGAGACGCCTTCGCCTGCGCTCGATGCTTCGCTGCGCGCGCGCATGGGCGAGGCCGCCGTGCTCTGCGGGAAAGCGATCGGCTACCAGAACGCCGGCACCGTCGAATTCATTCTGGCGCCCGATCGGAGCTTCTACTTCCTCGAGGTGAATACGCGCCTTCAGGTGGAACACCCCATCACGGAATGCGTGACGGGGCTCGATCTCGTGGAAGAACAGATCCTGGTCGCCCAGGGCGACGCGCTTCGGCTCTCACAGGACGAGGTTCGGTTCGACGGCGCGGCGATCGAGGTGCGCCTCTATGCCGAGGACCCGGCCGCCGGCTTTCTTCCGCAGAGCGGACGAGTCGTCGACTGGCACCTTCCGTCTGCCGCAGGCCTGCGGGTCGATAGCGGCGTCGAGACGGGGACTGAGGTTGGGATCCACTACGATCCCATGCTGGCCAAAATCATCACCTCCGGCGAGAGCCGGCAGCTGGCGCTTCAGCGCATGCGAAGCGCGCTTCGATCGCTCAGCGTGCAAGGGGTGACGACCAACCGGGAGTTCCTGCTTCAGGTGCTCGATCATCCGGCATTCGTTGCGGGCGACATCGATACGCATTTCATCGATCGGCACCTCCAAGATGCGCTAGGCAAAGGTGTCGCCGAGGTAGACATGCAACGCGCCGCGATGGCGGCGGCTCTCGCCGAGCAGCAGCAGCGCGAGACTGAGCGGCTGATCCTACGGACGATCCCTTCTGGATGGCGCAACAACTACCACACCCCGCAAACCGTCGAATACGAACGGGGCGAGCTCGCGGTGCGCGTCGGCTATCGTCACCTCGGAAGCAATCGCTTCACCGTCTGGACTGGCGAAGTCGCGCGAGACGTCAGAGTCGTGTCCTGGGAGTCGCCCACTCTAGTCCTCGAAGAAGGATCGCACCGATGGACTGCGCGTGTTCTCTTCGATGGTGATCGGACCTATGTGCACGCCGCCAATTTCAGTCTCGGCCTCGCGCGAAAGCCGCGCTTTCCCGACAAGTCGCTGGCTATTCCAGCAGGTGGCTGCGTGGCCCCCATGCCTGGCAAGGTGATCGAGCTCCGCGTTGCAGAAGGCGATGCCGTCACAGCAGGTCAGGTGCTCCTCATCATGGAAGCCATGAAGATGGAGCACTCGGTGACCGCTCCCCGGGACGGAACCGTGGCTCAGCTCATGGTCGTGGCCGGGGACCAAGTCGATGCCGACGCTCTGATGATCGTAGTCTCCGAAGGCTGAGCGGCGCGCTCAGGCGGCGTCTAGCTCGGCGATCATCTGATCTCCGCTGAGCTGGGTGGCAGATTCGCCATCGGCGTACTTCATCAAGCCAGCGCGCTCGTAGTGCGGCCTGATGCGGTCGCTCAGAAGACCGATCTCGCGGAGGTTCGGCACGAGGCGCTTGAACATCACTTGCCGGAAGATCGCGAAACCAGGGGAATCGGTGACGAACTGGGCCCAGGCCTTGCGCGTCAGCTTGTGCTCGAACCACTCCTCGTAAACCTCGAACGAGAGGAAGCGGTTGCGCATCAGAAGGGCGACCTCGAAGGCCCAGTCTTCACGTTCACGCCTTTCGCTTTCACTCAACTCCGATCGGAAATGGTCGCGGAGCGCGAGGACGCCGTAGTGCACGTGACGAGCCTCGTCTTGGATGACCATCTTCAGAAGTTGCTTGAGCATCGGCTCCCCGGTCATCTGGTACATCGTTCCAAATGCGCCAAGTGCCAAGCCTTCGACCATGATCTGCATGCCGAGGAACTTCACGTCCCAGCGCGAGTCCTGGATGAGAGCGTCGATGATCACGAACAGGTTGTCGTTGATCTGATAGAGCTTATTCATCTTGGAATCGAGGTAACGATGGAACACCTCGACGTGGCGGCCTTCGTCCACGACTTGGGTCGAGCCGTAGAGCTTGCCATCGAAGAATTGAACGGCTTCGGTGACTTGGGCCGCGGCAAAGAGCGCGCCTTGCTCGCCGTGCAGGAACTGGCTCAGCATCCACGACGCGACGCTGGCGTTGAGGCGGCGCTCTTCCAGATCCGTGAGCTTGATCCCCATGCCGCGCAGCGCGTCATAGTCCATGAACTGGCGGGGTATGATCGGTTTCTCTGGATTTTCCGGATCGACGTCGATGTGCCAGGGGAGGTCGTCACCGTTCCACTGCTGTTCCTTCGCGCGCGTGTAGAGCTCGCGCATCTCCGGTTGGTCGTTGGGATAAGTCCAGTCGAAGTAAACCCTGTGATGCGATGGCATCGTAGTGGGCACGCCCTGCTTGCCCCGCTGCAGAATGAGACCGCGCACACCTGACGGTGCCATCGAACGCAGCACCTTGAGGTTGTTCGTCGCCGTCATCAACTGCACGGCTTCTACGTAGGGTTCGAGCCGGCGGCGAATCTCGTGGGGCAAGTTGTCGAGCACTTTGTCACTGAGCATGGCCAGTCCCTTCCTTAGAGCACTTCGGAGAAGAATTCGCGAATCTTGGTGGAATGTAAACGCATGATGTAACGATCGAGGATCGGAACGACGGCCTCGATCATCATAGCGACCTTTTCGGGTGGAAGCCCCGATAGCCGTGAAGACACCAGGCGAACCTCTTCATTGAGCAAGTTGGTGATGGCGTCTTGATAGAGCGCGATGTCCTCGACCCGAAAGCCGAGGTCCGGCGTAAAACCAAAGGACCGGATTTCCCCGAAAACCTCGAAGATCCAAACGTCTGCTGCAGCGATCCGAAGGGAGCCGTTGGACTCTGCACCGCCGACTAGACCGAGCTCGAAGGCTCGCTCGACGTCTTCGGCGTCGACGCCCGTCGACTCCGCGATCTCGCGTGGTGTGAGGGTAGGTTTTCGGTCTTCGCTGGTCTTGAGCGACTCCGCCAGCCGCTCCTTCACGCCGGCGAGAAACGCGTGCTGGCGGGGCGAGAACACGCCGTCCTCGCCATCGAAAAGCGCCTTGATCGCTTTCAGGGGCAGGAAGCGCTCGTGCTGGAGTTTCTTGATCAGATGAAGCCGCTCGACGTGCTCCTCCGTGTACCAGGCCATGTTGCGGCCGGTCTTCCGTCCGGGAGGAAGGAGTCCTTGCTGGATGTAGAAGTGGATCGCCTGGCGCGGCAAGCTCGTGGCCTCGCAAAGATCCTTCATGCGGTAGCACCAACGTTCCTCATCGAGGTTCAACGCTTCAGCGCTCGCCGTCATGAGCCCTCCACTTCGATCTTGCATTGCGAGAGAGGACGCCCGACGCACGTGAGCACGTAGCCTCGCTCGCGTTCGGCCCTGCTCAGACAATTCGGCTCTTCCATCTGAACCTCGCCCTCGGCCCTACGGACGCGGCACGCGCCACAGCCACCCATCGCACAGGAAAAGGGCATCTCGATTCCGGCAGCCAGCGCCGCCTCGAGGATCGTCTGTCCGGGCTCCACTTGGATACCGTGGTCGTGACCTGCCTTTGCGACGACGACGAGCTCGGTCTTGTAGCTCCCCGCGTTGCCAGAGCGCGCCTCGGGGCTGGTAAACCGCTCTTCAGCGATTCGGCTCGCGTCCACCCCGCGTCTTTGAAGTGCCTCGTGCGCGGCTTCCATCATCGGTGTAGGGCCGCAAAGAAAATACCGCGTCACGCCGTCGTCTTCGATCCCGAGCGCTTGCAGCCGTGATTCGAGCACCTCGCCCGTCAGAAGACCTCGCCCGTGTTGCCAGTCATTCGGTGGCCGCTCGAGCACGTGATCCACGTGCAAACGCCCGCCAAGCTCCTCGCAGAGCGATGCCAATCGATCGCGAAAAATCACGTCGTCCAAGCTGCGGTTCCCGTAGATCAGCGTCACGCGGCTCGCTGCTTCCACGCGAAGCACCGTTTCCGCGATGCTCATGATCGGCGTGATGCCGCTGCCTCCCGCGACCATTACCAAGTGCCGCTCGTTTACCGAGCGCGGCTCGACCGTGAAGTTGCCGGAGGGGCCTAGGACCTCAAGCTGGTCTCCTTCCTTGATGGTCTCATTCAGTTGATTGCTCGCACGGCCGCCTTCGATTCGCTTGACCGTCACGTGAACGGGGACCCCTGGCAGACACGCGCTCGCCAAGGAGTAAGCGCGTCGCAGGCGCTGCCCATCGACGTTGACGTCCACACTGAGGAACTGCCCCGGCCGGAATTCGATGGGTGAGCCATCCGCTTCGGTGAGATAGATCGAAACGGCGTCCTTCGTTTCGCGAACCACCTTCACGACCTTGACGGGCCGCGCCATGTTGGGTGTCTTGCGGGGGAGCGAAACGATCGCCCCCGAACCGGCGCGCGGTCGGTCGACCAAAGGAGGAGGCGTCTGGCCCAAGACCAATCGCTTGCCCAGCATCCCGAGGTCGCGGCCGACGGCTCGCACTCTGTCGGCGATCGCGCGAGGAAGCAGGTCGAGCGGATCGACCTCGCCGAGGGGAACCGGGGTCTCGATCGCATCGAGAAGCGGCGCAGGGGATCGGCCGCTCGTTCGGTCGATCACCATCCTGGCGTCGAGACGTGCCTGATCGATCCACGGCGTGAACGCGTTCGGGAGCGCCCGAGCAGCGAGCGATGCGGCTGCGTCCAAGCGGCCGGGACGGCGGCGGCGGTTACCCTCCATAAGACGAGCAGAGTGCCGAACTTCGAACAAAGCGTCAAGTGTGACTAGACACTTTACTCACATTGTGCGCTAGAGTAGGCCATCGCATGGCTCCGAGTCCCCTCATTTCGGCCGCCGAGGTGCTCCCTTTGATCGGACGAGCGGTCTTTCTCGACGCGCGGGCCGGCCCGGACGCGGATCGTGCCTATGCCGGCGCTCATCTCAGCGGCGCGATCCATCTCGATGCCGAATCCGCGCTTGCGGTGCCCGGCGATCCATCCGATGGAGGGCGCCACCCGCTGCCTGCTCTCGATGCTTGGCTCGAGCGGCTTGGCGCCTGCGGTGTGCGACCTGGGACCCCAGTGATCGTATACGACAGCGCGGGAGGCGGGATGGCTGCGGCCCGTGCCTGGTGGATGCTTCGCGCGGTCGGTCACGAGCCTCTCGCGGTCATCGACGGCGGATGGCAGGCCGTTGTAGACGCGGGACTGCCGATCGAGTCAGGCATTGCGATCGGGAGTCGATCTGAGAAGTACCCCTCGGCGATCGAGCGCTGGCCGACGGTCGACGCCAACTGGGTCGAGCGGGTGCGGCAGGATCCGACTTGGCGCCTGATCGACGCGCGCGCTCCCGAACGATACCAGGGAAGCAGCGAGCCTCTCGATCCGGTCGCCGGACACATCCCTGGTGCCCA
>DASRZF010000220.1:0-3838 GCA_035686645.1 Polyangiales bacterium
CTCGTCCTCTGTCGCCCGGATGTACAGGTCGTCCACCCTCGCCGGCGGGTCCGCTGCGATTCTGATTTGCGCGGAGCCTTCCACGCTGTCTTCGTCGGTGAGCGCGTAGAGCGTGACGGTTTGAAAGGTGTTCCAGTTGCTCGAGTTGAACCGTAGGTTTGACGGATACTCTACAAAGAGGTCGGGGTCGCCACTCGAATGCCGGACTCGCGCTTTGACAGCGGACGGCGGGGACTGGTTGAGCTTCAGGCCGAAGGTGGCGGTCTCGCCCTCGGGCACCTTCACACTCGCCTCGGTGCTTACGAACTTGAGCCGGTCGTTGTCGACTTCGTTGGCCTCGATGCTTGCGATGACTTTGCGGGGCTCTTCATCGCCGAAGTCGACAAGCGCCGAGGCGGAGATCGTGGCTTGACCGTCCTCGTCGTCTTCATCCTCGGCGGCGGCAAGCATCACGGGCTGAAAGGCATTCCAGTTGGATTCGTTGAAGGAGATGGACTGCCCAGAGATGATGGAAATGTCCTGGTCGCCGCCCTTCCCCTCGACGTTTACGACGACGGCCGCTTGCGCATCGGCGGGTGGATTACTGAGTTTGACGCCGAAGGCTGCGGACCCACCTTCAGGGACGGAGACTGTGGGCTGGTCGATCAGGATGGAGAGATCGCCGACCGTGACGACCACGCCATTGGAGCGGATGTCGCTCACACCAAACGCGCGGCCCGTATAGAGTGAGCCCCAGAACCCACCCTCGGGCCCAGGTCCCGGCGTGATGTAAACCTCGGCGCTACCCCAGTGCGTGGGGCTCGCCTGCCACTCGAGAGCATCGGCCAAGGGCGCGACGGCCTCGCTGTGCTCGGGGTGCAAGACGTACAGCTCTCGGGTCTCGCCGAAGGCTTGAAAGTGCAGCTTGGGCACGACGGAGAAGAGCTCGCGGTCGTACTTGATTCCTTCTGGAAAAACCAATGCGTACTCTTCGAAGGCTTTGTGGAGCCTCTCGAGCAAAAACATGGTGGCTTGCGGGAGGAGTTCTTCGAGAGAGTTGATCCAATCTGCAGCGACGCCAGGGGTCGCCGGCTCTTTGTCGGCGATGCCGAGGACAGTCAGCACGATGGACGTCATGTCACTGATAGAGAACTTGGCAGGCACGTTGCTGGCGTAGAGGATGAAGCTGGAATGGGTGACCTCTGAATTCTGCAGTTTCGTTTGGGGGATCGCGAGGTCGATGAGGTCCAAGTTCGCGGGTAGAGCCGAGACGACCAGCTTGTTCATGACGTAGTCGGCAAGCAACAAGAAGATGCTTACCGCCTTGGACGCCGGGACTTTGCGGAGGGCAACGGACAGCAACCCCATACCGGTCGAAAACTTCTCGGACGTCTGTTTGATGACCTGCTGCGAGAAATCGTCGAGGACGACGTAGGACTGCATCGCTTTGGCCAGCTCGATGTCGGATTTGATGATCGGGATCGGGAAGTCATATTCGGCGGCTTTGGGTGCGCTGACGGCTGGCCCTGCCGGTGTACCTGCTGGAGCCGCTCCTGCCGAAGCCACCGCTTGGGCGCTCATCTCTTCGATGAAGTCTTTGAATGCGGCCACGTCCTGGTCGACGCCCGACGCCGCGTGCACAGCATCCATCAGCGCCAAGCCTTCGGGGTCGTCTCGCGAGAGGTCACCGAGGAGCACCGGCAGGCTGCTTGGATCGGTGCCTGTGAGCGCCTCGTCGAGGGCGCTGAAGAAGGCCGCAAAGAGCTGCTGCTGAACCCCCGGCTCGGGAACCAGGACATCGAGCATGCGTCGATAGTCCGCGCTGATCTGTGCGTAGTCGGCGACAATCGTCTGGGTCGTGCCTGGTGCGGGCGGGAGCTCCGTCACGGTGAGCGCTTCGGGCAACATGGTCCAGAGACGCCCGTTGCAGAAGACTTCGACGTCTTGCGGCTCGCTCGGAGGGGCTGCCCATTTCATGGCTTCGTCGTAGAACAGGGGCAGCCTCATGACGACTTCCCCGCTAGCGCCAACCACAGCGGGCGCCGTCTCGCCTCCGACTCTGATCTCGGATGTGCGTAGCGGACAGGATGCGAAATCCAAGCCGTAGACTTCGAGCATCGAGGCGGCCGGCCCCGAAGAGGCTTCCAGGGTGACTTCGCGCGGCGCTGCCGATTCACCGCCGCAAGCGGCGATGCCGAGGAGAAATAGAACAATCCATCCAGAGGGCGTGCGCGTGGTTCGCTTCATCGGATTAACGCGATGCATCAGGCGTGCCAGGACGGCGGCCGGGTTTTCTTCATGGTCTTGGGCCAGATCGCGCAATCAATGCGCTTCGCTCGGCGTCCTGCGCATTGGGTGCGGCGGGGCAGGCGAAGCTCTCGCCGAGGGGCTTTGCGACGGGCGCGAGAAGCTTCATCTTGGGAACGATGCGGAGCTTGTGCGCGGCGACGCGATTTTCGCAGCGGTGCCTGGCACGAGACCTGCGTGCTACAAGAAAACGGAGGTAGATTCATGCTACAGCGTTCGTCCTTGGTTCTTCTGGCTTTGTCGCTGACGTACTGTTCTTCGAGCACGCCCGAGGAAGCCGGTGAAGCGGGGCCCGGTAAGCTCGTCGAGTCATCCAAGGCCCGAATCACGACTCCGGATGCGAGCAGCCAGGAGGTCGGCCAACTTGCAAGGGACAACGCCGCGTTTGCCTGGGACTTCTACCGGGAAGCCGCGAAGCCCGGCGAGAACTTGTTCCTGTCGCCGCACAGCATCTCGGTGGCGCTTGCGATGACCTGGGCCGGCGCGAGGCGCGAAACCGAAGCCGAGATGGCGGATGCGATGCATTTCACGCTCGGGCAGGAGCGACTGCACGCGGCATTCAATGCGCTCGACCTCGAGTTGCAGAAGCGGGCCGAAGCCGGCAGCGCGGAGGCGCCCCTGCCGTTTCGTCTCAACGTCACCAATGCTCTTTTTGGTCAAGTTGGGTTCAGCTTGCTCGATCCGTTCTTGGACACGCTGGCTCAGCACTACGGCGCTGGCATGCGTTTGATGGACTTCGTCGCCGAGACGGAGCAATCGCGGCTCGCCATCAATCAGTGGGTGAGTGAGCGCACGGAGCAACGCATCGAAGAGCTCATCGCGCCCGGGATCATCGATGCAGCGACTCGGCTGGTTCTGGTGAACGCGATTTACTTCACGGCATCGTGGGCCGAGCCCTTCGACGAAGCAGCGACTCGGGACGCGGCGTTTCGACGCCTCGATGGGAGCGAGGTGATGGTGCCGACGATGCATCAAACCGTCCAGGCCGTGTACGGCGAGGGAGAGGGCTTTCAGGCCACAGAGCTCCCCTATGACGGGCAGCAGCTCGCGATGCTCCTTCTCGTGCCCGATGAAGGAAAGTTTGCGGCGCTTGAAGAGGCGCTGTCGGAGCGCATGGTCGACGAGATTCGAGCGGGGCTCAGCACGCATCTCGTCGAGCTCGCGTTTCCGAAGTTCTCGTTTCGCTCGAACGTTCCCGCGAAGGCGCCTCTACAAGCGCTCGGGATGGTCGCGGCGTTCGGTCCTGGACAGGCTGATTTCTCTGGGATGACCGACACGGCGCCGCTCTTCATTCAGGACGTGGTGCACCAGGCGTTCGTCGCCGTGGACGAACGGGGAACCGAAGCCGCAGCAGCCACGGCAGTCATCGTGGGGGAAACCTCCGCGCCCCCGCCTGCGACGCTCACGGTCGACCGTCCCTTCATCTTCGCAATCATCGACCGGACGACGGGCGCGACCTTGTTCCTGGGGCGGGTGCTCGACCCTTCATGAGCTTCGGCGGGTTCGTGCTAGAGCAGGCCCTCAGGCCCTGCGCATGCAACCGATTATTTCC
>DASRZF010000221.1:0-16937 GCA_035686645.1 Polyangiales bacterium
ATGGACATCACCGACGCCAATCCTGCGGCGGAGGTTCCCTACTCTTGCCGCGCGGCGACCTGTGGCACCTGCAGAGTCGAGGTCGTTGCGGGCGGCGACGCGCTCTCCACGCCGGACGAATTCGAGCTCGAAGTCCTCGAGATCTTCGGGGACACGCCAGATCGGGTCCGCCTCTGTTGCCAAGCCAGAATCGTTGGCGGCGCCGACGGCCCAGTCGTCCTGAAGGTTTGCGACGATTGAACGCCGAGAGAGGACCTCAGGCGACCGGCTCGAGAACGACCACCGGGATCACGCGATCGGTCCAGGTCTCGTAACTTGCGAAGTCGGCGTAGTGTTCGACGAGCTTCGGCCAGAGACGGGCGCGTTCCTCGGGTGAAGCGGTGTGGGCTCTCATCTTCATCTTGCGCCGCTTGATCTGAACTTCGCAGTCCGGGTTCGCCTGGAGGTTCTTGTACCAGAGCGGGTCCTTCGGAAGACCGCCCTGTGAGCCCACGATGATGACGTTCCCCCCATCTTCGATGAAGATGAGCGGCGCGATTCTCGGCTGGCCGCTCTTGCGCCCGATCGTCGTGAGCAGCAAGACGGGGATGCCTCGGGGAAACGCGCTTCCAACACGCCAAGTCGAGCCCAGCAATCCGCCGGTCCAGCGGTAGATCGCCACGTTCACCTTCGACATGGTCTTGATGATCTTGCCGACATAGGGCTTGTCGAGGCCCTGGGGCTTGGGCTTGATCTTCACGATATCGCTGCTCATGCCGTGTCTATTCCTTGTATGCCCGCCGTAGCACGGTCGCGTAAACGCGATCGATCACACCGAGCGGCAACTTTTCGAGAGACGACCTCAAACGGTCCGGCTTCACCGAGTAGACCGGCTTTGGGCGCTTCGCCGTGAGCGCGGTCTCGATCACCTGGGCCAAGATGTCTGGATCATGCGCGGAGTTGATCTGCTTGGCAGCCAAGCCCTTGAGCGCGCGAATCACCGAAGCAAACTTCTGGGTCTCGTTCTCGGCCTGCGTGAACGATCGCTCGATCCCTGCCACCATGTCGGTGCGAAACGGGCCGGGCTGAACCGTGATCACCCGAATGCCGAGGAGCGCCAGCTCACGCCGTAGCGCGGTCGAATACGCCTCGATCGCGTACTTGCTCATCGCGTAGGGCCCATTGAAGGGCGCCGCGCTTTGCCAGCCGGTCTCCGAGCTGATGTTGACGATTCGCCCCTTCGCCGCTTCGAGCAGAGGCAAGAACTTCTTGTTGACCCGGAACGTGCCCATCACGTTGATGTCGAGAATTCGCGCGAGGCGCTCCTCGGGGATGTCGGTCAACGAGCCGAGTCCGATCACCCCGGCGAAATTCACCACACCGTCGAGACGGTCGGTATGGCTGGAAATGGTTTCGTAGGCGCTCTTGATGCTCTCGCGATCGGTCACGTCCATCAGGATCGGCACGACGTCCGGGTCGTGCATCGAGCTCCGAAGGAGGTCCGTGCTGATGTCCGCGGCGAAGACCTTCCAGCCGTTGGCAACCAAGCGTTCGACGGTGGCGTGACCCAGTCCGCCTCCTGCTCCGGTGATCAATGCGGTTCGATGACCCATGGGCTCAGTTGACTCCACGCGTTTGCTCGCCCCAGAACTGCTTACGCAGCGCCTTTTTGTCAGGCTTGCCCAGCGCTGAAAGCGGAATGGATGCCACGAAGTCGATCGTCTTCGGAGACTGCACGGACCCCTTGGCGTCCTTCACGGCAGACTTGAGCTCGGCGGCCAGGTCATCGCTGGGGTCATGCCCCGGGCGGAGAATCACGACCGCTTTCACGGCTTCGCCCCAGCGCTCATCGGGCACGCCGACGACCGCCACCTGTGCCACCGCAGGATGTGCCGAGATCACGTCTTCGATCTCGCGCGGGAACACGTTGAACCCACCTGTGACGATCATGTCCTTCTTCCGGTCGACGATGTGAAGAAAGCCGTCGTCGTCGAAGCGTCCGACATCGCCTGTGTGAAGCCAGCCTCCGGCAAAGGCCTCGGCGGTTTGTTCGGGGAGTCCGTTGTAACCCTCCATCACGAGCGGTGCGCGCACGCAGATCTCCCCGGCTTCTCCATCGGGAGCGGGCTGATTGCTCTCATCGAGAAGCGCCAGATGCACCCAGGGACTTGGACGTCCGCAGGAGGCGAAACGCTCCGGCTTCGAAAGGTCGTGGTCGGCCTTCTTCAAGTGCGTCAAAGCCATCGGCGCTTCGGATTGCCCAAAGCATTGGAAGAAGATCTGCCCCCACTTCTCGACGCCTTCCTTGAGACGTGCCGGGCTCATCGGTGAGGCTCCATAGAACAGCGTTTCGAGGCTCGTGAGGTCCGCAGTGCTGGCCCGCGGATGATCGAGCAGCGGGTAGATCATCACAGGAACCAAAAAAGTCGAGGTGATCTTGTGCTTTTCGATCGCGTCGAAGAACAGATCCGGAGTGAACCCCTGCAAGGCCACGAATGCACCTCCGCTCTGCAAGGTCGGCACGACGAATGCGGCAGCTGCATGCGAAAGCGGCGTCGCGATCAGGAACCGCACCTCCTTCGGCCACTCCCACTCCGCCATCTGAACCATCGTCATGTAAGCCGCCGAGCGATACGGCTGGCGCACGCCCTTCGGACGCCCCGTCGTACCGCCCGTGTAGACGATCGTATTGAGATCGTCGGGCCTGATGTCGGGCGCGACGAGCGGCTTGGGATCAAAGCTTGCGGCCAGGGCGTTCAAGTCCTCGCCGACCTCGGTTGGGCCGAACGCGAGAAGATGTTTCAAACCCGGCACGCGGGTCTTGAGCTCGGCCGCCCGCTGCCCGAAGTAAGCAGGATCGAAAACCAGTGTTTCGATCTCGGCGTCTCGTAGCACGTAAGCCTGGTCTTCGGCCGATCCGAGCGGATGGAGTGGAGTGTTGCAAGACCCAACGAGCATGTTGGCGCAGAGGTTGTAGAGAACCTCCGGGCGGTTTGCCGAAAGCACCGCCGTGCGCGAGCCCTTGCGAATCCCTTTGGACTCGAGCGCCTGCGCATAGCGGCTCGCGTCGGCCCGCACCTCTGCATACGTGATCGTCGCGTCCCCTAGAATCAGGAACGGCCGCTCGTCGTAGCGATTGAGTCCGTCGATCACCAGGTGCGGCATCAGGGGCATGTCGAAAAGTCGTTCGTTCGTCATTGGGAGGTCCTTTGTACTCGATCTTCGTTTCCAGCGCCCTCGGGCGTAAAGCGACGAAGTAGGAATTCGGTGATGCTATCGGTGAACGCGTCGTTTCGGTCACCCGCGACCATGTGGTGTGCACCCGCGAGGTCGACGTACTCCGCATGGGGCACCATCTCGAGAAACTCGGCAGCGGCTTCAGCCGACACCAAGTCGCTCAGGCGGCCACGAATCAGCAAGGTCGGGATGTCGAGGCCGCGCACGTTCTGCAGGCGCGCTTTGACCGTGCGGTCGTCGTCCTCCGTGTACCTGTCTGGGTCCCAGGTCTTGAGCATCTGCGGGTCCCAGTGCCAATAGTAGCGCCCGTCGCTTCCGCGCCTCAGGTTCTTGGCCAGCCCCGAAAGGTCCTTTGGGCGTTTTCTGTGTGGCAGGTATTTTGCGATCGTGTCTGCCGCTTCTTCGAGCGAGGCGAAGCCCGCTGTGCCGCCCCGCATGAAATCGAGGATCCGATCGACTCCGTCCGCTTCCATGCGCGGCGTCACGTCGACCAGTACCAGCCCCGCGGCGACCGAACGATCGCCTTCGGTTTGCGCCAAGAGAGAGGCGATCCCGCCGAGTGACGCGCCGACCAGAATAGGCTTCCGCGCCAACTGTGCGACCACCCCCCTGAGGTCCTCGACGAAGTGGTCGAGGCGATATTGACCCTCGCCGGCCCAACTGCTTTCGCCGTGGCCGCGGTGGTCGGTGCAGATGGTGTAAAACCCGTGCCCAGCCAGCGTCTCTGCGGTGCGCCCCCAGGCATGTCTCGTTTGACCCCCGCCGTGCAGGAACAGCACTGGCTGGTTCCTCGGATCTCCGTGAGCGTCCGCCGCGATCGACATCCCATTGGGCAGCTCGAATCGCAGGAGAGGAACAGGTGGTGCAAAAGACTCGGTCATCGTCTCAGGATTGCAGCCCCACGCTAGGCCACGCGCAAGTTGGATGTGAGTCCGTCATCATTTCGACGACGCGGTACGCGATGCAAGCCGGCAACTTTGACGAAAAGGATTGAACGCCAGCGGTGAGAAACATGAGCACCGCGGGCGTCACCATCCCAAGGAGCATCATTCGTGCAAACACGATGCGCGACTCCGACAGGCCAACGGCGACGTCACGCAGCCGCGCCTGGAGAATCTGCTGCGAGCGTAGGAGCGTTTCACCAACCACGTCTTCAGGGATGTTGAGCCGGGGCCCGAACATGATGCCCAGCAGGAACTTCGCGGTAGTAGGACGCTTCGTCATGTTGGTGAGAACGAAGCGAACGAAGCGCTGGCACACCTCGAACGAGCTCTTGGCCTGCTCGAGGTCAGCTTCGAGCTCGTCACAGTACGCCGCGTGGCGAACGTTGATCAGCTCGACCAGGAGATTCTCTTTGCTGCCGAAGAAGTGATAGAGGCTCGGAGCCGTGAGCTCGGCTTCCCGCACGATGTCGCGAATGCTCGTGGCTGCGAAGCCCCGCTCCGCAAAGAGGCGTTCCGCGCTCTCGAGTATGAGATCCCGCGTGCCGCTCTGGCGCTGCGCTATTTCGGCTCGAGACATCAGGAGCCTTGAAACTGCGGCTTTCGCTTCTCCATGAAGGCTGTAGGGCCTTCGATGGCATCCCTGGTCTTGAAGACCGGTTGTCCGATTTCGAGTGAGCGCGCCAGCGCTTCTTTGGCCGGCACGCCGTCGTTCTCGATGAGCGATTGCTTGACGGCCTGCACGGCGACCGGGCCGTTCGCAGCAACGCGCTCGCCGATCTCCATTGCCTTCTCGAGCGCTCGTCCGTCCGGCACCACGTGCCCGATGAGCCCGTAGTGCAGTGCCTCGGCGGCTGTGAGGCGACGTCCCGCAAGCAGCATCTCGGCGGCAATCGTGTAGGGGATCTGCCGGCGGAGTCGCACGCTCGAACCTCCTAGGGGGAACAGACCGAGCTGAACCTCCGTGACGCCGAACACGGCGCCCTCTCCGGCGACACGAATGTCGGTGCCTTGAAGGATCTCCGTGCCACCGGCGAGCGCATACCCCTCCACTGCTGCAATCAAAGGCTTCTTGGTGAGGTAGTGCCGGAGGAGCGCCTTCCAATGGATGTCCGGGCTCTCTTTCATACGGTTCAGCCAAGCGTCATCTGCGTCCCACTTGCCCGACTTCATCGAGCCGAGGTCACTGCCCGCGCAAAATACGCCCCCCGTCCCGGTGAGAATGATCGCGCGAACTTCCGCGTCCGCATCGGCCTCGTCCCAGGCGTCCGCCATCCGCACCAGCATCTCGATGCTCAGCGCGTTCTTCTTCTCGGGCCGGTTGAAGGTGCAGATCGCGATGTGACCGCGCTTTTCGTAGAGGAAATGGGGTTCCGACATAGAAGCTTCTCCGTAGCTCATCCAAGCTCCCGTGGCTATAACGAACGTTACATATACAGTCAAGCCCTGGCACGCTTGGCAGACTTGCTCCTTCGCGGCCCCGTGCTCCAATCGCCACCACGATGCCGACCGTTGAACCGCTCGAAGATCTCGGAGTCTGTCTCGTCACCGGGGCGGCCGGTTTTCTCGGCAGCCACTTGGTCCGCGGTTTGCTCGACCAGGGCTACTCGGTTCGTGCCGTCGTTCGCCGCACGGCGTTGCCTCTCGAACACCCCGAGCTCGAGATCGTGCGCGGCGAGATGGAAGACGCCGAGCGCATGATGGAGATCTGTCGGGGCGTGGACACCGTGTTCCACGCGGCGGCACACCTCGCGCTGCTCGGTGGGAGCGCGGCCTCCGCAAAGTATCGTAAGGCCGCGTACGAAGCGAACGTGAGAGGCGTCGAGAATCTCATCGCCGCGTGTCAAGCGAATGGGGTCAGCCGCTTCGTACACACGAGCTCGATCGACGTCTGCTTCAACTCCGAGGTCGATACCGAGATGAACGAGCTGACGCCCTATGCCAGCAACATGAGCTGCCTCTACACCGAAACGAAGATCGAAGGCGAAAAGCGGGTTCTGGAGGCCAACGGCCAGGGCGGCTTGCTGACGACAGTCCTAAGGCCCGATGGGATCTACGGTCCCGGCAACAACCTCATGTTGGACGAGATGTTCGAGCAGGTGACCAAGGGCCGACTCGTCGCGACGATCGGCTATCCCGGTGCGCTTCACGATCACATCTACATCGACAACCTCGTCGACGCCGAGATCCGCATCGCCAAACGCCTGGTTGCCGGCAGTCCCGTTTGCGGCAAGGCGTACTTCGTCACCGACGGGCGCCCGCTCCCGCTGTTCGAGTTCATGCGGCCTTTGATCGAAGGCATGGGCTACAAGGTTCCGAAGCTCGACATTCCGTATCGCCCGGTGCTCGCGTTCCTTCGATTGTGGCAATACCTGCACTTTCGCATTGGCTTGCCGGCGCCTTTCTTCAGCCCTCACGAGATCCGCAAGCTCGCGATTTCACATTGCGCGAGCAGCGCGGCAGCTGAGCGCGACTTCGACTACCGGCCGATCGTCAGCCCGGACGACGCGATGGCTCGATGCCTGGCGCACTACCGCGAACGACTGGCCAGCGTTCGCGCGCTCGCGCCCCCGAAATAGAGCCCGATCCATTGACGCAGGCGGCCGATACGGTTATCCCCGACCCGCCGCTCGACCCCGTTTGTGGAGTGAAGGAGACGCCCCATGCGCCGCTCGTTCGTACTCGCTCATCTGTTGCCCCTCGCTCTGATCCTTGGCTGCGGGAGCGACGACTCATCGACTCAGAAATGCAGTGCGGACAGCACCCTTGGTGTGGTGCAGTCGATTTTTGAAACCCGAGGTTGCACGGCGAGCAGCTGTCATGGCGCCGATGCCGAAGAAGCTTCGGCCAATCTCGATCTCCGACCGGACCATCTCTACGAGAACGTGGTCAACGTCCGAGCTGGGACAGGGGATCTTCCTCTCGTCTTCCCCGCCGATGAAGAGCGGAGCGTGCTCTACCTCAAGCTCGCGGCGAAGACGCTCGACACCGAGCTTTCGGACTTCGGGATCTCGGGCGGCCCGATGCCGGCGACGGCCGATGCGCTCACCGAAGATGAGCTCGCGGTGGTTCGCGCCTGGATTCGCGGCGGAGCACCGCGCGTCGGCGTCGTGAAGGACGCACCCGACGTGCTCGGTTGTGGTTCGGAGCTCGAAGCCACTCCCAACAAGATCCCGCCGCTCGAGCCGCCGCCTGCAGACAAAGGCATCCAGTTCTATTCCGGAGGCTGGAAGCTTCCCGCCGAATCAGAGAACGAAGTCTGCTTCGTCACCTACTACGACTATAGCGACCGTGTGCCTGCCGAGGTTAGGCTGCCATGCCCCGATGCCTATGGCGGACCAACCCGCGAATGCTTCGGATACTCGAATTTCCTACTCGCGCAGGACCCGCAATCCCACCACTCGATCGTCGAGACGTACATCCCTCCCTCCGATAAGCAGGAAGAATGGGACCCGGGCTACGAAGGTTGGAAGAACTGGCAGTGTCTCGACGGAGCCAACGATGGCATGCCCTGCGACCCCACGATTGAGGGCGTCTGCGGCGAGCGCAGCACCTGTGCGACTGCACCGCTCACCGCGCTCGGATGCACCGCGTATCAAAACGCGCCTCCAGACCTCGGCACGCTCCTGGGCTTTTTCGGACAAGCATCGACGCGCCAGAACATCGCGGTTGCGCAAGAAGCGACGTTCATCGAGGACTACGCGCCCGGCGTCTATGGCGTGATGCCCCTCAAGGGCTTCACGATCTGGAACAGCCACTCGTTCAACCTCACCAAGCAGGACACCACGGTCGAGCAGTACATGAACTTCACGTACAGCAGACCAGAAGACCGCAAATACCAGCGCGAAGACCTCACCGTTCTCAATGACATCTTTGCGATGGGCACCGTGCCTCCGTTCACGAGTCAGCAGGCCTGCGCGACGTTCACCTTGCCCGTAGGTGCGCGCTTGGTGACCTTGTCCTCGCACACGCACCAGTTCGGGCGAGATTTCCGAATTTGGTATCCGCCAAACGAACCATGCGCAGCAGGCCCGGGTTGCCCGGCGCCGACCCGCGAACCTGACTACCAGAGCTTCTTCTATCAGGACCCGCTCTACCAACGCTTCGACGAGAGCAACAACCTCGAGCTCGACAGCGCTGAAACGAACGATCGCACGTTCCGATACTGCGCGATCTGGGACAACGGCGCGACCGATCCAGAAGAAGTCCGCAGGCATTCCAACCGGCCCGACGCCAACACGTGCGTGTTTGGGGATCTCGTCGGTTTCGTAGGGCAGTGCGGCTGCCCTCCCGAGCAGCGAGCCTGCCTCGGCGGCCCAAATCAGGGTGCGATCTGCAACGGCGATGATGCGGCTTGCGGCGAAGGCGGCGTCTGCGATGCCTGCCCAGTCTGGGGCGGCGTGACGACCGAAGAAGAGATGTTCGGCATTCTTGGCGCCTACTACGTGGTCGACTGAATTATTATATAATTCTAAGTAGTTACTGGCATGTCCGAGAAGAGGGACATAGGCGCGCTTCAAGGCGCCCCCGAGGAGGATCAAGCGAACTACCTAGGCGCCGGAAGCGCTTGAGAAATGGCCTGTTCTCCTCTTTTGGAAAAGCTTCTTTGAAAGTGCTTGACGGGTTTGGGGAAGGCCGCTAAAGAAGGCGTCCCTTTGCGGATGAAGTTGGGGACGGGAACCAACAAAACGGAGTAGTTTTCAGGGCTTAGGCCCGAACCAGCTTCGAAAACGGTTCACGGAAACAGCGTCTGACGCTCTTTGACAGTTTGCGAGAATACACGGGGCACTAGCTCAGGTGGTTAGAGCGCACCCCTGATAAGGGTGAGGTCGCTAGTTCGAGTCTAGCGTGCCCCACTAAATAGGACGGGGCTGTAGCTCAGCTGGGAGAGCGCCGGCTTTGCAAGCCGGAAGTCAGGGGTTCGATCCCCCTCAGCTCCACCACGTTACACCCACCCCCGCCCCCGGGCTCCTCCACGGACCCTCCGGGTCCGGGATTGGATAGCCGAGTGTCGACTCGGCACTTGCCAAGACACCCGTGAAGACCCAGTCTTGATTCCTTCGGTCGGCGACGCGAAAGCACGCGTCTTCGACCCGAGTAATCAAGATTCAAAGCTCGATTCTCGCAGCTCTTTGACAACTGAATATCTGTAGAAATTTTCTCTTTCTAGCCGTAGCTGTGACCAGGCTCTTCTTTCGAACCCTGGTCTCGAGTTACGAAGGTGCTGAGCCATAAAGACTTTCCGTCATGGCGAAGCACCCGGTGTGGAACTGGGTATCGCTATCCAGGAAAGCACCAACTTAGCGCTTCGATTTGCGTCGAAGCGCCGAGACGAAATGCGTCTTAGGAAAAGGTCAAGCTAGGAAGGGCACACGGTGGATGCCTTGGCGTCGAGAGGCGATGAAGGACGTGGGCAGCTGCGAAAAGCTTCGGGGAGTGGCTAACACACTTTGATCCGAAGATATCCGAATCGGGAAACCGTCTGGGGTTATACCCAGAAGTCCAACGCTGAATTCATAGGCGTTGGATAGCCAACCCAGGGAACTGAAACATCTAAGTACCTGGAGGAAAAGACATCAACCGAGACTCCCCTAGTAGCGGCGAGCGAACGGGGACTAGCCTAAACCATATCAATGTAAGCTTAGGGGCGTTGTTGATATGGGGTCGTGGGTCCAGTGGTGGAGCGCCCTAATGCTCCGACAGAGTTACAAAGCCAAACGTTAGATGAACGATCTGGAAAGGTCGGCGATACAAGGTGACAGCCCTGTAGTCGAAAACGGTTGGTCTCTGCACTGGTACCCGAGTACCACGGGGCACGTGGAATCCTGTGGGAATCTGGGAGGACCATCTTCCAAGGCTAAATACTCCTTGTCGACCGATAGTGAACTAGTACCGTGAGGGAAAGATGAAAAGTACTCCTGTGAGGAGAGTGAAATAGTACCTGAAACCGTGTGTCTACAAGCAGTCGAAGCACTATGCCCTTCGGGGAATGTGCGACGGCGTACCTTTTGCATAATGGGCCTACGAGTTACGCTTTGTTGCAAGGTTAAGCCGATAGGTGAAGCCGTAGGGAAACCAAGTCCAAATAGGGCGATTTAGTAGCAGGGCGTAGACCCGAAACCGAGCGATCTATCCTTGGGCAGGTTGAAGCGTGGGTAACACTGCGTGGAGGACCGAACCCACTGAAGTTGAAAATTCAGGGGATGACCTGAGGATCGGAGTGAAAGGCTAATCAAGCTCGGAGATAGCTGGTTCTCCGCGAAATATATTGAGGTATAGCGTCTAGTGAATTGCCCCGGGGGTAGAGCACTGGATGGGCTAGGGGTCCTACCAGATTACCAAACCCAACCAAACTCCGAATACCGGTGACAACTGCTAGGCAGTCAGGCTGCGGGTGATAAGGTCCGTAGCCAAGAGGGAAAGAGCCCAGATCGACAGCTAAGGTCCCTAATCCAGACTAAGTGTGAAAGGATGTGGGGGCGCTCAGACAGCCAGGAGGTTGGCTTAGAAGCAGCCATCCTTTAAAGAAAGCGTAACAGCTCACTGGTCGAGCGAACCCGCGCCGAAAATGTAACGGGGCTAAGTCTGGTACCGAAGCTTCGGGTTCTAATTTATTAGAGCGGTAGCGGAGCATTCTCACGCAGATACAAGGTGTACCGTAAGGAGCACTGTCGGGTGTGAGAAGAGCTTATGTAGGCATGAGTAGCGATAAACAGGGTGAGAAACCCTGTCGCCGTAAGCCCAAGGTTTCCCAGGCAAGAATAATTCGCCTGTGGGTTAGTCGGCCCCTAAGTGGAGCCCGAAAGGGGTACACGATGGGAAGCAGGTTAATATTCCTGCACCACTGAGGAATCCGTTGATCTAAGCAGGGACGGAGAAGGATAGGCCGATCGGGCGAATGGAAGTGCCCGTTCAAGCAGGTAGGAGGTTTCCGTAGGAGGCGATAGCCACAAACGCGGAAACATTACTCCGAGACGTGATGAGGTGGAGCTCCGGCTCCGTAACTCGGTGATTCCATGCTTCCAAGAAAAGCTGCGTAGTGAGGGTCTTCAGTGACCGTACCGCAAACCGACTCAGGTGGGCGGGGTGAGAATCCCAAGGCGCTTGAGAGAACACTGGCTAAGGAACTCGGCAAATTGACACCGTAACTTCGGGAGAAGGTGTGCCCGTGTCCGTGATGAGACTTGCTCTCTGAGCGGGTGTGGGTTGCAGAGAATAGAGGGTTGCGACTGTTTACCAAAAACACAGGACTCTGCGAACTCGTAAGAGGACGTATAGGGTCTGACGCCTGCCCGGTGCTGGAAGGTTAAGAGGAGTTGTTAGCTTCGGCGAAGCAGCGAATCGAAGCCCCAGTAAACGGCGGCCGTAACTATAACGGTCCTAAGGTAGCGAAATTCCTTGTCGGGTAAGTTCCGACCTGCACGAATGGCGTAACGACATCCCTACTGTCTCGGCCAGTGACTCAGCGAAATTGTATTGAGCGTGAAGATACGCTCTACCCGCGACAAGACGGAAAGACCCCGTGAACCTTTACTGCAGCTTGGCAGTGAAGTTCGGGACAGTCTGCGTAGGATAGGTGGGAGACTTCGAAGCCGGGATTCTGGTTTCGGTGGAGTCAACCTTGAAATACCACCCTGGCTGTTCTGGACTTCTAACCCAGCACCGTGATCCGGTGCGGGGACATTGCCTGGTGGGCAGTTTGACTGGGGCGGTCACCTCCTAAAATGTAACGGAGGTGCGCGATGGTTCCCTCAGGCTGATTGGAAACCAGCCGTAGAGTGCAAAGGCATAAGGGAGCTTAACTGTGAGACCGACAGGTCGAACAGATGCGAAAGCAGGCCTTAGTGATCCGGTAACTCCATATGGAAGGGTTATCGCTCAACGGATAAAAGGTACTCCGGGGATAACAGGCTGATCGCGCCTGAGAGTTCATATCGGCGGCGCGGTTTGGCACCTCGATGTCGGCTCATCGCATCCTGGGGCTGGAGCAGGTCCCAAGGGTTTGGCTGTTCGCCAATTAAAGCGGTACGCGAGCTGGGTTCAGAACGTCGTGAGACAGTTCGGTCCCTATCTGTCGTGGGCGGAGGATACTTGAGGGGAGTTGACCATAGTACGAGAGGACCTGGTTGAACGTATCCCTAGTGTTCCGGTTGTTTCGCCAGAAGCATAGCCGGGTAGCTATATATGGAACCGATAACCGCTGAAAGCATCTAAGCGGGAAGCGGGCCCCAAGATGAGGTATCCCTGGACTTCGGTCCCTAAAGGCCACTCGGAGACTACGAGTTTGATAGGCTGGGTGTGGAAGCGTGGCAACACGTGGAGCTGACCAGTACTAATCGGCCGTGAGGCTTGACCTTCTTCTAAGACACGTTTCGTGCGTGATTTGAGATCAGGGTTGGAAGGAAGAGCTCGAGACAATCCATCAACACGGACTCTCGGACTCGCTTCTGATCCGCACAGAGCGGCACAGAGAAACTTTCTACGGATTCGGTGGCAATGTCGGTAGGGTCACACCCGATCCCATCCCGAACTCGGAAGTTAAGCCTATCAGAGCCGATGGTACTGCAGGGGCAGCCCTGTGGGAGAGTAGGACGCCGCCGGAATTATGAAAGCCCGTCTCGAAAGAGACGGGCTTTCCTCTTTTTGCCGATACGGGCTCGTGATCTAGCCCCCGCATTGAGCTGGCCGGCCGACGAGCTATTCGGGTTCGCAGCGCGTGTTCTCGAGCTCGTAACGGGATTGGTCACGCTGGTCGATCAGGATGCAGTGTTCACGGTTGGTCACCAGGCGGAACTGGATCGGGGCTTCAAGGCGACGACCATCGATTGGGATGCCGTTCAAGTCGCGCATGGGCTTCCGGTGGATGATCAGGATGCTGCTCTTGGTCAAGGCGTCGTTCGCGAGGTTGACGTTCGTGTGCAATGCGTCGTCGACTACGCGTTGAAGCGCTGCGCGGCTCGCGTCATCGGGGTCGACGATGCGGGCGGCCTCGTCTTGCTCGGTTGGTGCTGTTTTGCAGGCGCCGACTCCGAGCAAGAGCGCACCGAACAGGATCAGCTTGGCCATCGTTCCGTACATCACGGCAACATGGTCCTATTCGTTTGCCAAAGCGATTTCGGTACGAGCGCGTCCGTATCGTCCCGGCCGTCGCCCGACTTGCTCGCGAAGCCCGACGCAAGCCCCGGTGGCTCCGGGCAGGTTTGAGTCTCGCGGTAGCTCAATGCGGCCGCGAGGCGATCTTCGTTCAGATCACCGAGCTCCGCGCCAAAATCATCCGCTACGGAGCAGCCTGGGATGGAAACACCCATGGTGCCCTCCGTATTGGCGGGCGAGAAACCGTCTGTGTAGTCTCCGAAGTCCTTGTCATTCACGCCGCGAAACTGAATCGTGAAATAGGCCGTGCCGCAGTTGTCGGTGGCGTAGAACCCATAGGGCTTGCCGCAGGTCGTGGTTCCGATTTGAATCACCTCGACATCGATTCCTCGCAGACCATTCATGACCGCTTCGCTGGCCGAACAGGTGGACCCGCTGGTGAGGACGAAGACACGGGGCAGGTTCAGTGTCGGAAGCGGTTGGTCTTCCGGCGCATTGAAGGGCGAACCGAGCGTCGTGTCGTAGAATGGCGTGGGCGAGATCTTCCGTCCGGTCACCGGATTGGTGTCGGGGTGCTTGTCGTTGAACTCGATGAGCTCGAAAGCCCGTCCATCCGTGGCGGCCGGCCCTGCGATCATGTAGGCGAGCTCGCTCGCGAGGGCGAGAAACCCACCCCCGTTGTAGCGCATGTCGAGAACGAGGTCGTCGATGCCTTCGCCTTCATTGAGCTGGTTCACGGCCTCGAAGAGCCCCAGCTCCGCGGTGGCGATGTGATCGTTGAACAGGATATAGCCGACGCGGCCGGTGGGCGTTTCGAGCACGCGAACGTTCTTCACAGGCTCCGATTCGATGAACGCCGACGTCATCGTGATGGACCGGCTGTCCTGCGAATCGCGATCCTGAATCGTGAACGTATGCGTTGCGCCCGCTTCGGACGGAAACAAAGCGGCATTGAGCGCGTCGATTCCGGCGTCCGTGTCCGTGTCGATGTCGAAACCATCGATGGCCAGAACCTTGGCGCCGCGTTCGAGAGCGACTTGAGGATTCGTCGCCGGTGAGTCCGGCTCGGTGTAAGCGACGAGGATCTCGCGCGGGGCGACGGCAGAGAGCAAGGCCCACTGGACGCCATAGCCTGCAGACACACCGGATTGCGAAAGGCTCAGATACTCTTGTACGTCAATCGAAAAGTGGAACTTGTCTTTGGGTTGACCGGAAGACGTGAGCGCGTTTGTCTTCAGCTGATTGAAGTAGAGAATCTGGTCATCGAAGAGCGCGGGGTCCTGGTCGTTGATCTCGTCGTACCAGAGGTACGTATCATCGCTGTAAGACCGGAGGAAGTTGTTCTCGTCCGTGATCGTTCCTTGGACATCCGAGTAGGGCTGATCCGTGAACGGATTGACGCCGACGCGAGGCTCCTCGCACTGCGATTCGAAAACGCTCGCAGGCTGGAACACTCCCGGCTGCCATTCGCCACCCGTTCCACCCGAGCCCGGCCAGGCCGCGCCGCCGCTGTCACCGCAGGAGGCCAGCCCCATGGCCAAAATTGAGACCCGCATGTAGCGCGCCATTCGTTTGGACACCCCCCGGTTTCCCATCCCTATTTGAATTACGCAGATCCACGCCTCTGTCGACTCTTCTTTAGGTGTGGGCAATTACGAAACTAGGGAATCCGAATTACCGAACGCAAGCCGTAGTGGTCCGAAAGGGGAACGAGCTCATCACCCCCGACGGGGACTACGGCTTCGTCGAACGTGCGAACCGTGGATTGCACCGCATCGGATGTCAGGCCGTTGAGCAAGATGTGATCGATCCAGACCGAGCTCGTCGTGTCGGTCAAAGGATTGTCTGCACAGAAGGTGCACTGCGGCTCATAGCTCTCGGTATAAGCGGGCGTGAACGCCGCCTCGAGCCGCTCTAAGGTAGCGGCCCCTTCAGCGACCAGGCTCTCATCGGGATAGGCGCGACCTGCATTGAGGTCGCCGAGGATCACCGCGGGCGTGTCGCCGCTGGTGGCTGCCACGTGGTCGATGAGTTTCTTGGCTTGAAGCTGTTGCTCGGCCTCCCAGCCCTCGGCACCGGTCAGCCCGTCTCCGTACTGGCCGGTGTAGGGATAGGCGATGCTATCGAAGATTGGGGTCAGGTGGTTGCAGTACACGTCGAGCTCGCTTCCGTTTGGCAGCTCGGCTGTAGCGCTGATGATGACACGTCGGTTCCAGGTGCCCGGGATGACCCAGTTCACCGGGTCTTTTAGCGGGTAGCGAGAGAGGATCATCACACCGTTCTGCCCCTCGAAAGCGAGGTCTTGATTGATGATGACAGGACAGCTCGAGCCGATCTCCGCGAATGTGCTCGTGGGAAGCTGCGTGGCGAGGCAGGAGTAACAGCGAAGCTGCTGCGGGTCTCCGAGGATGAGCGCCGCCACCTCGCCCAAGCAGAAGTCTTGGGCGCATTCGGTGCTGGTGGTTTGCCCGTCCTGATCACCCGGCGCGATCGTGTTGCAGTTCTCCGAGACGCATTCGATCGCGAGGGACATCTGGTCTTCGACGGTGACGCCGGGCAGCACTTCGATCGGCGGGCACGGCACCGTCGTCGGGGCGGGCGGGTCGTCTCCGTTCTGGTCCTCCGGGTCGTCGAGCGGCGTGTCCAGATCGTTTGCAAAAAGCACCGCGTTCGGGAAGTTCGTCGCTGCGGCGGCGCGGATCATTTCTTTGTCCGCCTGAGTCCAGACCTCCTGCAAACACACGATGTCTGAGTCCATCTCCGCGATCGCGTCGGCCAGTGGTTGCCTTCTTTCCGCTTCGTACGGAATGAACGCCCCAGCGAGGGCAAGGTTGAAGGTATCGATCGTGACATCTTGGGCTTCAGGGTCGCTCGAACTACAGGCGCCAAGCACGAGCAACGGCACCACAAACAAACCTATGATTCGCATCTAGTCCTCCAGGTCGGCGAACGCCGGCATCCAAGCTCGACAGCGTACTTCGCGAATCTGTCACAAAGCCGGGACAAAGGGAAGGGCCGCAGCCGCTCGGAGCAGCTCGCATCCACGGTCGGTGCTGAACGGGCCTAGCTAGTCGTGCGTCGGCGTGAGCACGACCACCGGCAGCTCGCGCTCGGTTCGGGCCTGGTACTTCGACCACATCGGGTTCACGGTCTTGCCCTGCTGCCAGAGGCGTTCGCGATCGGCGCCTGATGCAAGCGCAGCCTTTGCCGCGAGCTTCCTCCGACCGACGCGAACCACGCATGCTGGATTTGCCTGCAGGTTCTTCCACCATTGAGGGTCGTGTTTCGCAGCTCCGTCCGAGCCGACCACCACATAGCTCTCGCCGTCTTTGAAATAGACCAAGGGCGTCGCAAACGTCTTGCCGGACTTCCGCCCAGTCACGGAGAGAAGCAAGGTCGGCAATCCGAGCCAGGCGCCGAGACGGCCTCCGCTACGCTCGTAGATCGCCGCATGCGTCTTGAACATCGCCTTGAGCGCACGCGCCCGAAGGTGCCTGTAGCGCGAGGCCATCGACGGACCCTTACGCGTCGCTCGCCATGATGAAAAGCGGCAAACCGTTGAAGGATGTGTACTTCGGTCGCATTCGGCCGGTGTCATAGTACTTTTCGACGTCGACGAACTTCTTCGTTCCGATGATCGTTTCCATCGGCACACTGCCGTAGCGGCCATTGTGCACGGAGACGAGT
>DASRZF010000222.1:0-4452 GCA_035686645.1 Polyangiales bacterium
CCGCAGCCAGGCTGCACTGCTCCCGGGGCAAAATCGCCCCCGCCGATGCCTTGAGCTGCAGAGTCTGCGCCCCGTGGCGAAAGGCGCGCTCGGCCGCCGCGTCCGATCGGCTGCCCACCCTCGCCAACGTGGCGAGCAAGACCCGCGCGTCCGGCAAGAGCGCGCGGAGCGATCGAAACCGTAGAGACGTTGGCCCAGCGCCTTCGAAGTACCTGCCGAGATGACGGCGAATCATCCGGCTCAATGTGTATTCGAACAAATCGATGCGTTGGTCACTCTGCATCAAAGCATCGATGACCGTGCGGAAGCGCTCGTACTCCTCGAACGATAAGGTTCGAAGGGTTGGCATCGCCATGTCGACCAGCGCGATCTTCTCAGCGGATGAGCGATGTAGAGCCTCCGAATGAAACCGAAGGGTGAGGTCGGCCATCTCCGAGTCCGTGAGCTCGGCCAAACGCATCAGCTCGGTTCCGCGGAGCTTTTCGTCCTGCGTAAGCAGCAGCCCGAATACGACCGCCTGTGCCATCGGTGCCTGGCGAACGGCGTGAATCCACAGCTCGGGCAGGGCCCCATGAAGCGAGCGGGCGAATGTGATCTGCTCCGGACGTGGGCTGCCGATGTGCTCGATTGATCGGCTCACCGATTCCTCAGTCGGAGCCTCCGCGAACGCGCTGACTGGGGCGAGACGCGCATCGGGTGGGGTGCTCATGCCGTCCGAGATCTGTGGAAACTCGACGTCCTCGAACTCACCATCCCATTGCGGCTCGAGCTTTCGGATGCGGTCGCCGAGCGGCGGATGCGTGCGGAACAGCCCGGTGAAGAGACGCAGGCGACGAATGGCGTCTGAGAAGAAGATGTGGCTTGCCTCATCGGCCCTTGGTGTCTCGAGGTACGAGCTCGAACCCAGGCCGCCGATCTTCTTGAGAGCGCCAACGAGTCCTTCCGTGTCGCGTGTGAATTGCACGGCGGACGCATCTGCGAGCAGCTCGCGTTGCCGTGAAATCGAGCTTTGGATGATGCGCCCGAAAAAGACGCCGATTGAACCAATCGACAGAAGCCCGAGTCCGAGCAAGACGACGCCGGCGCCTTCCTTCTTTCGGTTATAGGTCGATCCACGGATCAGAAATCGACCTATGAGCGCGAGCAAGAAGATTCCGTGAAGGAGCCCGATCGCACGGACATTGATACGGGAGTCTCCATTGAGGATGTGACTCACCTCGTGTGCGACTACGCCTTGAAGCTCGTCTCGCCGCAAGAGTTGAAGCGTTCCGTTGGTCACTCCGATTACGGAATCACTGGTCGTATTGCCCGCAGCGAACGCATTGATGCCGGGCTCTCGATCGAGCACGAAAACCTCGGGAACCGGAATGCCCGACGCGATGGCCATCTCCTCGACGACGTTGAGCAGACGTCGCTCCTCGAGCCGCGTCGAGTCGGGGTCCACTCTTCGTCCTCCGAGGCTCTGAGCAACCGTCGAGCCTCCGCCGCGTAGCTGCGCGATCTTGTAGAGGGAGCCCAGGCCTACCACGGTGACCGTAGCGCTCATGGCGAACAGAAACACGCGGGGGTTCCACAAGGCCAGGATTGCGGGACGCACGCGGTCGTAGTCCCCGACCACGTAGGCCACTCCGGCGGCGTCGGTCGCTCCGAATCCATAGAAGAGCATCGCGAGCACATAGACACAGAAAATGACCCCGACGACTGCAGCAGCGAAGAGAAGCGTCAAGCGCAGCGTGCGCTTCCGCGCGAGAGCTTGCTCCTCGAAGAAGTCCATAGCTCAGAACTGAACTTTGACGGGCCCGCGCTCGTCTTCGGACTCGACTTCGAAAAACTCCGCGCGTTGGAATCCAAACATGCCGGCAACGATGTTCGACGGCACCATTTCGCACTTGTTGTTGTATTGCATCACGGCGTCGTTGTACGCCTGCCTTGCGAACGAGATCTTGTTTTCCGTGGTCGAAAGCTCTTCGGAAAGCTGCATCATGTTCTGGTTCGACTTGAGGTCCGGATAGGCCTCGGAAAGAGCGAAAAATCGGCCGAGCACGCCGCTGAGCCCGGCTTCTGCAGTCGAGAGCTTTTGCATGGCCTGAGCGTTGCCGGGATCGGCAGCAGCGTTGCTCCGCGCGCCTTCAGCCGAGTTTCTGGCTGAGATGACCGCTTCCAGGGTCGCGCGTTCGTGCGTCAGGTAGCCTTTGGCCGTTTCGACGAGGTTCGGAATCAAGTCATGGCGCCGCTTGAGTTGCACATCGATCTGAGCGAACGCGTTTTTGAAGCGATTTCGCAGACTCACCAGGCTGTTGTACATGCCACCAAACCAAGCAAGCAGCGCGACGGCGACCAGCAGGAACCCGAGCAACCAACCCATAGCAACCTCCCCAGAACCTCCAAAAGGTACTTTCAGTGTAAGGGTCACCCCCTATAAACTCAACTCCGCATGGAGCCCGAGCAAACGGTCTTGATTACGGGCGCCAGCACGGGCATCGGGCTCGCCATCGCGCGCGCTCTCTCGGGAACCCGCTACCGCGTCATCCTGACGGCGCGTCAAAGCTCGCTGCCGAGGTTTGCATTACACTCGATTGAAGAATCGGAGCGTGTCCGCATTCGGTCTCTCGACGTGACCAACTCGGACGAGCGCACTGCGATCATCGCAGAGGCCGAGCGCGACTGGCGCGGAGTCGACGTTCTGATCAACAATGCCGGCGTTTCATATCGAGCGGTCGTGGAACACGTCGAGGAGCAGGATCGACTTGCGCAAATGGACATCAACTTCCGCTCTCCGATGGAGCTGATTCGACTGGTCCTACCGGGGATGCGTGAACGTTGCCGCGGCAAGATCATCACGGTGAGCTCGGTTGGCGGCATGATGGCGATGCCGACGATGGCTCTGTACAGCGCTTCGAAGTTCGCGCTCGAGGGGGCGCACGAGGCGCTCTGGTACGAGGTTCGACCCTGGAACATCAGGGTGAGTCTGGTTCAGCCCGGCTTCGTCTACTCCGACGGGTTTCAGAAAGTGCGTTACACCCCTCAGAGCGGTCGCTCGGAGCATGAGCTGGCGGAACCCTACCACGCGCACTACGTGAATATGTCGCCGTTCATAGAAAGGCTGATGAAGGCGTCTTCCGCCACGCCCGAATCCGTCGCGAAGGTTGTTCTCCGCACGATCCGACGTAAGCGCCCGCCGCTTCGTGTGCCCGCCACTTTGGACGCGATGGGGTTTGCCTTCTTACGCCGGATCTTGCCGCGGACCACCTATCATTGGCTGCTCTACAAGCTGCTCCCGAACGTGGATTCCTGGGGACCGTCGCCGACGCGCCCGTCGTCGCTGCCGCCCTCGCGAGATGACAAGCGATGATCACTTCGAATGGCGGGCGATGTACTTCTTCTTCTCTCGCTCGCCTTTTCGTTCGAATATCGGAATGAGAAGCCGCCGCATGGAGGGTACTAGATAGCCAAGCGTTGCGAGCTTGCCGCCAAGTGCCGGTTTGACTCTTTCTCGTGCGCCGTCGGCAGCCGACTCGAGTATCAGGTCGGCAATTTCGTCTGCCGTGCTCATCGGCTGCGAGAAGACGAGCGGCGGAACGGAGTCGATGACGCCCGCATCCGTGATGAATCCGGTATCGACCGGGCCGGGCGAAACCACGCAAACGCGAACGTTGGTGCCGCGAAGCTCCTCGGCCAGAGCGAAAGAAAAAATCCGAAGCCCGAACTTCGTGGTTGAATAGGTGGCCTCGTCTTCGAGCGGAAAACGGCCGGCGAGCGATGCGACGTTCACCACGGTGCCAGAATCCTGCGAGCGCATCGTCGGCAACGCGAGACGGGTCAAGACCATGGGTCCGCGCAAGTTCACGTGGAGCATCTGGAGCATCTGATCCATTGGAAGATTCTCGACCGGACCGCGACAGTTGTGCGCGGCGTTGTTTACGAGAATGTCGATGCTCCCGAACTTCGCCTTCGCTTCTGCCAGCAAGCGTTCACACGCCGCGAAGTCCGACACATCGGTGGGTACGGCATGGGCGACCTCGGCACCGAGCTCGTTGACCAACCGCTGGAGCGGCTCCGCACTCCGCGCAGCCACGACGACCCTCGCACCTTCTGCGACGAACTTCCGTGCACACGACTCGCCGATCCCACTGCTGGCCCCAGTAATCACCACTGTCTTGTCTTGAAACCTACTCATCCCGTTGCCTTTCTCGTTTCGATCATCAGCTCGGCAAGCTTCGTGAATGCTTGAACGACGTTGTCCCCTGACTTCGCACTTGCTTGGATCAGGTGCCAGGGGAAGGCCTTGGCGGCGTCCAGCTGGGCTTGACTGAGAGCGAAGTTCCGTGTCTCGTCGGTCTTGTTGATGAGCAGAATCGAGGGCCGCGAGCTGGTGAACCCCAACCCCTTGGTTTGCGCCTCCAACAAGTGGTCGAGCGATCGTGGCTTCGTGGCATCTGCGACGAGTACGAG
>DASRZF010000223.1:0-24150 GCA_035686645.1 Polyangiales bacterium
CTGAGCCAACAAAACTTCGCGATCGACACCGGCATGTACCCGCTCGGCTCCTGCACGATGAAGTACAACCCCAAGGTCAACGAGTGGGCCGCGAGGTTGTCCGGCTTTGCAGACCTGCATCCGTACATGCCAGACGAGCTCGTACAAGGAGCCCTGGAGCTCATGTGGCGACTCGAGCGCGGGCTTGCGGAGGTCTGCGGCATGGATCGTGTTTCCCTGCACCCGGCCGCCGGCGCCCAGGGCGAGCTCACCGGCCTCATGATGATTCGAGCGTACCATCAGGCCAAAGGGCGCGACCCCAGGAAGGTGCTGATCCCCGACACGGCACACGGCACCAACCCGGCCTCCTGCGCGCTCAACGGACTCGAAGCGGTCCCTTTCCCCGTTGGAGAAGAAGGCATCGTGACTACCGAGGCGCTCGCGCCTTTCGTCGACGATGACGTGGCAGCGGTGATGGTCACCAATCCAAACACCGTGGGTCTGTTCGAGAGCAACATGCCCGCCATAGCGGAGCTCATCCACAGCAAGGGCGGCCTCGTCTATGGCGACGGGGCCAACCTGAACGCGTTGATGGGGAAGGCGCGGCCGGGGGATCTCGGAATCGACGTGATGCAGTTCAATCTGCACAAGACCTTCACGACCCCGCACGGCGGTGGGGGACCCGGTTGCGGTCCTGTTGGCTACAAAGCGCTTCTGGATCCGTACGCTCCCGCCCCCGTGGTCGAGAAGCGCGATGGCCGGTTCGTCTTGGACTACGAGAGCCGGCCGCATTCGGTTGGACGGCTGCGTTCGTTTCAAGGCAACTTCGGGATGATGGTGCGCGCGTACGCATACCTCCGAGAGATGGGAGCGAAAGGTCTCGAGCAAGCCACCGAGCTGGCGGTGCTCAATGCGAACTATCTACGAGCACGTCTCGGCGAGGTCTGGCACGTGCCCTACGATCAGATCTGTATGCACGAGGTAGTGATCAGCGATCGTCACTTGAAGGACTCAGGAGTGACGACCATGGACGTCGCAAAGCGACTGATGGACTACGGATTTCACCCGCCGACGGTCTACTTTCCCCTCGTCGTGAAGGGCGCGATGTTGATCGAGCCGACGGAGACCGAAAGCCTTCAAACTCTGGACGAGTTCGTCGACGTCATGAAGACCATCAGCGACGAAGCCATGATCGACCCGGGGCTCGCGAAAGCCGCACCCAAGATCACGCGCTTGCGTCGGCTCGACGAGACCCTTGCGGCCCGGAAGCCCGTTCTGCGCTGGAGAGCTCCCGAGACACGGAGCGAACCATCGTCTGCTTCTGGTGAAACGGCAAAAACGCGGCCTTGAAGCCATTGATGATCATGCGGTGAATGTCGTCGCGGTCGAGGCCCATCTGAGTATGGCAAAGCCACAGCTCGCGCGAGACGGTGGTGTCCGTGATGAGCCGATTGTCGGTGTTGATCGTCACGCGCAGTCCGAGGTCGTGATAGAGCTTGAGCGGATGGGTTCGCAGATCCTTGACGGCTCCGGTTTGCACGTTGGATGACGGACAGCATTCGAGCGCAATCCGGTGGTCGTTCACGTAGTGAAGCAGGTCGCCGTCCTCGCGTAGCCGACACGCGTGTCCGATCCGGTGTGCGCCACAGACATGAATGGCCTGATGAATCGAGGCGGGCCCATATGCCTCACCCGCGTGGATGGTCACCGCGATGTTGTTGTCGCGGACCAGCTTGAACGCCCTGAGGTGGTGCTTCGCAGGGTGATCATATTCGGCTCCCGCGAGATCGAAGGCGACTACGCCCCGGTTCTTGTAGGCCACGGCCAGCTGCGCCATCTCGAATGACGACTCGGGCGAGATATTTCTGATTCCGCAGAGGATGGCGTTAGCGACGATCCCGTGGGCTTTTTGAGCATCCCAGAGTCCGGTGAGCACGGCTTCAACCACGCTCGTGAGACGCAGGCCTCCACGCGTGTGCAGCATGGGCGAGTAGCGGACCTCCATGTAGCGCACATTCTCCGCGGCGGCGTCCTCGCACAACTCGTAGGCGACTCGGTAGAGCGCGTCGGCGGTCTGTAGCACCTTGAGCGTGGTGTCGAAGGCCTTCAGGTACTCGACCAGCGACCCAGCGTGCTCCCCGCAGTGAAGCGCCTTGGCCAGCGTCTCCGGATCGTCGCCTGGAAGAGAGACTCCCTGCTCTTCGGCGAGCTCGAGCATCGTCGACAGTCGCAAAGAGCCGTCGAGGTGGACGTGCAGGTCGGTCTTCGGGAGGTCCTGGATTTGGGCGAGCGTGAGCTCCATGAACTTCAGTGTACCTCGTTATTCGGCCACTTCGAAACGCCCCAATATCTCAATGACTTCATCGAGTCTCTTGGCGGCGACGCTCACGCGCGTCGGCATCCCGCCGTTGAGTCCCAGGGCGCTCACGAGGTCGATCCCACTGTCGAAGCCAGCCGCCACTGTGACGGTCGTTTCGTCGTGGACCAGCGAAATCGGCGCAAGGCGCTGGCCTATGAGGAGCAGCTCCGTCTTGTCGTACGGACCGTCTCGCCGCGTCGCATCGCAAATCGCCAACTTGCCGTGAACCTCGTATCGAGCGGACAGTCGCTTAGCCTCTCGTTCCATCGCTTGGAGTGCTTCGGCCGCGTTCTGGAATTCTCGGTAGAGCGCCGCGTCGTTCGCGCCATCCGCGAGGTAGCGGACCATCAGGCCCCGAAGGGCCTCGTTGCGAGGCTGAGCGCGAAGGGCCCGATCGAGAACGCGCGCTCGCTCACTCGGCTCGCCCAGGCGTGTGTCGATCGCCCGCGCGTCGGCGTCGGCGCCTCGATAAGGTTCGACACCCCCACGGATCCATTTCGCGGCCGAGCAGAGCCCATCGAAGTCCAGGTGACAGCAGACCGTGTCGATCGGGCCGGCGGCCGCAACCCGCTCGGGCGTCACGAGCTCGGGGCAGGCACCGTGCTGGGCCTTCGTTCGCAATATGAAACGTGAATCATCCGCGTAATCCCTGTGCCGGTCGTGGTCGTGATGATCGATCCACATGGCGAGACGCGCGCCGAGGCCCTTGATGAACGGGAGCGTGGTCCGTTCATAGCTGGCCCCCCCTGCATTGGCCGCGAAGGCCACGTCCAGGACCACGACACGGCCGGGAAGGCTGTCTGGCTTGGGCAGCTTGCGGGGCGTTCCGTACGCCAAATGCGGGAAACTACCCATGATCCGAGCATGTGGCCCCCCTGGGTGCGACGCAACTCGCGGATACCCTGATCGGTTTTTCCCAAACCGATGCCTCGGCGAAACAAACCGGAAATGCAAGGCAGCCATAGATCCTCCCGAGCCGCTGCCGAGGGTGCGCTGCGGCCATGACTAAGAGGTGCAAGATCATGGAAGAACAACTTTCGGAACTGACAACGTATGCAAACGCATTGTGGGTTCTCGTTAGCGCCGCACTCGTTTTCTTCATGCACGCGGGCTTTGCTCTGGTTGAGAGTGGGTTCTGCCGCAGGAAAAACGCGGTGATGGTGCTGATGAAGAACTTCGGTGTGGTCGCGATTTCGTCGCTCGTATTCTACTTGGTAGGCTACGGCGTGATGTTTGGGGAAGGCAACGCCTTCATGGGGCTCGCGAGCTTCTTCCCCGCCAATGGAGGAGCGGATGCGGACCTGCCGCCTTACATATTCCTCTTCTTCCAGCTGGTCTTTGCGGCGACCGCCTGCACGATCGTCTCAGGCGCAATCGCCGAGCGTGGCCGGCTCCTGACCTTCTTCCTGTTCAACGCAATCGTGACGGCGATCATCTATCCGGTGGTCGGGCATTGGGTCTGGGGCGGAGGCTGGCTCTCCGAACAGGGCTTCATCGACTTCGCCGGGAGCACGGTCGTTCACGGGGTCGGTGGCGGGATGGCACTGGCAGGTGCGCTGATCATCGGACCCCGACTGGGCAAGTTCCAGCCTGACGGCTCGGTCAAGCCCATGCCGGCACACAATTTCCCGCTGGCCGCGCTTGGCGTGTTGATTCTCTGGCTCGGCTGGTTCGGCTTCAATGGCGGCTCCGAGCTTGCCATCGACGCCGATGTCGGCCGGATCGTGCTGGTGACCAACCTGGCCGCGTCCGCTGGCTTCGTCGCCGCGCTGGCATGGATCCGAATGCGCAGCGGCTTGCTCGATCTCTCGATGGCCCTGAACGGTGCGCTCGCCGGCCTCGTGGGCATCACGGCGGGTTGCTACAACATCACGGGCGGCTGGTCGATCATCGTCGGCCTCGCAGCCGGCATCCTTTGCGTCGAGGGCGTCCTGTTCATCGACAAGATCAAGATCGACGACCCGGTCGGCGCGATCACCGTCCACGGCATTTGCGGCATGTTCGGAACGCTCGCCGTAGGCCTGGTCGGCTACGGGAATGCAGCGACCGGCGAGGAGCCGATCGGGCTTCTGGTCGGTGGCGGAGCATCGCAGCTCGGCACTCAGGCCATGGGCACCTTCTCGGGCGTCGGTTTCGCGTTCGTCGTGGCGTCCATCATTTGGTTGGCCATGAAGTACCTCGTGCCTGGAGGCATCCGAGTCTCCGAAGCGCACGAGCTCGAGGGTCTCGACATCGCCGAGTGCGGCGTCGAAGCCTACAACGAGGAGCTCAAGGGCTTTCATTCTGGCGCCACCGCGATGTCGGGGGCCCCTGCTGAGTAGGAGCTTCGAGAGGAGGGGTGGGACGGCTCCCCGGTCTGTTTCGCCCCTCTTCTCTACCCTTTTTTCAATGTCGGATTTGGATAACAAGTTTGAGCGTGGAGACACGCTGGGAGTGGAGGTAGTGATGAGAAGGATTCTTTCCCTGGCGGTGATGTGCAGTTTGGCGTTCCCCGCAATGGCCCTCGCGGAAGAGCCGGAGGCGCCAAAGGAGGCCGCCGACGACCTTGCAGCGGAGTACGGCGAAGAAGCGGCGGAATGGACCGAAAAGTCTCCTCCCAAAGAGGCCGAGATGAAGATGCCCGAGCCACCCAAAATGGCGATGGATGATCTCGAGGCACAAGGGGAGCCCGAGGAGGACGGTTCCTGGAAAGACGGCCTCTCGTGGCAGATCCTGGCGAGCGCGTTCTACCGACTCGGTGGCTACGCCGGAGACGGCGTCCTGGCGGGCTCGTACAACAATCTGCTCGATGCCGAGGGCCGGCAGGGATACCCGTATACGAACTATAACGGCTTCGGTCTGAACTTCGCCGGCGGTGACGTGATGTACACCGGCGAGAAGTTCGCTGTTCGACTCGACCTGCGTTTCGGCACAGGAGCCCCCCTCTTGACGCCCGCCGCTCCGGTCAAGCAAGCCTATGCGGCGTGGATGCCGACGGAGAAGCTGAATTTCGACCTTGGCTTCTTCGACACGATCTTCGGCGCTGAGGTGGTCGACGAGTGGAACAACGCCAACTACACCCGCGGCGCCCTGTACTTCCTCCGCCAGCCGTTCAACCACATGGGTCTTCGCATGGGCCTCGAGCTCACCGAGATCGTCGGGATGACGTTGATGGTGACCAACGGCGGCGTTTACGGCGGTACGGTGATCGACGACAACGAGACGCCCGCGCTCTCGTGGCAGCTCGGTTTCACGCCTGATGGCCACAACAGCGTGCGACGTCGAGGTCTTCGCGACGGTTACCGCGGGGTCGGTCTCTTCGTCGGCGGCAGCTACGCGGCAAGCGGAAATGACGGCAACCAGGACTGGGTACAATTTTACGACGTCGTATTCAGCATGGACCTCAAGTGGGCCCACATCATTTTCAACGGGGACTACTACATCAACGGTTCGGAGACCAGCGTAGACACTGGTGCAACGGGCACCGAGTTCACGTACGGCCACAGCCTCGCGTTGATCTTCGATGCATCCGACCATTGGTCGATCGGTCTCCGCGGCGAACACCTGAGCGGCAATGCCTACTACAGGGACGAAACAGGCCCCGATTTCGGGGGCCTCGCCACCGGCACGATCACGCTTCGCTACAAGCCGGTTGAGTACCTGGTGATCAGCATGGAGGGTCGAGGCGAGTGGTCGACGAGCGACATCTACTTCTCACGAAGCGCCACTGATACCGACGGTGACGGTATCCTCGTTCCGAACCAGAAGAAGAACTACGCGGCGATTCTGGGTGTCACGGCACACATCGGGAACTGACACGAACGGCGACCATCACGTGTGAAAGGCCGGCTCATTCGAGCCGGCCTTTTGCCGTTAATGCTTGGATGGAATCACGTGGGCACCGACGCGATCCTATGGAATGAGTCCCTCTTTGCTGAGCCTCTTCGCGACTGCCTTCGTCATCGAGGCAAGGAGGTCGGGAACGGATTTCGGATCGAGCGTTTCCGATTGCGCCGTCCAGACGAGATCCTTGCTCGCGCCCACTGCGTATAGGTTGGTCTCCAATCGAAAGGTTTTGCTGGTGTCGAAGTAACCCGGCCGGTGCACCTCGGTGAACGAGGTCACGTAGAGGCCATAGAATCCGCCCATGCCCGCGCCCCATGCAGGTCCACCATGGACGAAGCCCAAGTGCGTCCTCGGCCGGTTGTACTTCCTGGGGGGTGTGTAGTTCGTAGTCTTATTCTCGACGCTCAGCAGCCGCGTGATCAGAACACCGTCGCAGCCGCTGACCTCGATCGCGCTTTGGATCTGTTCTTCAGAAAGGAGCGTGCTCTCGGGCAAAATGTTCGAGCTCGCTTGGGCTCCGCCTCCCTTCTTCACGATCGCTGCCACGAACGCGTCCTCGAAGGCTTTTCGCCCTTCTTGGTCCTCCGCAACTCCGATCACGAACAGCTGCTTGAACACGGTCTCTTCGAAGCCAGGGTTTCGGAAGCTCTGCGAGATCTGGGTACTGGTAGCTGTTTTGCATGCAGCCACCCCCAGAAGGACGGTACAGCCCATGAGGAGGAGCGATCGGGTCATCGACGGGAGAGTAGAGCGAAACATGACTGCGGGCATCAGAAAGAACGGGCTGGAAGCCACAACGGGCTCCCCAAGTCGGAGTTTCTCCGAGAAATCGTCGGACCGGTTGGTTTTGGATCGAGCCCATGCGATCCTCGTCGCAAATAGGAGTTGGGCATGAAGCGTTTTCTCGTTGCTTGTCGTTTCTTTCTCGTCCTCCCGGTCGTCGGCTGCGTCGTCCTGACCGCAGGCGTCGTCACCATGGGTGTGGGCCGAATCGTGACCGAGGGTTCGCAAACGTTTCGTACGGGCGATTTCTCTGCGAAAGCCGCGAAGGCCGTAGCGCTCGCAAGCATTGAGATCATCGAGCTCTTCCTGGTGGGAACCGTGGCGTACATCGCCGCGGTCGGGATCTACAAGCTCTTCCTCGACGACGGAAAGGTCGAGCTGCCCTTTCGCTTGAAGATTCGCAGTCTAAAAGACCTCAAAGACAAGATCATCGGCTTGATCGTCGCCGCACTCGCGGTGGTTTTTCTCGGTGAAGCGGCCGAAGGCGCGGCCGGTGGGGTGGAACTGCTGCACTATGGAGGCGGGATCGCCCTCGTCGTGGCATCGCTCGCATTGTTCATGAGTCAGGACGGCAAAGCGGAGTCTGCAGGCGAAGCAGCGTCCGGATCGCCGACCTCTCGTCCATGAGCGTCGCTAGTCTCGAAACTTGCTCAGCACGTCCTCTGGGGTCGTCGCGTCGGCCGGCATGACGTACCGCAGGGTTCGGAGCGATTGACCGGCGGCCATCAAGACCCAGCAGACCAGAACGAACGAGAGGGTGTACACCGGCAGCCCAACCCGCGTGAGGATCGTTGCCAGACCGGCGGTCACCTCGAACGTCAAGAGCACGGCCAGCAGAGTGAACAGGAATGACCTCCAACTCAACACGAAGAACAGACCTCCGAGGGCGATCGCGGTGAGCACGCCATTATAGGTGTAGAGGCCGGCGTGAATGTTTTCCTCCGGGTATCCGAAGCCCATGGCGACGGCGGTCGACAGGACGCAGGCCATCAGCGCCATCAGCGCTCCGATGCGCGAATTGATCGCGATACCCACGAGGATCAGGGCTCCGGTGATGTAGTTGTCCTGCAGAAAGATTTGGCCTACCCCCTTGCCCGAGCCCTCGAGGAGGGTCGCCAGCGTGTACGGGGCGATGGCTTCGGCCGGATTCGCGAAGGCGGGAGCCTCGATGGGTGTGCTTTCGATCATGGGGACAGCGAGCGCGCCCGAGACGAAGACAAGACTCACGACGATGAACGACGCTGTGAGCGCCGGCAATCCGACGAGACTGGTGAACTTGCCGATGGCCATTGCGACGAACACCGAAAGAATGACCGCCAAGATCATGAGCAACATCAGTTGCCACCCGGGGATCGTGCCCTCGGTGTAGTTGCTGCTCGTGTACGCGTCCAATGCGATGGCGACGAGCGCCCCGTTGAATCCGTGCAGGCCCGCACGGATCGCACCGCGATCCGCCCCGACGACGAGCGCCGTCAGCGTGGCGAGCAGAGCGCCGAAGAGGCAGAGCGTTCCGTAAATCCATGAGTTGATGTAGATCCCCACCAAGATCACCAGGCCCGTCCAGGGGTTGTTTTGCAAGACCACCTGTCCGATGCCCCGAAGCGTCGAGTCGGCAATCTCGGCGAACGACGAGCGCTCCGCTGCGTCCGATGACGAGCCGGTCATCGTGACACCCTCCGCCTGGCTGCCTCGGGTTCCAACTCCGTGGCGTCCCGCCAGGCGGACAAGATCCCGTCGATGACGAGATCGACTCCCTTGCCATGCTTGACCGCCGCGAACACGGTGGGTCCGGTTCCCCGCATCTTTTTCGCGTCGCGTTCCATGACACCGAGGTCCGCGCCCACCGCATCGGCGAGATCGACTTTGTTGATCACGAGCAGATCCGATTGCGTGATTCCAGGGCCGCCTTTGCGTGGGACTTTGTCGCCCCCCGCAACGTCGATGACGTAGATCGTGTAGTCGGCGAGCTCGCGGCTGAAGTCCGCAGCGAGATTGTCCCCACCGGACTCGATGAACAGGATCTCCGGGTGAAACTCCCGGGTAAGTCCCTCGAGGGCGAGCAGATTGCTCGTGATGTCCTCTCGAATGGCCGCATGCGGGCAGCCACCTGTTTCGACAGCGCGAATCCTTCCGGGCTCGAGGGCTTCGTTCCGCTGGAGAAACTCCGCGTCTTCCCGGGTGAAGATGTCGTTGGTCACAGCCGCCAGCGAGCGCTGGGTCCTCAGGGCGCGGCAGAGCTCGAGACACAGGGCGGTCTTGCCGCTCCCGACGGGTCCACCGATGCCAACGGTGAAGGCCCGGCGCGTGTAGTCCCTTTCGTCGAGCCGCTGAGCACGCTCGTGAAAAAGCCCAGGGTGCTCGAGGTGCTCGTGCGAATGACCATGATCGTCGTGGTGGTGGTCGTGGTCGTGAGCATCGTCGTGGTCGTGCATGAGAGGTCTCCTCGTTGCGTATCGATCGTCAGCTCTGGAAGAGCCGGGAGTAAAGGCCGTCGTGTGTGTTCTGTAAGAGGTCCATCACCGGCGCCGTCTGGACGGCCTCGTACGGCGACGGCACGCCATCTGGGTCTGATGCCTCAGTGATCGAGGGCTGGAGCTCGAACAAGAGACCCTGCGCCCGAAGTGGACCGAGCACGTTGAGCCTCACAGCGCTAGACATCAGGTCGCGCACGGCAATGAACATCGCCAACCTCAGGGTACTCGGGAGAGGCAGCTCGAGGAGTCGGCTCACGGCACCGAACACGACCCCGTAATGCTGCGGGGCGCCACTGTCCTGCCATTCCTGCGCGAGCGCTTCGAGGGCGGCATGCCCAAACGACGCTCCAGCCACATAGAGCATCCCACGACCCAGCGATCGGCTCGCCCGATTGGCCACGTGATTCACCAGGAACGCATCGCAGAGAGCGTCCAGGTCGCCAACCGGTTCGTCCGTTTCGTATGCTCCCTTGACGAAGGGCAACGTTCCAAACCTCGCCTGAACGATCGCCGCCTCGATGAACTCTCGCAAATGCCCCGGGCCCTTCACCTCACCGGCGTGGCAGGCAGACTCGAGCCCGCCCGAATGAGCGAACCCGCCGACCGGGAATGCCGTATCGGCGATCTGCCAGATCATCAGCTCGTCGGACATCGAAACCTTTCGATTCGCTCGTTCGCGACCTTTAGCAACGCACGCCCAATCTCAAAACAGGTAGTACCGTCGAGCGAGCGGGACGACATCGATCGGGTCGCAGGTCAGCGGCTTACCGTCCGCGGTCACCGCATAGGTTTCGGCGTCGACCTTGATGTTCGGCGTCTTGTCGTTGAGCTTCATGTCCGCCTTGCCGATGTTCCTGCAGTTCTTCACGGCCATGAGCTTCTTGTTGAGCCCGAAACCGTCGACGACATGATTGTCGAGAGATGCCTGGCTCACGAAAGCCACTGAAAGGCTGCTCGCCGTCTTGCCTCGGCCTCCGAACATCGGACGCATGAAGCTCGGTTGGGGGGTCGTGATCGATGCGTTTGGATCACCCATCTGGGACCAGGCGATCATGCCGCCCTTGATGACCATTTGCGGCTTCGTCCCGAAGAGCTTGGGGCTCCACAAGACGAGGTCCGCGAGCTTGCCTACCTCGATGGACCCGATCTCGTGCGACATCCCGTGCATGATCGCGGGGTTGATCGTGTACTTGGCAACATATCGCCGGATTCGAAAGTTGTCGTTGCCCGATCCCGAATCCTCGGGGAGCGCGCCGAACTGTTGTTTCATTTTGTCGGCAGTTTGCCAGGTTCGCGTGATGACCTCGCCGATGCGGCCCATGGCCTGTGAATCGGAGCTGAACGCGCTGATCGCCCCCATGTCGTGGAGGAGATCCTCCGCCGCAATGGTTTCTCCGCGAATGCGGCTCTCTGCGAACGCAACATCCTCAGGCAGGTCCGGATCCAGATGGTGACAGACCATCAGCATGTCGAGGTGCTCGTCGATCGTGTTCTTCGTGTACGGCCGCGTCGGGTTCGTCGAGCTCGGGAGGACGTTTGGCTCTCCGCAGATCTGGAGGATGTCGGGAGCGTGCCCGCCGCCTGCACCCTCGGAGTGATAGGAGTGGATCGTCCGGCCCTTCATCGCCGCCATGGAGTCGGCGTAGAACCCCGACTCGTTGAGCGTGTCGGTGTGAAGTGTCACGGCCAGATCGTACTCGTCGGCCACGGTCAGACAGTTGTCGATCGCCGCGGGCGTCGTGCCCCAGTCCTCGTGGAGCTTGAAACCGCATGCGCCCGCATAGAGCATCTCGTACAGCCCCTCGGGTCGAGCCGTGTTGCCCTTCCCCGTCAAGCCGAAATTGAGGGGCAGGTCGTCCAGCGCCTGAAGCATCAGCCGGATGTGATGGCTTCCGGGCGTGCAGGTCGTGGCGGTCGTGCCGGTGGCCGGGCCGGTGCCCCCGCCGACCATGGTCGTCGAGCCACTCGCAATTGCTTCGTCGTACTGCTGCGGACAGAGGAAATGAATGTGGGTGTCGATGCAACCGGCGGTGAGGATCATGCCCTCGCCGGCGATGACCTCGGTGCTCACGCTGACGATCATGTTCGGCGTCACACCGTTCATGACGTCGGGATTGCCGGCCTTGCCGATCGCGGAAATCCGCCCGTTCTTGATGCCGACGTCGGCCTTGTAGATACCGGTGTAGTCGACGATGAGCGCATTCATGATGACCAGGTCGAGAGCCGCGGCCTCCGAGACACCCGTGGCCTGTCCCATGCCCTCACGAATGACCTTTCCGCCACCGAACTTGCACTCGTCACCATAGACGGCGTAGTCCTTCTCGACTTCGAGGATCAGAGACGAATCGCCGAGCCTCACCTTGTCCCCGGTGGTCGGCCCGTAGAGGGCCGCGTAGTTTTCGCGTGTAATCGTATGACTCATGACAAGCTGCTCCTCGTGTGTTGGCTGTGTCGTAGATCGCTGCTGAACCTGGCACGTTGCGGAGTCATGGCGACATCCTGAAGCCCATGTCGCGCAGACGCTCGAGGGCCTTTTCTTTGTTGTGGTCGTTGACCTCACCCGAGGCGGCGTTGTTGCCACCGGTAATGACGCGGTTTCCGCCGATGGCGACGAGTTGCACGGTCTTCTTTTCACCGGGCTCGAAACGAACCGCAGTGCCCGACGGAATGTCGAGCCGCATGCCGTAGGCAGCAGCCCGATCGAAGGCCAGCTCCCGATTGGTCTCGACGAAGTGATAGTGACTTCCGACCTGAATCGGACGGTCGCCGACGTTCTTCACCTCGATCGTCACCGTCTCTCGGTCGTCGTTGAGGACGATGTTACCCTTCGCGGTGATGGTCTCGCCGGGTTTCGGCAGCTTGTCCTTGTCCTTCCCGAATACCTTGAGGTCTGGCACCGGGAGAAAGCTTCCATACAGGGCCAGGGTCAGGTCGCCGTCCTCATTGGCGATGGGGTCCCCCACGCTCACGAGCTTGGCGCCGTCGGGAAACGTGCCTTCGACCTGAACCGAGTAGACCATGGATGGAACACCTGGCATGACCTGACGCCGCCCCAGGATGGTCTTGCCGAGATCCATGAGCTCGGCGACGCTCTTTTCGCCGTCGCGGATGAGCTCGAAGAGCACCGTCGCGATGAGCGCCACCGCTTCCGGATGATTCAGTCGCAGCCCGCGCGCCAGGCGCTTCTGCGCAAGAAAGCCCGCATTGTGCAGGCGTAGTTTGTCGAATTCTCGTGGCGTCAGATGCATGGTTCCCTCGTTGGTTTGGAAGGGTGGATGTAAGCCAATTTCGTTTGTAATCGCTACTGCATTTAGAACTTCCGGCCCCAAATACTCGCGTCGAACAGGCCGAGGCACGGTTCTATTTCGCGGCTGATGAACTGGGCGACGGCTTCCGTCTCTTCGCCCGCTACCCGGAGCAGCACCCCGTGCGTAACCGGGTTCGCGACGACGAGCAGACCGGCACGGGCCTTCGGGCCATGGGTGACCTGTTGGCTGGCCAACTCACGCAAGCGCTCGATGGCCGCTTGTGTCCTCCGGCCTACGAGCATGAGAAGCGCGTGGCAGTGGTATCGGCCTCCACGAAAGCGGCTGCCGATTTCCCCCTCGCTGCGGTCGAGCCGAATCGCGTCTTCGATGATCCGGCGCCCATCGAGAAACACCTGCTGGCGCGAGCTGTAGTGCTCGAACGCCCAGATCTCGCCACGGGCGCGGCGACCGCTCGTGAACCAATCGAGCACGAACAAGGTGGCGTCTCCTGCGACCTCGAATCGCTGGCGCTGCGCGTATCGTGCGTCGGCGAAGCAAGCGACGGGATCGGGTGCGAAGGCAGCAACGGCTCCTGGCTCTAGCGAGGCCGTGAGCGACTGTCGTGTGGTGCGGCCGTCGACGCTTTTGAAGACCTTGGTCGAAGACTGAGTGGAGATGATCGCCTTGGCGCCCGGTCGAAGATGGACGCGCAGACTGGTTTCATCGCCGGCGAGCATGCCGCCGCCGTAGGTCGCGATCGAAACCCGGGCGACCTCGCTCTTGCTTCGCGGCACGAGGAGCTTGAGCGGTGAAGCGGCGCGCGCCCGAGTCACCGCGCTCTTGCCTCGAGACCAGGTCACTTCGAGCAGGCCGTCCGTTGCGATGTAGCTCGGCGATGCTGGCGCGGCCCACGGTCTGAAAGAGTCAGCCGGCGGTACTACCTCGTCCAACCCCGGATGATCCGCGCGCGCCGTTTGTCCCAATGCAGGAGGCATACCAGGAGCGTGATGTCCCGCTTTTCGATTCAACAGTCAAGGTCGATCGCAATGCCAGTCGCGCAAAGGTTGCGCGGTCGCTCACTCGTCACCCTGTCGTCACCGAAACCCAGGGTCCCACTCGACATGAACGCGACGCTTCAGATTGATCTCGTCCCTCAGCCGGTGATAGCTTCGCGCCGACATGCTTCTCGAAGGCCGTCACTCGCTCGCTCGACTTCTTCGCACCACGGTTAAGATCGTGATTCCCCTCACGGTGCTGTCGTACGCAGTTCTATGGGCGTACCGGTCGACGAGCCTAGGCACCGGCTCTCTCCTATACAACAAGATCGGGTATGTCCTGTCAGCCATTTCGATTTTCATCGCCTTTCGGGTGAACCAGGCCTACGGCCGATGGTGGGAAGCCCGGCAGCTTTGGGGTTCGCTCATCAACGAGAGTCGGTCATGGGGCCGACTGGTGGTGACGCACTTCTCGTCGCGGGCTCCGCTCAGCCGCGACTTGCTGATGCGGCAAATCGCGTACGTGAATATTTTGCGCATCGCTCTTCGGCATGGGACCGCCGAAAAGGGCCGGGCCATGATGAAGGCACAGCTAAGAAGGCTGCTCCCCGAAGAGGATGACGCGATCGTGGACCGATCGAAGAACGTGCCCACGCAGCTCTTGGTATCCCAGGCGGCAACGATCGAGGAAGCCCTCTCGTCTGGTCTCGAGAGTCGGCTCGTATGGTCCCAGCTGACCGGCATCTTGAGCACCATCAATGCGGCGCAGGGCGGATGCGAGCGCATCAAGAACACCGTGTTCCCCGCCGGGATCACACACTTCACAAGGTTCATGGTCTGGGCCATGGCGCCTCTCATGACGTTCGCCATCCTGGGGGATTCCGACCGCTACGATGCGATAGAGCTTCCGGTGGTGATCCTAGTCACGTCGATCTTTGTCGTCATCGAACAACTCGCTCGCGAGCTACAGACACCATTCGAGAACGCGCCCGACGACACGCCCATGAATGCGATCTGCGTGACGATTGAAACGGACCTACGGCAGATGCTGGGTGACGGGGACCTGCCGGCGCAAGAGCAGCCTGTTCGTGGAGTTCTGATGTAACACGGAAACTAAAATGGACGCATCCCATCCCAAGAGCTCAACGGCATTTCTGAGATTGACACACCATGACCCATGCAAGCCTTTTCGCATCCCTGATCCTGGCGGCAATTACCGTCGGCTCGCTCCATTCTCTGGCGCCTGATCATTGGCTCCCGATCGCCGCGGTCGCGAGAGCGCGCGACTGGTCGCGCGGTCGTGCGGCGCGCGTGGCGTTCCTCTGCGGGTTCGGTCACGTGACCGTCTCCGTGATGCTGGGTCTCCTGGCCCTCCTCTTCGGCGAGCAAGTTCTTCGGTCGGTCGGGGAACGCATGGTGTCCTTGGCAGGTCTGCTCCTCATTGGATTTGGGGTCGTGTACGCGCTTTGGGGCATGCGAAGCGCGATGGCGCATCGCTTCCATGGACATCACCATCATCACTACGACCACGTGCACGATCCATCGAACGCCTCGACCTGGTCTTTGTTCCTGATCTACTGCGCCGACCCCTGCATCGCGGTCGTTCCGATCCTATTTGCGGCGGCGCCCTTGTCGACGGTCGAACAGATTTCGATCGTGGTGGCGTACGAGGTCGCGACGGTGAGCGCCATGGTCGTCCTCGTCGCGCTGGCGCACTCCGGGGCCCGACGCTTCAAAGGCCCGTGGATAGAGCGCTACGGCGACAGCACCGCGGGCGCGCTGATCGTGGCCACGGGCATCATGGTTGCGGTTCTGGATTGGTGACTGGACCACGCCTCACCAGTTCCAGGGGTGCTGATGTAGCGCGTCGCGGAGCCTCTCTAGGTCATCTGCATCCGAAGAAGCACTGACATTCACAGTTTCCGTCGATGCAATCATAGGGTCCATAGTCCGGGTCCCCGCACACGTCCTCGCATTCGCGGACGCATTCCTGTTGCGTCTCGCACGCACCGCCCTCGCAGACGACCATATCGGTCTCGTCGCTGCAGCCGAACCACAGCATGCTGCATACAGTCAGAAGCATCCATGGAAGTACTCTTCGCATCAGCAGCCCTCCGTTTGGAGGACGGTATACCAAGGCGGTCGTCGTGCACAAACGAGATCTAGCAATGGCGATCCGACGATTGCTCCGCGATGACTGAAAGCTGCATCATGCATTCGACACTGGTACGCCGCAGGGGTCATCGAATCGATCGATTTCGGTTTCAGGATGGTAACAAGAGGACCCAAAGGTCTTGCGGTCGCCGCGATGAAGTGGGTATAGTCGGCGGGAAATTCGGGGTGAAATCGGAGTGAAGGAGGCAGTGATGATCAGAGCCCAAAGATTGGCGCTCGTAGCGATGGCTCTGGTGCCTTGGTTGTCCGCCTCGCATGCCGATGCTCAGGGAGCGACCGATTCCGACGAGCACTTCCACTACCTCCACTTCGACATCGAGGGAGCGGATGCGGAGCTCCAGTATCCGGATGGTCCGCCAGTGGAAGGGCTCGAGGACAGCAACGCCGACGGTGGGCCCTCGAGCACCGATGCCGAGCCTGAAACCGAAACCACCGATTCGGAAGACGCGGAACTGGAAATCGCGGACGTTGCCTCGTTCGACTTGTCTGGATGGCTGTGGTTCAACTACTCGATCCAACCCTGGCGAGACACGACGCTCGCGAAATACGGGAACTTCGAGTTCAACCAGCTTCAGCTGAATGGTTCGGCGAAATGGGGCGGCTTCTCCATGCGGTTCGAGATTCGGTTCTTCACGTTCATGTTCATTCTCCGCCAGGGATGGATTCAGTACGAATGGAAAGACAACGCGATCCAGCTTGGCCATTTGAACGTCCCGTGGGGCCGGCATCTCTTCTCATCCAACTCTTGGTGGTTCACGCTGGGATGGTACGCGACCGTCGAAGATGACTACGACTACGGTCTCCGGTACATCAAAGACACGGAGCGATACCGGGTCGACGTCGGCTACTACTTCCGCGATCAAATAGGGTTCTCCGACCCCGCCAACCGATGGGATTCGGATGTCACGCCGCTCGGGGAGCAGCAGAACCGTGAGGTCTCGAGCGCCGCCGTACGCGGCATTTACAAACTCCCGCACCGTGAGGGACTCAGAAGCGAATTCGGTGCTGTGGTCCAGGCAGGGTTGCTTCCCAACGTCGCCACGGGCGACCTCGGGTATCGATGGCTCGCGCAAGTCATGTACAACGGGAACTACAAAGGTTGGCAGCCAGTCGTTCAGGCGACACGGCACGAGTTCCGCCCGAACAACCCGGCCGAGATCGACGGCGTGCCAGTCGACGACCGCGTGATCCGCATCTCGCAGTTTGGCGGGTATCGAGATGTCGCGGCCAAGTACTGGCTCTGCAACTTCAATCTCGGCAAAGAGATCCGCTTCGATCGCAGGTTCCTCGACGCACTCGTTCCCTATGTCGAATACAGCATGTTCTTGAAAGACGAGGCGGCCTTCCCCGACTCGCACCTGATCACGGTCGGCATGCAAGTTCACTTGGGCCCGATCTGGATATGGCTCGATCTGCTGACGGGCAAGAACGCGACCTACTTGAACGATTCCCTCGCGAACAGCGCACTCGCCAACGGCGGCAACCGCTCCTACCGATGGGAGAATCAGACCAATCTTCAGATTCAGTACTACTTCTGACCCACTAGCCCCCCTCACCCGCGACCACCTCCGGAGCTCTCCATGAACGTCCACCGAAAGATCCCACCGTCGACCCGCACGTCTCTCTTCTTCATTCTAGCTTTGGCCGCACTCGGCCTGGCCGCGTGTACGAAGCCGACTCCTCCAGCGGACGCGGCGCCGACGCACGCCCCGGAGACCCCCGAAGCACCGACCGAGGCTCCCGCGGCCAAAGAGGCTCCCGCCTTCGTCTGTGACGATGACATCGATACGAGCGAGCTGACGCCGGAGCAACAGGCGTTGGCCGACAAGCTCTGGGATCAAACGCTCACTTACCTGCGAGGGTTCACGACCGCGCTCGAGACCTCGAAGCTCTGCTTGGATTCCCCGTTGGCCATGATTCAGACGAACGACGGAAAGTCGGACGATCCGCAAGCGCGGTGCGTTTCGCGCTACCGCGACGTCGAGCTCATGGTGAAGCACGTCAACTGGGTGCTCGACAATCCCGCGTTGGCCCGGCAGTGCTTCGACGTCCAGAAGAACTACGAAGCGTTTCCGCTGTACACGCCAACCGAAGCGATGAAGCAAGCTTCGGATGTTGCGGCTTGGATCGATCGGCCGACCCTCGATGAGTACCACGCCGACAAGGAAGGAAAGGTGGGCGAAGCCGGACGAGACCTCGTCCAGAATTTCGAGGCGATCCTGAAGAACACCAACTCGACAGCGTTCGTCGACGTCGACATGACCTACCAAGGCCTGCCGGATCTCTGGACTGCGGTCGGCTGGCTTCCGTTCTACGCCGAGAATCCAAAAGCGATCAACGAACGATTCCGCGGTGGATACGCCTATGCCGAGGTGATGGGCCCGTGGGGCCTCCTGCGTATCAAGGAAATTGAAGGAGAGCTCGTTGGTGCCGAGATCGGAATGACGATTCAAGTCGAATCGTTTTATCCCTACCACTTCCACCACTCGCAAGAGCTCTACATGAACATCGGCAAGTCCTCGTGTCCGAACCAGAACACCTTCATGGTGATGCATTGGGACAACCCGAGCTTCACCCAGGCGCGGACGGACGAGGGTTGGGACGTCGCCATCGACAAGGGCAAGGGCAAGCATCGCAAGGCTACCTGGTTCCGACCGACCTCACCGTCGGACCCGAACGAGTGGATTGCGTACTACGAGCGCAATGCCATTCACGCGACGAAAGTGGGCGGCAAGTGCGGGGAGGGCAACGCGCCCTCCGGCTTCGCGCAGGTCTGGGCGCGCACCTCCTCGAGAGACAACAATCAGACGACCAAAATCTGCACCCCGGTGGGCAAAGACGGCAATCCGCTCGAGGGGGTCACGAAGGTGACCGAGACTGATCCCGTCGTTTGCAACCTCGAAGACTGGAAGCCCTGAAGTCGGCGAAAAGTCCCGATTCCGTTGCTTGCGCGATTCGGCGTTCGCCCCTAGCCTCGCGAGCCATGAACGGACGACTGCCCCTCATCGCATCACTGCTTCTTTCGATCGTGCTCATGGGGGGCTACGGCTGCAAGAAGAACGAATCAAAGACCACGGTCGCAGGTTCTTGGCGAAGCCCAGAGCTCACAGACGCTCCTTTCGAGAAGTTCTTCGTCATCGGGGCGGGAAGCAACGATGACTATCGTCGGCTCTACGAGGATAGCCTCGTGGCCGCGTTGGAGAGGAAGGGAGTCGAGGCGCGGGCGAGCCACGACGTTCTTCCCCAAAGCGAGGAGCTGACGGAGGAGCAGATTCGAAGCGCGATGGGCGCTGGCGCCTACGACGCGATCATCATCACGAGCCTTCTTCACGTGAGCCAGACTGTCGAGGTCGTGGAACCTCGAACGGAACGTGTGCCAGTCGGGCAGGTTCCAGGCGGGGTCGCCTGGTACCAATGGGCCTACGACACCGTCCACGTGCCGGGCTACGCGAGGCTTCACACACGCTACAACATCGAGGCCAGGCTGTATCGCGTCGATGACGGAGAGCGCGTCTGGTGGGGGCTCTCGGAAACCGTGAACCCCGACTCAGTCATGGAGATTATCGGCTCGGTCAGCGCCGCGATGGCATCGCAACTAGAGCAAGACGGACTCTTGCGCTAGCAGAAGGCAGAGCTGCCGGGTCGCGGAGTTCTCATGTGAGTCACGCGCGCTCAGCGTGGTGACGGGCATCGGGGTTGCGGCTACGGACTGGTAGCGCAGGTGCGTCGTTCGGGCCACTGATCGAAAATCTCTTCCACGGCGATACGAACCTTGCGTTCCACGTTGGACTGACTCTGCAGGGCCGCCTCCCCGAGCCCCGTGAAAACTGGCGCTGGGTCCTCGCCCTCCTCAGGCCGGGGTCCGACGGGGATCAGCAGGCTGCCGACTTCGAATTCGATGGGGACCGCCACCAGCCAGGCACAGGGATCCCAGAACGCGCCCCACCTTCCCCACCACCATCCTCCAACGCATTTCCACGTCGTGCCCTCTTCTGTCCTCCGCGAGAGACCATTCCCTGCGAACAGGTCCGGCTCATTCTCCTCGGTGACTTCTTCGGGGGGAATGAAGGTCATGCAGACCGGCTCAGAGGTCATCGCCTCGATGATCAAGTCGTTGACGAGCTCGTCGAAGAGCTCCTCTTCTTCATCTGGCTCACGTGCATCCGGCACCAGCTCACGCGTCAGGACCGTGAAGGTCTGGAACTGGGAGAAGTCGGCATCCTCGTCGTAGCTGACCGTGATCTCGCCGATTTTGGTGGCGTTGCCGCAACCGAGGAGGGTCAAGCAAGAAGCGAGGACCAGAACCACGAGCAAACAGTGACGCATGATGAACTCCGTGGAGTCATCGCTAGCACGGCGGAACGCAGAATCAATTGCGCAACCATATGCCTTCTGCCGGTTGATAAGATTCGCCGAAGCCGTCATAGCCCGTGAGATGATACTGTCGCCGCGGCAATCCCAAAGGCAAGAGTGGTCGCGCACAAAGAGGCGAGTCCGATGACGCAAGGACGGGAACACGGCGAGGGGCCGCGAGCGTTCCGGTGCGCCCGGCTCGCGACCCTGGCCTGCATTGCAATCGCGGCACTGGTGTCGAGTACGACAAGGGCGGAAGAGCCGGCGGAAATCTCGCAGGAGGCGCTCAGCAAGGCTCAGCAGGAGCTGGATGAAGCACAGGCCAAGCTCAACGAAGCACAGGCCAAGCTGGATGCCGCTACAAAAACGCTCCCCACAGGCATGCGCGAACCGACGGCCGAGGAGGAGGACGATCCCCTCGATCCGGTCGACGACTCGACCAATGAGCTCGAACCGGTCGGTCCGGGATTCATGTCGGCCGACGGGGAGGCGAAGAGGTTGCACTGGGCCTTGAACAAGGACGACTCGCGGTACTTCCAGATTTCGCTCTGGTTGCAGGTGTGGACACGTGCGCTGCAATTGAACCCTGGGACGACGATCGGAGACGACCCTGAGACCTCCGAAGCCGAGAACGAGCAGGCCTGGTACGGAGACGTCGGGATTCGCCGCGCTCGCGTGATGATGTTCGGCGAGATTTTTCCGCGCGTGTTTTTGATGATGCACTTCGGCATCAACAACCAGACGTTCAAACGTTCAAACTTCAAGGAGACTTTCTTCTTCCACGACCTTTGGGCGGAGTTTGCCGCGGTGCGAGAGCATCTCTACATCGGCGCTGGACTCATCTATTGGAACGGCATTTCTCGCATGACCAACGCCAGCACGATCACTGCGATGAGCCTCGATCTACCGATCGTGAACTGGCCTACGATCGAGCAGACGGATCAGTTCGCCCGTCATTTAGGGCTTTACGCCAAAGGCAAAGCCGGGTTGTTCGACTATCGCGTGGCGGTGACGAGGCCCTTCGAGCCCAACGTGGGGCCACCTACGGCCATGGGCAACTACAACCGATACGCCAACACCTGGGCCTATGCCGGGTATTTTCAACTTCAGTTCTGGGAGCTCGAGTCCAACGTGCTCCCCTTCACCACTGGCACTTATCTCGGCACGCGGCGCGTCATGAATCTTGGCACCGGGTTCTACCTGCAACCGAAGGGGGTCGCATACCTCGATGCCGCCGATGAGCTGCGCGAGAGGAGTCTGTCGGTCGCCTCGGCGGACTTCTTCGTCGACCTGCCACTCGCGGCGAAGAACGGCGGCGCGCTCACCGCCTACGGGGTGTACTACTGGATGGACTTCGGACCGAACAACATCCGGAACGTCGGCATCATGAATCCAGGTGATCCTGGGTCCGGGACATCGTTGAATGGACCGGGCAACGCGTACCCGATGATCGGGACGGGAAGCACCGGTTACGGCCAATTCGGCTGGCTGATGCCCTGGAAGATCAACCGGCTTCAGTTCCAACCGTACGTCTTGAGCCAGATGTCGAAGTTCGAGGCTCTCAACGCCATGATGTTTCAGTTCGGTGTTGGCATGAACATGTTCGTCTACGGACACAATGCCAAGGTCAGCCTCGAGTATCGAAACCGGCCGATCTTCGACACCGAGGGCAATGTGGAGAGCCGTGGGGGCAGCGGTTTGGTCCTCCAGATCCACTTTTTCATCTAGGGATGGATCGCTCGGGGTCGTCTGACTGCGCGACGTAGAGGGTTTGCGAGGGGAAAGCAAAGCCGCTGCCCGCGTCCTCGACCAGATCTTTGATGCGCAGATTGAGCTCCTCTTGAATCGCCAAGAACTCGTTGAAATCCCGAGTCATCACGTACGCGAAGATCTCTACGTCGAGTGACGATTCGCCGTAGCGGATGAATCGAACGCGCGCTGGCTCGGGCGAAATCTTCGGGTGCTCGAGCAAGAGCTCACGCAATCGCACGAGAACGAGCCGCAATTGGTCGGGCGTGGTCTCGTAGACGAGCTGGAGCGTGGCCTGCAGGAGGATCGAATCCCGGCGCGAGAAGTTCACGAGCTCGAGCTGGGAAAAGTCGGCATTCGGAATCGTGATGACCGTGCGATCGATTCCGCGCACGCGGACCGAGCGCAGGCCAATGGCTTCGACCGTCCCGAGCTTGTCGCCGAAGCGGCAGAATTCGCCGACGCGGACCGGTGCGTCCGCGAAGAGCACGAAGCCACCTACCACGTTCTCGAGAGTGGGCCGTACGGCCAGAGCCACCGCCAAGCCACCGACGCCGAGCCCTGCAAGCATGGGCGCCACCGGTACTCCGAGGCTGTCTGCCAAGCTAGTGAGCGCGTAGAGTGACAGCAGCACGGCGACCAGCTTGGAAACCAGGCGCACGAGTTGCGCATCGAGGGCATAGGCCCCCATTTCGCGCATCCGAATCACGGCGTCGGCGAACAGCCTCGCGACCAGGAAGAGCAGCCAAATCACGGTGAGGTGTGCGAGGACGGACAAGGCTCCCAAGATCACCTCGCGCTCGCGTCCGATCACACGGATCCAGTCGATGACCACGTGCCGCATGAAGGCGATCAAGGCGATGGTGCCGATGGCCAAGAGGGGGTGAGCCAAGGCAGCCAGGCGGGAGGTCGATCGATTCCCGCCGTTGAGAGTTCTGGCCAATCTGTAGCCGAGGCCGAAGAGCATCAGGCCCATGACGGCTACGAGGACCACCGCGAGCCACTTCCACCGAGGCGCGCCACCCAAAGTGGCGAACCAGCCGGATGGGAGCGAATCGACAGTGCGATGCACGAAAGCGGGTGCCGAGAACCCGGGTCGTAAGCGATATCTCTCCTTGACCCCGTCGAAGTTCGCATAGCGCTTCTTCACGGGCAGGGCTCTTGCCCTTTCGTAGAACTCGGGCAGGCGCCCGACGGTCTCGGCAGAGAAGCGATAGGCCGGAGGTGCCCCGATGGTGGAGTCGATGCGCACCAGACGAAGCTCGGTATGGGGAATCGTCCAGTACGCCGGCATGCTTCCGGGATTCAGATCGGGACCCGGAATCTGCTTCGCGGGCGGAATATCGATGCGAATCAAGATCTCGAAAAGATAAAGCGCAGACTCGACCGCCGCGCGAAACTCGGCATCGTTGTTCGGCATGTCGACGTCGAGAGTCTGAAACAGGCGGTCAGTGCTAGCGTCCATCGCCGCCTCGTCGCCGCTGCCATACGCCGTGATCGCTGCCGTCGCCTCGGTCAGAAACGTGTTGATCGTCGCCTCGGGGGACGAGATGTCGGGAGGATCGAGCGGATACTCGTCGTCTGCCGACGCAGACATAGGCATCGCCAGCATCGTGAGCGCCGCAACGATGAATATCAGACGGGATCCTGATGCGAGTCGCGTGAAAGGCGAGTCATAGTTTCGGACATGCAGGTCGATTGGGTGAGCTTACTTGCACCCAAGCGCTGCGCCAAGTCACGCCGTTAGTTTATTGGCAGCGTCAGCATGGGCGCGACGTTGCCTGTGTTCCCAGATTGAAGCTGGAAGAGCTGGTCCAGCAGATTGAACGTGGACTTCGAGCTGAGGTCAGAGTCCTCGATGTAGAACCAGGTGTCGCGGTATTGGACACGGACGAATGCGTTGTCGGGCTGTTTCGAGCTCGAGGCGACACGGAAGAGATCCTTGCTCAGCACGGGCCAGTCAAACTCGGACCCGTCGCGATTTCGGGTCACGGTCACGCGGCCGGCGTCGATGTCCCGCTTCGGTGGCTCGACGCTCTGCGACAGGTAGTTCATCACGCCGATGAGCGGACGGGGTTGGATGCCGATCTCCCGTGGCGAATGATCGGTCGGGTTGTTGGTCAAGTAGAACTCGTCGAGATCCGCTCGTAGGCCCAGGATCTCCTTGAGGCGTTTCGATGGCTCGGCCACCTCCGGTATGTCGTGGAAGC
>DASRZF010000224.1:0-2863 GCA_035686645.1 Polyangiales bacterium
AAAGCGCTCAGGCGTCGACCGGGGCCCCACCGCGCCCAGCGTGGCAACGAACCGGCGCAGATCTCCCTCGTCGCTGCGGACCGCATCGTAGTCCACGCCAGCTGCGCGCACCCATCGGCCAAGCGCTTGGTTCCACCAGCCCCAATCGAAGTCATCCAGAGGCTGCTCAAACGGCTCCGCACGTGCATCGAGCGAACGCAAACCGAGCGCCTTCACCGTGAGCATGGCTGTTGCCAGCACGACCAGGGCGATCAAGAGGACGACCGCCCACCATCGTCCAAACCAAGGTCTTCGACCATCAATCACGTCGGGAGTATTGCACGACGCTCCGATTCGTTGCATCCCGCTCATCAACGACATGTCGGGCATCACGATTTGGCACAATCCTCGCTGCAGCAAGTCTCGTCAGACTTTGCAGCTCATCGTCGATCATGGAATGCGACCCAAGGTGGTCGAGTACCTGAAGACGCCACCTTCGACTGAAGAGCTGAGCGAGGCCCTCACCAAGCTTGGACTCGAGCCTCGTGCCCTCATCCGCAAGAAGGAAGCGGCGTACGAAGAGCTTGGGCTGAGTGATGAAGGCCTGAGCCGCGAGGAGCTCCTGGCCGCCATGACCGCACATCCCGTTCTCATCGAGCGCCCTCTCGTGTTTCGAGGAAAGCGTGCGGTGCTGGGACGCCCGCCGGAGAACGTCCTCTCGCTTCTCGGTTAGTCGGTTTCGATCCTTTTCAACGCGGCGCGAACTTCGGCATCTCGAAGGTCGGACACCACGACCCGGGCCCCGGCTCCTTCCAACGCAGCGCGGTCGTACCCGCCAGTGCTCACGGCCACGCAGTCGGCGCCGATCGCATGAGCCGCAGCCACGTCATGTGGCGTGTCGCCAATTACGACGACCTTCGCTTCGCCCCGACTGGCGCCAGTCTTCTCGAGGCCCCGGTTCAAACCGGTGCGTAGGAGCTCAGCGCGATCACTGTGGTCGGAACCGAAACCGCCGAACGAGAAGAAAGCATCGAGCCCTCCGCGGGCGAGCTTCGCATACGCCGCGGGCTTGGTGTTCCCTGTGCCCAGGCCCAGGACCACGTCCTCACGCTGACTCAGCTCGGTCAGCAACCCCAGCACGCCGGGCAGGACCTCGAACGCGCTCGCGAGCTCGAGCTCTCGCGGCAAATGGGCGACGTAACGCTGTAGCACCTCGTCGATCAGCGCATCTTCGGCGTTCACTCCGTATCGACCGAGGGCCGTGCGTACGATCCACGGATCGGTGCGTCCCGCAAACTCGACTGAGTCCAGGCTGAACTCCACATCGAGCTGCGCAAACACCTCGCCCAGGGCGAGCTCGACTGCACGTCGACCTGCGCCTCCTGCTCTGATGAGTGTTCCGTCGATGTCGAAAAGGGCGATGATCGGTCGCATCGTGCGAATGTAGCAGCCGCGGGGTTTCATACTAGGCTGCGCTTTGTCGATGGACCTTCAACTTCTAGCCAAGCTTCCCCTCTGGCTTGCAGCGTTCTTGCTGTCCCTCACTTGTCACGAGGCAGCGCACGCCCTCGTCGGTAAGCTTGGGGGCGACTCGACCGCGGCGAGGCAAGTCACGCTCGACCCACTGCCGCACATCCGCAGGGAGCCATTCGGCACCCTGGTCGTTCCCATTCTCTCGTTCGTCTTTCAGGGTGGCGGCTGGATGATCGGCTGGGCTAGCGCGCCGTACGATCCGACCTGGGCAAGTCGCCATCCACGGCGTGCAGCAGCAATGGCGGCCGCGGGTCCTGCCGCAAATTTCACGCTTGCAGTGCTGGCCGCGATCGCCATCCGCGTCGGAATCTCAACAGGCTACTTCGAGCTACCAGGCGCTGGGATCACTCTCGAAACGCTCGCGGTCGCTCCCGCGGGCGCGGCCCGGGGCTTGGCGCTGTTCTGCAGCGTTCTCTTCTCGATCAATTTGGTCCTCGGGTGCTTCAATCTTCTCCCCCTTCCACCTCTCGATGGCTACGCGATCGTCCCCTTGGTTCTCAACGAGCGTATGCGCGACAAATGGTTCGGCCTGTTCTCCGGAGGAGGCGTGTGGATGGGCCTGATCATCGCCTGGGTGGTCTTCGACCGGTTGATGCCGCCAGTATTCAGAACCGCGATCGGATGGCTCTACGCGGGCATCTGACCTGCCGTCCGTGCTATCCTGCTGACGTGCATTGGATAGGGGTGGTTCTGGCTTGCACGCTGTGGCTCACGGCAACGACGTCGTTCGCCGAGGCGGCCAATGCGCACTACCAACTCGCAAAGACCTTGCGCGCAGAAGGACGCTACGAAGAGACGCTCGCCGAGATCGATCTCGCCGTGGCGGAGCGGCCAACGTATGCCCAAGGACATCTCACCCGAGGCTCGATTCTTCGTCGAATGGGTCGCTATCAGGAAGCGCTGCAGGCGTTCAAGCGTGCGGTCCAACTCGAGCCTGAAGATGGGGGGGCACAAGGTCTCACCGGCGCAGCTCTCATCCGTCTCGAACGTCCCAAAGAGGCTGTTCCGTACCTGAAGCGAGCAATCGAGCTCGAGCCCAAGAACAGCAACCACTGGCTTAATCTCGGCGTGGCCTACCGAGAATCCGGCGACAACGATGCTGCGATCGCAACCTATGAGAAGGCGCTCGAGGCGATTCCGAACGACCCGCAGATCCTCAACAACCTTGGCGTGGCGCTTCGCAAGGCGCGCCGCTACGACGAAGCGATCAAAGCGCTCGAGAAAGCGAGCGCATCCGCTCCACACGATGCCGAGGTCGCTCGCAACTTGGCCATCGCCTACCGCGGAGCGAAGCACTACGGGCAGGCGGTTCCGATCTACATCCGAGCGCTCGAGCTCGGCCGTGGCGGTC
>DASRZF010000225.1:0-7595 GCA_035686645.1 Polyangiales bacterium
TTCTCACCATTTCGTCACGAGATCTGGCGGTTTCTGGTAGCCCGGGCGTGACGCGGGAGGGCCCTTTTCTTCTTCGACCGGGCGTTGCACACTCGGTGTCCTCGGTGTCCTCGGTGTCCTCGGAGTGGTCGGCTTTGGGGCTGCTTTGGCCGGCGCGACCCGCGGCTGCGGATCTGGGAGCGCTTCCTCAACAGGCGCGGCCTGCTCTGCAGATGAATGCTCCTCCTCGATGACGTCCTCGATGACGTCCTCGAGGATCTCCTCGGTGGCCGCTGGCGGAGGCGCTTCGCTCGTCGGCGCGGTCACCCGCTTGGGCTCGGGCTCGGCATTGCGTTCGGGTCGAACCACTTCCGCGGCCTCGGGCTCGGGCTCGGCACTCCGTTCAGGCCGGGTCACCTCCACGGTCGGCGATTCCAGGATACGCGACTCGAGGGGACGGCTCTCGTCGATCGTCCACCAGGCCGCCAGACCCACGGCGATGGTCAGAGCGAGCCCACCGAGCACCGACTTTCGATTGGACCTTTTCGGTAAACTCAACGGCTCGGAATCGAATCGCACCGGTCGAGAGCCCGAGCTCCTGTAAGCCGAGGGCCCGACGCCCTGGAGCGTCCGATGGGCGTAGCTCGGTCGCTCGCTAGCAGGCGGGCGGGATGATCGCGCGACCCGATCGGTGGTTGCTGGCACGACCAGGCCGCTCTGCTCAATTTGAGCCCTCAGCTCGGAAAGACGCTGAGTACGCCGCCGAGGCGAACGCTCGAGGGCGTGCTTCAGGAACGACGCCTGGCTTTCGGGAACCCCATCGAAATCGATGGGCGCCTCGCAGACCGCGTTGAGCACCTCGAGAGGCGTATCCCGATCAAAAGGAGACCGACCGGTCAAACATTCATACCAGACCACGCCGACCCCCCAGACGTCGGTCTGCGGCCCGATGAGGTCGCGCTCGTCGCGCGCTTGCTCTGGAGACATGTACTGAGGCGTCCCGACGATGACCTCGTCGGGCGCCGCAAAATCCCGCGAGCGCGTCTCACGAAGGATCTGGGCGACGCCAAAGTCTAGGAGCTTCGGTGTCATTACGTCGAATGCATCGACGCTGAGGATGATGTTCTCAGGCTTGAAGTCCTTGTGCACGATGCCTAGCTCGTGCGCATAGTCCAGCGCATCGATGATCGGAAGCAGGATCGTGGCAGTCTCTTGCGGCGGTAGTCGGCCCTGCTCGGCCAGGACGTCGCGAAGCGTAGGGCCATCGAGCAGCTCCATCACCATGTAGGTCGCTCCCGCCTCGTCTTCGCCCATGTCGAGTACCTCGACGACGTTGGGGTGCCGGAGCTGGACCGTGGCTCGCGCCTCCATCAGGAAGGCATCCCGCAGCTGATGGAAGTGCGGAAGGCTCTGATCGAGAACCTTGACTGCAACCTCCCGCTCCGTCCACAGGTGCGTGGCGCGGTACACGGTGCCGACCCCACCGGACCCTATGACCTCGTTGAGGCGGTACTTGCCTCCGACCAAGGCGGCTCGAGGCGGTATGGGCTGCGAAGTGGACATGAACCAAGGTCGACCAAGCGGCTGCTGGGTGGATCACAGCAGCAAACCAAGAAGGGGGGGACAGATAATGGTGAGAGATTTCCGGGCCCTGCACAAGAGGAAGCGGGGTGCCTTTCTCTCGCTTGGCCGTCGGCTTGCGAGCGCGCGGAGCGTCGGTACCCTTCTTGGTCTTAGTGTCCCCCCATTTGCCAGACGCAGTCGCGCCAACCTGTCATCGGAGAGATGCGAGTCGCCTCGCGCCGCTGCTCGTCTTGTTTTCACTCTTTGGGGTTAATTGTTCCGAGACCACGGCGACTGAGCTCGTGGTATTGATGGACACCGACTACGCGGTACCGACTGAAGTCGACCGTGTCCGAGCCCGGGTCGCCAAGATCGTCGAGACCGATGGCGGCGTAGAAGAAGTGGAAACCTGGGTTCGCGTCTTCCCGCTCTCGAGCGATGAGCCCGCGGAGGCCAACACGTACCATCTGCCGGCGACGTTTGCCGTGTTGCCGTCCGCTTCGGACATCGACCGCGAGGTCGTGATCGAGCTCGAGGCCATTGCCACCAACGGCAATGAGGTTCTCGTTACCCGACGCCTGAGGACCGGATTCGTGCCGGGCCAAGCGCGTCTGGTGAGAATGCTGATCCACCGTTCCTGCGCTGAGATCTCCTGTCCGGAAGGCGATAGCTGCGGCTGCCCGGGGGCGAGCTCGTGCGCCACGCCATCGTGCGTAGACGAACGCGTCAGCCCGGAGAGTCTCGAAACCATCGATGACCCCGCGCTTCTGCCGCCGGATTCGGAGTTTCCGATCGCGCCTGGAGACGGAGGTGTGCCGGACAGCGGTGTGCCGGACGGCGGGATCGAATGCGAGCCGCCCCTGGTGCTCTGCAACCAAGAATGCGTGAACACGGCCACTGACCTTCGCTACTGCGGCGGCTGCAACAATGCGTGCCCCAACGGATTCGTCTGCGAAGCGTCGGTGTGCAGGGATCTCGGCGATTGTCGCGCGGCCGAGGGCGTATGCACAGGCTTCACATACTGCGATGACTCGACGGGCAACTGCTTGCGCGGCTGCGCGAACGACGATCAGTGCGTCCGAAACCAAGAGCTCTGCGACGTGGCGGCCCATGAATGCGTCTGTACGCCCGACTTTGAAAGGTGTGCGTTCGACTGCGTGGATACCCAGTCAGATCCACGCTTCTGCGGCGGTTGTGAGACCTTCTGCGAGGCGGGCGAAGTCTGCGAGGTCGGGATCTGCCTGGATCCGGGCGATTGCCGCAGCAACGGCTTCGGATGCAGCGGCTTCACGTACTGCGATGAAACCACGGGGGATTGCTTGCGCGGCTGTGAGGAGACCGCGCAGTGCACCGGCAAGAACCAGGTCTGCGACACGAGCCTGCATGAATGCGTTTGCGACGTAGACTTCCACGAATGCGATGGCGTGTGTGTCTCCAGCCTGGACGCCGCTAGCTGCGGGACGTCCTGTACCCCTTGTCTTTTTCCGCCGGACGCAATTCCGATCTGTGCTTTGGGCGTTTGTGATTTCGTCTGCACCGATGGGTTCGAGCGATGTGACGATCGCTGTTGCCCAACGAGCTGCCCTCCTGGCGAAGTGCTTTTCGAGCAGGCGTGCGCGAGCGTGCACGTTCGGACAGTGGATGACCAGGGCGACGTCGGCGAGTACACTTCGATCGCGCTCGACGCCGCGGGGCAGCCGCACATCGCGTACTACGGGCGAAATGGGAAGAAGCTGCTTTACAGCGTTCGGCCGACTGGCGGCCCATGGTCGCAAGAGGTAGCCGAATCGCCGGGCGATGTCGGGAAGTACGCCTCCTTGGCGATCGATTCGGCTGGGAACCCGCAGATCGCCCACTACGAAGAGGGTGGTAGAGATCTTCTCTTTGGAAGGCGCGAAGTCGCAGGAACGTGGACTCAGGAGATAGTGTCTGAGAAAGACGACGTTGGAGAATACGCCTCGCTGGCCTTCGACGCGAATGGCACCGCCCAGATCGCCTTTTACGACAAGAGTAACAAAGACCTGATGTTCGCCACGGAGCTCGCTGGCGGAGCTTGGTCGACGCAGACGGTTTACAGCGATGGCGGCGTGGGGAAGTTCGCGTCGCTGGCCTTCGACCCGAATGGCACCGCCCACATCGCCTTTTACGATGAAACCAACAAAGACCTGATGATCGCGACGCGACTCGCGGCCGGAGTCTGGTTCCCGCCCCAGCGCGTTTACGGCGAAGGCGACGTCGACGTCGGGAAGTTCGCATCGCTGGCCTTTGACGCGAACGGCACTGCCAAAATCGCCTTCTACGATGAAACCAACAAAGACCTGATGCTCGCAACCAAGCCCGCTCTCGGAGCTTGGAGCGTGCAGACGGTCGATAGCCTGGGTGACGTCGGCGAGTTTGCGTCCCTAGCTATCGACGCGTCCGGTACGACTCACGTCAGCTACTTCGACGCGACGGGGCTCGATCTCAAGTACGCGGTTCAGAAGCCTGGAGGAGTCTGGTCGAGCGAAACGATAGACAGCGTCGGCGAGGTCGGTCAGTACACCTCGATTGCGATCGACGCGGAAGGCCACGCGCACATCAGCTACTACGACAAGACGAATACGAATCTCAAGTACGCGCTTGTCGCGGGCAATTAGTACTCTCAAAGCCCCAAGCACCGATCCACGTCGAAACGATGAAGCACTCCGAGCTTGACAGTACGGACGTTTCGACATCAGCAGAGCGCTTCGCCGGCCAGAGTGTCCGTGGTTCGACGCTCAGCTATGCGGAGTACCGCCGCTCGCGGTTCTTCCCATCACTGGATGGGATCCGCTGCTTCTGCATTCTCGCCGTGCTCTGGCATCATTCGATGGCTCAGGTCCTGCCGTGGCAGTTCTTCGATCGCGGATTTCTCGGCGTCGACATGTTCTTCATCTTGAGCGGATACCTGATCGTGACGCTCCTGTTGCGCGAGAAGGACAGGCACGGTTCCATTTCGCTCAGCGCGTTCTACGCGCGACGAACGCTCAGAATTTTTCCCATCTATTACCTCTTGGTTTTCGGGACTGGCGTCGTCACCCTGTTTCTTTCCGAAGATTCGGCCACCCGCCGAGCTACGAATGAAATATTTGGATACGCGGTCACGTACACGATGAACTTCGCACCGGCGTCGGAGAGCGTCTACTCGCACTTGTGGTCGCTCTCCATCGAAGAGCAGTTCTATCTGCTATGGCCGCTAGCCGAAAAGCGACTCGCCCGAACCGCCATGGCACCTCTGCTTCTGCTCCTATTCGGCCTCGTAGTCCTTGCTGACACGGGGGCTTTTCACGGTCACGAGACGGACGGCTTGCCTTGGCGTCTGCTGATCCGGGGACCCTTCGCGAATGCGATCGTCTGGGGCGTGCTGCTCGCGCACCTGCTGCACGATCCGGCCTGGTACGAGCGCATCAGACGCATGCTCAGATGGCGCTGGTCCAGTGTCTTGATTCTGGGGCTTCTGCTCTCGGTGCTGGCGATTCCGGGGCAACGACACCCTTGGCCCGCGTTGGCGACCCACGTGCTGATGACTCTATTTCTAGCCGCATGCCTGGTGCGTCCGCGAAACCCGTTGGCGCCCATCTTGAACTTCAAACCGATCGCCTACGTCGGAGTCGTCAGCTACGGAATCTATTTGTATCACATGCATGTGCGTCATTTCTGCGTGGCTCTGATGGGCTCGTTTGGCGCCGACTCTCCGTGGCTCACGTTCGTGCTGATGACGGCCGCTTCGATTGGCGTGGCATCGCTGAGCTATCACTTCCTGGAGCTGCCGATTCTGGCGCACCGTTCGCGCTTCGTTCGTACCGAAGCCGGTCGTCCTGCTGCAAACGCGAAGTGAGGGCGTGTTGCGAGTCGGTAGGGCAAGCCGGCGAGGAGGTTATTTCCTCCGCGCCAGCCTTGCCTTTGCGGCACGCTTGGCACCAAGCAGCAACGCATCCTTGAGGTCCAAGGGAAGCGCTGCGCGAATGTTCGTCAGCGTGTCGGCGCGCAGGCGCTTCTTGGTTAACGCGTGCGCGGCCGCATCGAGGTTCAAGAGCGCCGCAGCTTTGTCGCGCGCTGCATCGAGCAACCGCTCCGCCGGTATCAACGCGTCGACGAAGCCAACCTGCAGCGCCTCCTCCGGCGAAAACTCTTCGGACAAGACCACCGCGCGCTCGCGAGCCGCTGGGTTCAAGCGCAATCGAAGCACCTCGCAAGCCACACGCGGCATCGGAAGACCGATCGCCACTTCGTTGGCAACGTAGGTGTAGGGGCCCGGAACTCCGAAACGGTAGTCGCCGGATAGCAGCATGAACGCTCCCATCGCGTATGCATGACCTGGCGACGCGATGACCACGGGCGTCGGAAACGACAACAGCCGTGCGGTCAGCGCGTAACCTGCGCGCAGCATCTTGACCGCCTGCACGCCGCCAGACTTCATCACCTTGAGGTCGAAGCCCGCGGACAGCACCCCTTCGCGCCCCGTGATGACCAAGGCCGCGCCCTCTCGCTCCGCGCGCTCTAGCGCCGCGTAGATCTCATCGAACATTGCCGGAGATAGCGCGTTGCGTTTGCCATCGTCCATTGTGATCGTCGCAACCGAGCGATCGATGTCGAGTGTCACCAACGAGCTAGCCATGCGCGCGTTTATAGCACGTGGCGTGCTGCAAACCTCTCCGCTCTTGCAAGACTTCGACCTGCCGTTGTACACCTCGGCTCTGGATGCACGGGCTTGGTGCAACGGTAAGGTGCTGATTTCAATGAGAGCAATATCGATTGTCTTGGCGCGGGAGTACTTGGCCGATGCTCCAGGCTGGCCTACGCGCGAGGAGCTCGATCCCAACAATCCAGGTGTGTTCATCGAAGCCTGGGACCAAGGAGCGGTGGACGTCGGCAACGGTCGCTCGGATTCCGCATGGGTCCACGATGATCTGAGAGCGACCGCACTCGCGCTTTCGTTTGGCGAGCAGCGCGCGCTCCTGATCATGGCCGACACCTATTCGTACTTCGGCTCCGATATCGCCGTGATGCTCGAGCGAGTGCGACCTCGCTTGCCGCTCGAATGGTCGGAGGCGCCGATCCTCGTTTCGGCGACGCACAACCATCACGGGCCGGACACGGCCTTCAGCATCAACGACGACTGGTTCTCCCTCATGGCGGATGAGCTCGCCGCGGCAGCGGAAGACGCGGTTGCGGCGATGCAGCCGGCCACCGTCTCGTCGGCTGTTGGTGATCATGGATACGGAGTCGACGACGTACGGGATCCGGTTATCCGCAACACGCTGCTCAACGTGCTCGCCATCGATGCAGCGGAGGACGGAGAGCCGATCGCGACGCTCGTCCAGTGGACCAGCCACCCCGAGTCGACGCTCGGCTGGCACCCTCCGGCCGAGGCGGCGAATCTCGAGGAGGTTTGCGCCATCAAGGGCTGGACGGATGGTAACTGCACGGCGGAGGGCCGCTACCTCACCGCGGACTACCCGGGCGTGCTGCGCGCGCGCCTGCAAGCAAGCCGAGGCGGCGAAGTGCTCTAGTTCAACGGACCCCTCGGCAGCCAGGTGGGCCCAGGGGCCGCTCCGACCTGGTACGTCGATGAGGCGCACCCGGTCGGCGACGGTCTGACGGTCCCGGATGGCGCGGTGCCGCTTACCGAGTGCGAGGACCGGGCACCCTATCTTTGCCGAAGCTTCGCGAAGACCGAGTCCATCGGCACCGAGCTCGCCAACGCTGTGCGCGCCGCGATGGAGCAGTCCAAGCCTGTCACCGTGACCGAGCTGAGCGTCGACATCGAGAGCTTCTACACGCGCCTGACCAACATTGGTTTCCGGGTTCTGATCGCCGACGGCGACATCGGCTGGCAGCCGCCGACTCTCTACAACTGCATGGGAAAGCCCTTCAGCGATGACAGCTGCGTCGAGGATGGCGGAGAGATCATCGACGACCCCTTGCTCGCATTTTTCGACAGTCGGATTGCCCGTGGAGACGTCATCGAGTCGCAGATCGCTCGCGTCGATTTTGGCAACGTGGGCATGCTGTTCATGCCCGGCGAACTCCCG
>DASRZF010000226.1:0-5271 GCA_035686645.1 Polyangiales bacterium
GTGGCGGTCAAGGTGGTCGAGATTGCCGGGGGCCGCGCATATCTCGCGCCCGGTCAAGCCGCCGGGGTCGGGCTCGGATCCGTCGTCGTCTTTGGCAGTCGCCGGTATCGCGTCGTCGGAGCAACGGATTCGCACGCAGTCGTCGAGATGAATGGCCGCGAGCTTCGGGTGGGCATGGGCGGACGGGCCGAGGCCAAGGTCGAGCGATCCACGGCTACCGCGTTGCCAAAGCCCGAACCACTCGAAGCGTACGAGAACGAATGGCCCGATCCGGTGCTTCCAGCCACGAAACAGGAACCCGAGTACGTCGCTCTCGGAAGCTGGTCAGACCGCAAGCGGATCGACCTCGCCGTTTCGACCAACGTCGGCGGTACGCTCGCGCTCAGCGACGGAGAATCCTTCGGACGCGCATCGCTGCGCACCCGGCTTCACGCCGAGCCCTTCGCCCAACCCGTGTTTTTCGACGTCGATTTCGCGGTGCAATCTTGGTTCGGTGGGAACATCGGGGATCGACCGGGCAACTCCTCTCGCCCCGTGCTTCTGGTTCGCGACCTGCAGTTCGGCTACGGGACGAGTCAAACGGCGCAAGTCGGCTTGGGCAGACTTCCTTACGTTTCCGTCGGCGTCGGACAGCTCGATGGTCTTCGTGTTCGCTCGCCGTCTTGGGCAGGATTTTCGATCGGTGCGTTCGGGGGCACGGTGCCCAACCCGCTCGACAACATGCCGAGTCTCGACACGACCCGGTTCGGCGCTCAGCTCGCTTATCAGAACGAATCGCTGGATGCTCGGCCTTTCGTGGGAATCAGTGTGCACGGTTCGACGTTCGACGGCACTCTCGATGAACGTCGCCTCAATGCTGAATTCGACGTGTTCCCGGGGACCGGTCACATCGCTGGACACTTCGAGCTTTCGCTACACGACGAGAACAACCCCTGGCAAGCGCCGCGGGTCGAAATCAGCATGGCAGGCTTCGACGCGTCGGTTCGCATCGGGTTGTTCCAGATCGCGGGTCGCTTCGACATGCGATTGCCGGAACGGTCGCTTTGGCTCACCTCGTATCTTCCACTCGGTTATCTCTGCAACACAGTTCCCGACCCCGCCGCCAATGCGGGCGACGAGGTCATCTGCCTCAACAGCAGCGATCAGCGCTACTTCGGCGGAGTGGACACTAGCTTCTCGTTTGCGCGCTGGGTTTTGAGTGCGGGCGCGAGCGTCGTGCACAGCGAGACCGCAGACCAGTTCGAGCAAGTCGTCGGCTATCTGCAGGCACGAATCCTGAGAATCGCGGACATCATGTGGACGGACGTTTCCGTCGCCGCGTACACTCGCTCGTTCATTTCCGACTATGCAGCCCGGCTCGGAGTCGGCGTGGACATCGGACGGATAGGAGAGATCTCCGCGTTCTACCGGGTGTCCCTCAACCAGTACACGGCCGCTCCAAGCGGGTTCCTGCAGCAGTCCGCCGGAGGCGTCGTCTATCTCACGCTCGGGCACGACCTGGATCTCGGCCTGCGCGTCGATGGAATGTTCGGGGAAGACGTTCGAGTGCTGGTGCTCGGCTCGAATCTGACCTGGCGTCCGTCCTGGTGACGGCATTGCGTGACGAGCGCCCTAGCCGCTAGTCGATACGCACCTTGAGAGCTTCGATCTCATTCACGAAGCCGGTCCCGATGTCTTGCACGTCGGGGACGAGGTCCGTGCAAGCCAATGCGCCGAAACACAGTCGGTCGATGGCGCTCATCACGGTGATGTTGAGACCCGAACCATGCTGGACCGGGCCAAGTGGAAACAGGTGCGTAAGCCGCGCGCCCTTCGTGTACAAGGGGACAGCTGGGCCCGCAATGTTCGAAATGATCAAGTTCCAGAGCGGCGGGACCCGGTCGGCAAGGTGTGACGAGGAGTAGAGCCCGATCAGATGAGTGGTGATCCAGGGAATGGTGACGTTGTTCACGAGGTCGGCGAAGTTCTTGAGGATGTCGCCACCACCAGTGCTTTGATGGCGTTTCTTCTGTCGCACGGTTTCTTGGTTGATCGCCATGAGTCGCTCGACCGGATCGTCGATTTGGATCGGTAAATGCACGCGAATCACGGAAACCCGATTGCCGGCTTCATCCCCATCGTGTCTAACCGACACCGGCACCGTCGCCACCAATGGCTGGTCGGGAAGCCCACCATGCTCGGCGAGCCAGGATCGCAAGCTCCCGGCGCATGCGGCAAGCACCACGTCGTTTACAGTCGTGCCAAAGGCGGCCTTGATCGCTTTCACGTCGTCGAACGACACGTCCACGAGGGAAACGGAACGCTCGGGTGTGAGGGCTGCATTGAACATCGTGGCCGGAGCCTCGAACAGAGGCGGTTTCTCTGGGGGTTCCTCGTCGGGAGGGCGCGACGCACGAGTCGATTCCGTGGCCCGTAGTGTGGAAGCCATCTTGGCTGCGGCTTCGAGCGCACGCCGAGGCTTGCCCACCAGTGTGCGCAAGGTGTCCGCGGCGAGCCAGGGAATCGTAGGCTCCCGATCGGGAATCCACTCTTCGTCGGGCGGAGCGATGATGCGGCCTTCGGGGCTGGTGTCCAAGAGCTCTCCCGCGATGGCAGCACTTCGACCTCCGTCCATGGCGGCATGATGGATCTTCATCACGAGTGCGCGCTTGTTGCCTTCTAGGCCCTGTACCAGCGCAACCTTCCACAGGGGTCGGTCGCGTTCGAGTCGCTGGGAAGCAAATGTCCCCACGAATTCACGGAGCTCGCGCATCCCTCCTGGAGAGGGGAGGGATATGTTGAAGAGATGCTTGTCGAGGTCGAACGCTGGATCTTCGATCCAGTGAGGATCGCCAATCTGCAGGGGCCCTTGGACGATCCGTCTCCGGAACGGCGCAATGAGATGGATCCTTTCGGCGAACAATTTGCGCATCTGCTCGAATGACGAGGCGTCACCCTGATCGTCGCTCTCATCGTCGTCTCGCTCGAAGATCAATACCCCCATCGTGTGCATCGGCATTTCGGCCGTTTCCGCGTAAAGCATGGCCGCGTCGAGCGTTGAAACGGGAATCATCGCGTACTCCCGGGTTTCAAGAACCCAAGGCCCATCATGAAGCGGGCCATCTCGGTCAGGTACTTTCCGCGGTCGAGATGCACGCTATGGCTCCCCGGGAACCAGTACATCCTGCAGCGTTGCCAATGCTCCCAGAGAAGCCTCGAGTGCTTCGGCGGCGCAAGACGATCGCCGGCACCACCTACGATCATCAAGCGCTCCGGCGGGAGGACTGGTGGGTAGCTGAGAGGACAACTGACCGCGACCAACCGTCGCGCGTCGGCCGCCGTCAGGCCGGAGGCTGCAAGCGCAGTGCGCATCAGTGCGCCGAGCGGTTGCCATTCCAGGACCAGATCTGCCACGCTGATGATCGGTACGTTGGGGAGAGCAAATGCCAAGTTCTCTTCCACGCTGGCGAGCATCGAAGAGATGAATCCGCCGAGGCTCAAGCCGGTCACCCCCACCTGTTCGACACCTTGCTCCTGCCGTAGCCAGTTGAAGAGAATTCGGAAGTCGAATACGGACTGCGCGACAGCCTCGTTGAATCGAGACGAGCCCCCTGCGAAGAATCCGTGACCCGAGAAGGGTGAGAAGCGTGTCTGCCGTGGTCCATGGAAGGGGAGCGTGAAGAGGGCGATGTCGCATCCCATTCGGTAGAACCAAGGAAGCGCGAAGAACCATTCGTTGATCAGGTATCCCTCTGCGGTGAAGCCGTGGATCGCCACAATCGTCGGTCGTGGTCCATCGCGGTGCCGAATCATTCGAGCGTAGGCTACACGGTTGCGATCGTGTCGAAGATATGGCTTGTGTTGGCTCGGGTGGACTGGCTGGAACGGGCTGTCGAAGCGCAGCACCTCGCAAACACCATCATCAGGCTCGAAACGGGGAAACCAGCGCCCGCGCTTGACGCGCACCCGGACGCCGGACGGAGGATCCTTGAAGAAGCGTCTGCGATCGCCGGACTCCGCCATGTCAGCGTAGAGACCGACGTTTTGCATCGAACGCCGAAGCTCGAGCGGATTGAACCCAAAGGGAATGGCCGTCGACCCTACCATCGTGCCAAAGACCGCACGCACCACATGGTCCAAGGCGGCCGTGGCTCCGATCTGCAAGCGGTCGAGTCGCGCCAGCTCGAACTTCTCCGGCCTTCGGGCGAAGTCGTCGTCGAGATGCTCCCACCAGTGACCACTCGGCATCAGCGGACGCGCCCGCTCGTAAGACTCGTGTACGATCCGAGACACCACCATGGAGTCTTTCATGGTGGAAGCTTAGCCCAGTCGCGCTCGACGGAAAGGCGCAATCGCGCGGCTTCCGGCGGGCCAAGACCTTCGAAGATCTCGAGGATTCGTTTCTGTTATAAAGAAAGCGTGCGTGAGCTTTCTTGGCCTGGAGCTCTCTTGGGAGCCCTCACTGTGCTGGTTCCAGCAGACCTCGTTGCGGCGCAGGATGATTCCGCGATCGACATCATCACGGAGCCCCCAGCGCAGACCGAGCCGAGCGCCGTTGAGCCGCCCGCACCCGAGCTCGGCAAACCCAAGGAGCCACTCGGCCATCTTCGAGTCGGGGGTGGAATCGGGCTTGGTTTCGCGACGGACTTCTTCTCCATAGGAATTTCGCCGCAGGTCTCCTACATCATCAAGCGCATCGTCGAACCCGGTCTCGGTTTAACGTACCAGTTCGCGCGAGACCGAGTCACCATCCCAGAAACCACTTGGCAAACCTTCGGGAGCTCCATCTTCGTTCGACTGTATCCGATTCCGCAGTTCTTCGTGCTGGTCGAAGGCGAGCTGATCAACACCGGTTGGAAACAAGGTGACGTCAGCTCGGGTCGCATGAACTACGGGAACCTACTGCTCGGTGGCGGATTACTGATGGGTGTCGGCAAAGGGGTTTTCGTCGCGACCTCGCTCAAGGTCCCGGTGCTGCGGAATCCCTTTTACCCCACGGCCTTCCCGATCATCGCTGCTGGCGTCGGCTACTCGTTCTAAGAACGCGCCGGAGTCAGCGTCTCACGGAGCGCCGTCGAACAGGTCCTTGAAGCCACTCGGTTCGTGTCGTCCGAAGACGATGGTTTCGAGGATGCCGATACCCGTCTTGTTACCCATTTTGGCGCGGACCAGATTGTGTACGTGAATGGAGCAGTAGTCATCCGGCTCCACTTCGTCGAGCTTCCAGCTCTCGTATCCGATCTCGAGCTCGTCGCGCCAGACCGCGTGGCCCCATTCAGGGTGCTGGTATCC
>DASRZF010000227.1:0-4569 GCA_035686645.1 Polyangiales bacterium
GCGGAGCATGTCGTGACCATCGATGAGGAGCACGTCGATTTCTACGTCGTGCTTTCTGCTGGCTTCACAGAGCTCCTTGATGATCGCGGTGACGTTGTCCCGGTACCCGTCGGTGATTCGAAGGCCGACCGCAGGGCTTGCCGGGCCGGCCGGGCGCGCGACCTCGCAGTACGATGCCCATTCGATCTCGAAGTAACCTCGCAGGACGCCGGCGAGACTCTGGAGCAGCGCCTCGTCCGGAGGTTCGTGGACTTCTACCAGCTTGATCCCATCGCCTATCGAAGGCACGGGGACGCGCGCGCCTTTGGGTACGGGCGGTTTTTCCGTTTTCGCCGTCGTTTGCTTGGTATCCAGCGGGGGCGGGGGTTCAGCAGGGCCGGCACCTATGGGTCCGATCGCTGGCAACTTGAGCCTGCCGGGCTCCAAGGATGGTAGCGGATGCGCAGCAGGCGCCGTGGGCGCGTCGGAGGTGAGCTTTGGCGCCGCTGGCGCAGAGGCGGAGGCGGAGGCCGAGTCTGCTCGGGAAATCTCGTCTTCGGTGACGGGCATCGATGGCGAGATCGGTTGCGGCCGCCGCTCTGACGACGGAATGATGCTGGCCGCGCCGTAGGTTCCGCGGTCACCAAGCTCCGCGTTGCGCACCCGAACTTCTTCGATTTGAGGGCTTGGCGGCTCGCTCTTCGGCTTCTGCGCCGGTCGTGAGCTCTTGCGTTGTCTTGGACGTGGCGGCTGCTTACGGGGCGCGGGGCGTTTGCTCGGCAGCGCGGTGCGGGGCTTCGTGGGCGGCTCGCTGTCGAAAGGCACTTCGTGCGGCTTTGTGGGCAGATCGCTCAGGCGGTCGAGCGTCTCAGTCTGGGTCGGCGCCATGCTGTACATGGTCGAAATACGCTCGACCGGTGGCGGGAACGAGCTTTCGGCGGCGGGCTTCTCGGACGGAGCCGGCGGTCTCGAAGTGCGGAACGGGCCGGTGCTCTCCATCTCGCGCAGAATTAGCTTGAGCTCTTCCCGCTCGTACTCGAGCGAGTGGTCCGAACCGATGTCGATCACCACAAACGCATACTCCCGAGTCCATGCGTGGCGCAGGATGTCACCGCCGAGCGATTGATGCGTCGCGATCGATCCGTCCGCTCCGATCCAATCGAAGCGCGACGCTGCGCTCTTCAGCAAGTCTTCCGAGCTGAACACCGCCAGAGCCTCTTCTCCATCGGCGTTGATCAGCGTTCGGAATCCCTCCGCACGCGGCTCCCAGGTCGCTAGAAAGACCGGTCTTAGCGCGAGGGCTTCGAGCGCCTCTGACTTCGGGCCGGGCCCCTTTCCCCCTTCACCGAGAAGGTCGAGGAACGCGTCGATACCGCGATCATCCACTGGGCTTGCCATCCCGAGTCACACCATCCAGCATTCATTGTAATCCTGAAGGCGTACCGGAACGCAAGTTTTCTCTGATGCTTGACAGGCCCCCAAGCACGGCTAGGCTCCGCGCCTGTTTTCCGGGCCCAGATAGCTCAGTTGGTAGAGCAGTGGACTGAAAATCCTCGTGTCCCTGGTTCGATTCCAGGTCTGGGCACCCAGCCCCCCGCAGCTCCGGCCCGCGGGGGGTGCCGTGCGTTTAGCGGCCTCGGAGGGCTCGGCGGCGCCAGAGGAGCAAGGCGGCGAGGCCGAGACCCAGCCAGAGCGTAGCGCCGGCCTGTATCTGCCCCACTGCGCAGCCCCCTGCCGTGGTGAGTCCCATGTCTGCCAAGGTGGGTACCTGCGCGTTGTGCCGAGCTAGCGCCGCGTCGATCGCATCGCTGTTGTCGGTCACGACCGTCCCGGGGCCGCTGGTCGTCAGCTGGGCTACGATCGCATTCGCCGGAGGCGCGTCTTTCAAGTCGGGCGTGAACGGCCAGGTCAGGTTGCCCGGGGTCAGCCGTACGACCCGGCCGTCCTCGAGCTCCACCCGTGACGGCGCTTCATCGAACGTGATGAACGGACTGCATTCGATCACACGCGTCGCATTATGCACGTTCGTCACATCTTCGAGGTCAGCATTGAAATCAAACAAAGGATCGAGGTCCATCTCGGGTGCTGACAAGGTGGTATAGAGGCGTGTTACGTACGGCCGTGATCCCAGAAGCGCCTCGGTCTCGAGCATGGGCGCGATGACATCCTCGGCGAGTGCATTCATGAAGGCGCCGGTATCGAACGGCGTCAGGTTCTCACTGCACTGCGGGCACTGGATGAACGCATCGAGCTCTGCCTCCGGGATGAAGTCCTCGAGCACGCCGAGATATCCATCCCATTGAGCGAAGCCGGCGCTTTCTCGTAGGACTTCCTCCGGCGAGAGACTGGGGAGCGTCATTTCGAGCGACTCCCACTGATCTCGCTCGAAGTCGTTCACGATGACGTTCTCATATGCTGCCGCTTCGCCGGCACGTTCCGTCACGAATCCTTGCCCTCCGGCTTCATTGGCGGCGGCTACGACGACTTGGTTGTAGTTGCTGCCGCCGGTGAGCCAGTCGAGTAGGGCTTCGTTGAGCTGAAGAGATCGGTAGTTGACGGGAACGGCTCGGCTCTCGCCGAGTACCCAGACCATCACCCCCATGTCGTCGTTCGCGGCCACCGCCGTCGGACGGATCGGGATCATGGGTTGGTCCGACGCATAGGTGATCCGGATCGGCCGAATCGTGCCTTCGTCGTTGCCCTTGGTGAGTCGAAACGCGATCAGATTCATTCCGCCCTCGAGATAGGAGCCGAGCAGGTCGGAGATGTCCCCAGGATCGCCTCCCGGTGGAACGACGTCGTATCCTTCTGTCGTCAGCCATTCGACCATCACGTCGCCAACGCGGTCGAACGCCCCATCCGGCTTGATGACCACGTAGTCGTATGGTCCGACGTTGCCCTGAGCGAGGACGGTCACCCCGCCGCCCCCCGCGCCGCCCCCTCCACCGCTGCCGTCTATATCGGCGTTGCCGCTCGTCGGCAGATTGAACCGGGTTCCATCGTCGAGACATTCGCCTTCGACCCGGGTGCTCAAGTTGTACTGGGGATTGCTCGCCAACTGCAGTCGGGTGAACGCAAGGTCGGACGAAACCTTCACCTCTGGAATCCCCGGAACCGGAAGAACCCAGGCGAACTCCTCCGAGGGTCCCTGGTACTGGATTTGGACGACCGCGGTAACTGTGCCATCCGCATTCTTCGAAAAGATGATACGTTCGGCTGCCTGGTTCACCGGCGCCGTGGCCGAACAGAAGAGCCCGCCACAGGCCTTCGCGCCCTGGGGGAGGCTGACCATTGAGAGCAGCAGAAGGGGTCCAAATCCAAGTAGGGGGCGAAATCGAGACATTTTTGTCATCCTTATCTGGCGACCGGGCGCAGATTGGCACACAGATCGGTGATTCTACCAGCAAGTAGAGCAAGCGACGTGCCAGCGGAGCGAGAGGCTCGCGGGTCGATTTGGGCGCGATGGACCCATGTTAAGCTCCGCCGGCCCACAGCTAGGGAGGCAGTCCGACGTGCAAAGCCGATGGTCCGACGAAGATGCGCAAGAGGCGATTGACCGGTACCGCGACGAGCCGCGCGTCAACGAGGACGTCGCGCTCCGGGTCTATACCTCGAGGCTGATCGGCCAGGACCCATCGCTCGTGCTTCATGGAGGCGGCAACACTTCGGTGAAGACCCGCGTCGTCGACGACCTAGGCTGCGAGGTCGACGTGCTCTGCGTGAAGGGCAGCGGCTGGGACCTGGGCACCATCGAGCCGGCCGGCTTGCCAGCAATCCGTCTCGAAACCCTCGGCCCCCTGCGTGACTTGGCTGCGCTCTCCGACGAAGACATGGTCAACGCGCAGCGAACCCGACTTGTCGATTCCCGCGCGCCAAATCCTTCGATCGAAACGCTCTTGCACGCGTTCCTGCCTCACAAATTCATCGACCACTCTCACGCCGACGCGATCCTGGCCCTGCTCGATCAGGCCCAGGCGGAGACGATTTGCAGGGAGGTCTACGGCGGGCGGCTCGCGTTCGTACCTTATGTCATGCCCGGTTTCGCGCTCGCCAAGCTAGCGGTCGAGACCTTCGAAGAGAATCCCGCCGTCGAAGGTCTGCTCTTGTCCAAGCACGGTCTGTTCACCTTCGGGGCCAGCGCGAAGGAGAGCTATGAGCGGCACATCCATGCGGTCGATGCGGCGATTCGATTCGCTTCGGAGAAGCGGGCGCGCGTGCGTGTCGCTCGAACGATTCCGGCGCCGCTGGTCTATGAGACGATCGCGCCGATCCTCCGTGGAAGGCTCGGCGGAGGCCTCCGGAGCTACCTTCTCTCAATCAGACAAAGCGCCGAGATCGACGCCTTCTTGGCGCGGGAAGACCTCGACGCTGTCAGCCAACGTGGAACGGCGACGCCCGACCACGTTCTTCGCACCAAGCGACTTCCTTTGCTCCTCGATCTCGACTCCGCCATGGACGAGGCAGCGATCGCGAAGCAAATCGACGAACGGCTTACCGCGTATCGCGAGGACTACCGTGCATACGTGGCCGAGGGTTCCGCTCGAAAGAAGGTTCCGATCACACCTCTGGATCCGGACCCCAGAATCATTC
>DASRZF010000228.1:0-5767 GCA_035686645.1 Polyangiales bacterium
CAGCAAGAGCGGCTACTACGTCTACCTTCGGCGTGGGCCGAGTCGGCGAACGCAGGAAGACGACGCGCTGAAGGTACACATCACCGCAATTCACGAGCGCAGCCAGGGCACATACGGCAGTCCGCGTATCTATCGGCGACTGCGTCAGAAGGACTTCGAGGTCGGTCGCGACCGCGTGGCCCGTTTGATGCGCGAATTGCAGCGCTGCGGCACGCCGAAACGGCGCTACCGATGCACGACCGACAGTGACCACGATGCACCGGTCGCGCCCAATCTGTTGCAGCGTGACTTCGAAGCGAAGCGTCCCAATCGGCGCTGGGTCACCGACATCACCTACGTGTGGACCTCGCAGAGCTGGATGTACTTGGCGGTCGTGATGGACCTGTTCTCGCGTCGAGTCGTCGGCTGGGCCATGAGGCCGCATCTTCAAGCCGAGCTCGCGCTCGGAGCTCTACGCATGGCGCTCGGACGTCGCGCGCCCGAGCCTGGGCTCGTCCACCACTCGGACCGCGGCGTGCAGTACGCGGCGCACGCCTACCAAAACGTGCTCCATCAACACGGCATCGTCTGCTCGATGAGCCGTAAGGGAGACTGCTGGGACAACGCGGTCGTCGAGAGCTTCTTTGCCCGGCTCAAGACCGAGCTCCTTCACCGGCAGAGCTGGCGAACCGGCCGCGAGGTGCAAGACGCCGTCGCCCGCTACATCGAGGGCTGGTACAACCCGCACCGCCTCCACTCTTCGCTCGGCTATCTCAGCCCCAACCAATTCGAACAGAGGCACTTTGTGAACCAGGCTCAGGCCGCATAATCAACCCGTCCACTTTTTCCAGGGAAGATCACAGCGTCAGTGCCAGCGCCCGTGCCAGTGTCAGTCTGCGTAGGGGATGGCTTCGCAGGCTTCGTGGGCGCCTTGCCATCTCATGAGCGTGGTCTCCGGCTTGCCGTCGTCGTCGTAGCCAATCACGGCGTAGGTCAGTCCGCTATCCTGACCGAGGTACTGAAGGTCCAAGTTGATCATTTTTACCCAAGTGCCGGTGTTCACGAGGATGCGATCATTGGGGAGTTGCAAGAATCGCGGACCGTGGCTGTGGCCCACAATCAACGTGTGCGCGCCGCGGATCTTGTTGAGTGCGCGAATGGCTTGCTCATCGTAGCCCCCTCTGGTCACCTCGAGGACCTCCTCGCGAACGAGCCGCGGGAAGTTCATGATGCGGTGGCGCCAAGCCCGGATCGTGAAGACACGGTGCCGCAGGAAGTAGACGGTTGAGCGCCAGAGGAACTTGAAGACAAAGCCCGGATCCAAGAGCGCGGACGACCAGAGAAATCTCCGCAGCGGCTGAATACGATCGATGTGGCTTCGAATCTCCTTGAGTGGATTCATCACTTCGAGAATCCAAAGGCTGCCCCAGGGCAGCGCGAGGATTTCGGTCCCGTCGCGCAGAGTACGGGTCATCTGAGAGTAGTCGACACGGTGAATGCGTTCGAACTGGTGTCCGTGGCGGATCTGGATGCCCTCGGGCAAGTAGTAGGTGTCCGAGGACGTCACGAAGTGCACACGTTCCGCTGCGTTCCCCGGCGCCACGTATCGAAGAAAGAGCTCCTGCACTCCGGCGAACCAGAGCTCGAGGTCGTGATTCCCCGGTAGATACGTCACGCGGTTCGTCGGCTTCTGCAGAAACTCCCGGATCGAATGCACGAACTTGGGGTGTCCTTCGAGGCACTGCTGAAGCTTGGCGATTGCGATCTCTTCAGTAACTTCCGTCGGCCACTCATCGGCGATCTTCACCTTGAGAAGGTCGAAGATGTCACCGTTGAGGATCAGCTCGATGCTGCCATCTCTCCCGCTGAGGTGATCGTAGTAGGCGAGCAGCTCGACGAAGCGATCGTCGTGGATGAAGTCCTCGAGAGGGTTCAGTTGTCCGCGCCGGGTTCCCGTCCCGAGATGCAGGTCGCTGAGAACGAGCCGAAGCAAAGTCACCCTCGTTCGAGGTTACGCAAACCCCGGCGATGGGCCAGCTTCTTACAATCCGCTCGATTTGAGGCTTTGATTCTGCTCTTCGGTCAGCGGAAGGTGCAGCCCGCATTCCCGTGTCTTGCCGAGAATTCGGCCGTCGCGCGGATCCATGTCGGCAGTGGTCGGAATTGTGGAGTGGTGGTCACCGATCGACCGGTAGCCTTGCTCGAACATCGGATGGTAGGGCAGATCGAAGCGTTCCATGTACTCCGTCATGTGTTCGCTCGTCCAGTCGAGGACGGGGTGGATCTTGACACGACCGTCCTGCCGATCGATGCGGCGCAGCCCTGCGCGGTGCGCCGTCTGTTCGGAACGCAGGCCGGCCATCCAAGCGTCTGCGTCAAGCTCACGAAGCGCGCGTTGCATGGGCTCGACCTTGTTGATCTCCAAGTAGCGTTTCACACCCTCGTCGCCTTGCTCCCAAAGCCTGCCGTACAGGGCTTCCTGCCGAGCTGGCGACATCGTCGCGGAGTAAAAGCGAACGTCGAGACCCAAGCGTTTGATGAGCGTTTCGGCGAACTGATACGTTTCAGGAAAGAGGTAGCCGGTGTCGACACAGATGACCGGAGTGCGGGGCGCGACGCTCGACACGAGGTGCAGCATCACCGCCGAGGTGGCTCCGAAGCTCGTCGACGCGATCAGCTTGTCGCCGAACCGCTGCGACGCCCATTCGATGAGCTCTTCCGCTGTCGATGCCTCTACGGCTCGATTTTCTTGATCGAGATCGGAATCGACTGAGGCTGCGCGAACGACTTCCATGATGGCTCGGACTAACTTGACAAGTTTACTGCGGGTTTGCAATGCGTCCAGTGGCGAAGCGCCAATCTAGATCTTAAATGCCACTAAACGCGTCAATTTATGTCCGTGCACGCCATCTTTATTCTTGATTGATTAAGTCGTGAATCATCGCAGCGTGACGAATTCTTCAGCGGAGCTCGGGTGGATGCCCATGGTCGCGTCGAACTGAGCCTTGGTGGCCCCCGCTTTCATTGCCACGGCTAGCCCCTGGATGATTTCAGCCGCGCCGTGGCCAGCCATGTGGCAACCAACCACCCGGTCGTTCGATGCGTCGACGACGAGCTTGACAATGCTGTGCTCCTTACGGCCACTGAGGCTGAGTTTCAGTGGCGTGAACACGGACTTGTAGACGCGCACGTCCTGGCACCGGTGCCAGGCCTCCGCCTCGGTCAGCCCGACGGTTGCAAGCTCGGGTTGACAGAATACAGCGGTGGGGATGTTGGCGTAGTCGACGCGGTGCTGACCCTCTCCGAAAAACCGGTGCGCGAAGTGCATGCCTTCCGCGAGAGCGACCGGCGTGAGCTGGACATGATCCGTCACATCTCCGACAGCATGGATGGAGGACACGGAGCTGGTGAAGTCCTCGTCGACCACGATGCCACCGCGCCGACCCATCTCCACCCCGATCTCTTCGAGTCCAAGGCCTTCCACGTTCGGCTCACGCCCGATCGCGAACACCGGGAAGTCGGTTTCGAGCGTCTCTCCATTGCTGAGACTCGCCTCGAACCCAGCATTGGTCTTTCGCAGCTCTTGCACTTGGGTGTTCAAGATGATCCGCACGCCCTTGACTTCGAGCTCGTCGTGCAGATGACATCGCAAGTCGCGATCGAACCCGCGTAAGATCTCCTCGCCGCGGTGAACGAGCGTGACTTCGACGCCGAGAGCGCGAAAGACGGAGCCGAGCTCGAGAGCGATGTAGCCCGCCCCGACCATCATGACCCGCTTTGGTAGCGTCTCGAGTGAGAACACGTCATTCGAAGTGAGGGCGTGCTCCCGTCCCTGGATGTCCGGCAAGATGGCCTTTCCGCCGGTCGCGATCAGAATTCTTCCAGCCGTGAACCGGGCCGCCTCGACCTCCACTGTGTGAGCATCCAAGAGTCTCGCGCGGCCCGGGATGGATCTCACCCCCGCGCGCTCGAGTAGTCCTTCGTAGATTCGGTTGAGACGTGCGATCTCACGATCCTTGTTCTGCCGCAAGATGGTCCAATCGAAGCTGGATTCGTTAGACCAGCCATAGCTCTCAGCATCTCGCAGGTCGTAGGCAAAATGAGACCCATACACGTAGAGCTTCTTCGGGATGCATCCGACGTTGACGCAGGTGCCACCCATCCGCGCCTCTTCGGCTATCGCCACCCTTGCTCCAAGCTCGCTCGCGACGCGAGCCGCCCTCACGCCCCCTGAGCCCGCACCCACGACGAAGAGGTCGTAATCGTATTCAGCCATTTACACTCACCTCGAGTCCGTGGCCTGAGGTATGGCTGAGCCGCGTCTAGATTACCAGCTCGCGAATTCGCGGAGCGCCGCAGGCGCGGAAAGCTCCGTGCAACCACCCTGCAGCAGGGTCATCGCGCCTTCCTCCGTCACGCCCACGTAGAGCTCGCGTGAGGCGTCGGGCACGAGACCGACGAGCCTTTCGCTCACGGACGTTTTGGCCAGTAGCGCGTTGAGGGCGCGAACCAGAGCACGCACGGCGACGGTTCCGAGCTCGGCGTCCTCGTCATCCTCGTCGGTGACTGCACTGAAGTGTTCCCCGGCTCTCAGAACCAATGGCCCATCATTGGCCCCGATCCGCTGAAGCGTCACCGGCGCAATCTCTGGGTTCAGGTTGGCCAAGTGAGACACGAGCTGATGCGCGCTCGCCGAGAAGAAATCGTTGTGCATGAAGTAGCGGTCGCTCCTGCGACGGCGCGCTGCAATGGACGCATCCTCGTTGCCTCGGTAGTACATCTCGAGGATGTCCATTCGGCGAGAGTCGATCCGCGAATCCTCGAGGGTCGCCGTGATCGCCGACAGCTGTCCGGTATCGAGCTCGCACGCTAGGCCAGCCGCGTTCAGCAAGCGTACGAAATCCTCATCGCGCTTCGAGTAGGTTGCGCTCTCGTCACGAGGATGCAGTTCTTGGGCCGGCGACGGGACCGGCTCTTTCAGCGACGCTGTCATGACCCCCTCGCAATTCAGTGTTCAACAAATGGCGAAAAAGGTCGACCCTCTGACAGAGATCACTCACCGATCAGCGCGAATCATCGATAATTGAGCGGATCGACTCCGGTGACCCGCACAGTTGTTCACCATCGCCCGCCTAGGGCGGGTCCTGCCGGCACAGCACGAACCAAGCTGACATTGGCTGGCCTCTCTTGGTGGCGCGGCCGATGGACACGTGCGCCGAGACGCCACGCAGGATGTCCTGCGTGTGGTTGTACACGAACCTCGATAAGCGAGCTGAATTCGGGAGGATCGGTGGCCAGTGTTCGGGGCGCTTCGGGGGAACCCTGAGGTAGTCGACGAGCACTTCGCCCTCGACCTCGAACGGATACGCCACGAAGTAGCCCGGCCCGACCACCGTTTCGACGAAGCTGCCCGCCCGATTGTACCCCCAGAGCTCCTTCCCATCGCTCGGGGCGGGGCGGACGAACGCTTTGGCGAAGTGGTTGAACAGAGGGAGTGAGTTCTTTCCTTCGTGAACCACCTCCTGCATCGCGTCTCTCCGGATCGGGACGAGGTCGGCGAGTGTGATCGGGCGCCAGCCCTTCGCAGCATCGAAGAGCCGAGCCTGATGCGCGCGGCCCAAGGTGCGAATCTCTGCGACTCGCTCCGACGATTCGAGCGCATCGAGATGCGAGGCAACAGCGGTCAGATCGGGCGATTCGAGACTCAGCAGCTCACGCAGGCTCACCATGACGAAGCTATGTCTGAACGGGTCGCGACGGGCAACTAGCGAATCCTGCGATGCCCGTG
>DASRZF010000229.1:0-4681 GCA_035686645.1 Polyangiales bacterium
ATCGATCTTGCGATCCTTCACGAGGAAGGCGTGCGACTCGTAGGCCGGGTTGGTGGAGTCGACGGCACGCGGATCTCGTTCCGCGACGATCTCGGCCGCAACATCGACGCGGCCGAGCAGAAGCTCGATCGCGTGCTCCAGCGGATCGACAGGTTCATCGACGAGACTTGCATGGCCGCCGACATTCCTGATCGTCGCCCGCCGATCGCGATTTCGGAGGCTCCCACCGAGCTCGAGCTGAGAGACGCCGGTATTTCGAGCGTCCTTTGGGCAACGGGGTACCGCCGCCGATACCCGTGGTTGCAAGTGCCGGTCCTCAACATCCGCGGGGAGATTATTCACGACGCTGGGGTCACCCCTGCTGCGGGCCTCTACGTGCTCGGGCTCAACTTCCAGCGCACCCGCAAGTCGAGCTTCATCGACGGGGTTGGCGATGATGCTCGCGCCGTTGCCGAGCATCTCAGTCAACGCTTTCATCGTTCTTCGATTGCTGCCTAGGAGTCACGACCATGATCATGCAACCCATCAACAATGCCTATGACGTCGTCATCGTCGGAGCCCGATGTGCGGGTGCCGCCACAGCCATGCTTCTCGCAGCACTTGGGCTTCGCGTGCTGGTGTTCGACAAGAGCCGCCTTGGCTCCGACACCGTATCGACGCACGCGCTCATGCGACCCGCCGCGCTGCTTCTGCACCGATGGGGGCTTGCCGAGCGACTAGAACGAGAGGGCACGCCCCGCATCCAGAGAACCGCTTTCCGCTACGCGGATGACCGCGGCACCGAGGTCGTAGAAGTCGACATCAGACCACGGCACGGCGTCGACGCGCTGTACGCTCCCCGCCGGACCGTGTTCGATCGGATGCTGGCCGACGCTGCGCGCGACGAAGGAGCCGACGTTCGCCACGGGGTCCAAATGCTCGATCTTCTTCGCACGCCTGCCGGGCGTGTGTGCGGTGTCGTTCTGCGCGACGAATCGGGAAATGTTAGGGAGATCGAGGCAGGCCTCGTCATCGGAGCGGACGGGCGGCGTTCCAAAGTTGCGCAGCTCGTGGGAGCGACCCCCTATGTCTGGGCCAGTCACGCCACGAGTTGCGCCTTCGGTTACTTTCGAAATCTTCCAGTCGACGGAAACCGTTGGTACTACCGTCCGGGTATGGGCGCAGGCGCCATTCCGACCAACCATGAGGAAACCCTCGTTTTTGCTTCGTTTTCGGACGATTTCGTGGCCGGTTCCGCAGCGGAACGCGACCGCGCCTTCGTTCGCGTCATCGAGGAGAGCGCGCCGGACATCGGGGCCCGTATTCGGGCTGCGGAGCAAGTGGGCAAGCTCCGTTTCTTCCCGGGGATGCGGGGCTTTGTTCGTCAGCCCTGGGGCGAAGGTTGGGCGCTCGTGGGGGACGCCGGGTACATGACGGATCCGATCACCGCACACGGCATCACCAATGCGCTGCGAGATGCGGACATCCTGGCCCGGACCATCGGCTACGGTGGCGACTTGGCCGACTACCAGATGGCGAGGGACGATCTATCCTTGAAATTCTTCGAGCTCTCCGATCGTGTTGCATCGCTCGACTGGGACATCCCCACCGTGAAGCAGTATCACCGAATGATGAGCCAGGAGATGAACCGCGAAGAGGAGGCGATGGTCGCGATGGAGATTGCTTCCGCTAGCGCTGCGTAGACCTGGAGTCGCGAAGCTGCCGACCCAAGGGCATCGTGTAGCAAAGCGCTTCCCCGGAGAGCACGAGAGTCCCGTCATTGCGAACGACTTCGGTCTTCAGTCTCGTGATCGGCTTGTCTGTCCTGACCTCGAGGACCTCGACGTGGCCGGTGATCCGATCGCCGGGGCGGACCGGTGCCTTGAAGCTCCAGTCCACGTGCAAGAAAACGGTGCCAGGGCCGGGCAGATCCTCGGCAACGACTGCATTGAGAATCGCGCTCGTGATGCCGCCTTGGACCACGATTTCTCCAAACCGGGTCTGCTTGGCCACCGCTTCATCATAGTGGAGTGGATTGCGATCGCCTGAAATCTCAGTGAATAGCTCGATGTCCCGCTGTTCGACCGTGCGCGTGCGCGCTGCGCATTGCCCGATGGCGGGCATGCCCCGGGGCCAAACCTCATTGGTTTCGGTGCTCATGGTGGGTCATGGTCGACGCTCCGGCGAATTCTCGCAAGGGTCGAGCGCTGCTCCGTGGTTGCGGGCCAGGATAGCGCCACCCACTCCGCCGAGGATCATCAGGCTGGCGATCGCGAGGCGGACGCTGGGCTCCTCGCCGAGGACGATGATTCCAGCAGCGGCTGCGATCACGGGGACGGCGAGCTGCACAATCGCGGCCCGGGTCGCCGTCAAGTCACGAAGCGCGATGTACCAGATCACGTACCCAAGGCCCGAGCTGAGCGCTCCCGAAATCACCGCGAGGGCCGCTCCGCGTACCGAAGCCCGTTGCACGTTCCACGACATGAAGAGACCCACGATCAGCAATGCGATTGCGAGTGCAAAGGCACGGGCGAAATTTCCCGCCGTCGCGGCCACCGGCGCCGAGCTTGCCTTCCCGCGGAGCGAATACACGCCCCATCCGACCCCCGAGGCGAGCATCAACACTGCCCCGAGGGGATTCGGGGCCCGCATACCTGGCAGGACCAAGTAGACTAGCCCGGCCATGGCCATGACCAGACCGAACCATTCCTGGGGTCTGGGACGCTCTCCCTGACGCAGGGCGGCGCCGATCATGGTGGCCTGCACCGAGCCGAAGAGGATCAGGGCGCCCACGCCGGTTTCGAGCGACACATAGGCCAATGAGAACGCCATCGCATAGACGAATAGCGCCAGGCCAGATTTCCAAGACCCAGACAAGCACGCCTCGTGTTTGGGCTCGGTCATCAGAGCTGACAACGGGACGAGGATCGCGACGCCGCTGCCGAGGCGAATCGCGGAGAATACAACGGGGCCGATGAGATCGGACGCCAACGCCATCCTACAGAGCAGCGAGTTTGCAGCAAAGGCGAGCAGGGTGATTCCAGTGAGTACGGCGGCACGGAGGTTCACGACGCCGACGATACTACTAGCCAGTGCAAAAATGTCCGTCGTCCTCGTGTGAGCCTCAGCGGAAGGCGAGAAAGCAGCCCAGCACGACCAAGGTGGGGAGCAGAGCGCCTGCGAGAAGGCCCAGCGAGCTGATGCCGTCCTCGAAGTGCTTGTCGAGGATCGACTGACCAGCCGGATTTGGAGCGTTGGCGATCACGGTCAGCCCACCTCCGGTCACTGCGCCCGCGACGGCCGCATACTTCATGCCTTCGGTCATCGACGGAACCAGAGTACACAAGTACGTCACCGCCGCGTTGTCGTTGAACGCCGTCAGCGCCGTGGCGCCAAGCACCAGTGGAAGCTCGTCCAAGCCGCCCAACACGGGGGCGATCCACCATTGCTGAAGGCCCCCGTGAATGACGAGACCCGCCAAAAAAAGTCCGACCAGAACGGGAGACCGCAAGCTGAAGCTTCGCTGAAAGTCTTCGGTCACTTCCACGAACGCAAGAAAAAACAGAATCGTGAAGATGAGTTGCTTGGGGTGGTGTGCGTTCGCTACGGTCAGGACCATGAAGAGCACGTGTCCCAGGGTGACCCAAATCGGAATCGGCAACTCCGCAGGCTCCTCTGGATCCCGGAGGAGCGCACCGCGCCCCAGTTCGCGAAGCTCCTTACGAAAATAGATGTAGTACGCGAGAGTGGCGGTCACGATGCCGAGCATCGCCTTCCAGCCGAACTGAGTCAGCATGTGGCGGGTCGTCCAACCCCAGGCATCGGCCACCATGAGCACGGGCGGCGCTGCAAAGTTCGTCAACGTCCCCCCCACCGAAATGGCCACGAACAAGAGGCCAAGTGTCGAATACGCCAAGGCCTTGCTCGGTTTGAGCGCGTAGAACTTGCGGGCCAAGAGCGACGCGCAGATCGTCATCGCGGCCGGCTCCGTGATGAAGGATCCGAGCGCCGAACCGACGATCAGCAAGACCAACCACCATGCGAGCGGGGTCTCGCCGCCCAGTCGAGCAAGCTGGCGCATGGCACCCTCGGCCAATTCCAGAATGGGCCTAGTCGACGCAATGGTCATGATCACCACGACGAACACAGCCTCGGTGAAGTTCACACCATCGTTGATGTACGAGGCGGCGGTGGCTTGATCGTAAAAGAGATCGATTGTGAAAAATAGCGGAACCGTCCAGAGAGCAAAGACCACTTCGGGTTCGCCGAGGAAGTGGAATACACGTGCAAGCGCCGACACACGGTTTTGCGTTTCGCCCGCGCGAATTTTCGCGTCGTGACGCTGCTCGAGGACGTGCGAAATATGCCGAAACCGGTGCGTTCCAAAGGTATGAACGATGGCGCCGATGAACAGCAGAGTGGCCCAGAGGTTGAAGGGTACTTTCTCGACGCGGTTCCGAAGGATGGCCCCGAGGCTGGCGAAGCCGGCATCTCCATAGCCGTCGAGGCTTGGGGGGAAGTCGATCGTTGGCGACTCAGCGTGGCCCGACGCCGCCGCGATCGCCGGCCAAGCGATGAGCATCCAAAGAGTCGTCACGGCCGCCAATTTGCCTAAGCCAAGGCTGAAACGTTTCACAGCACCCATCTTTCGCGCGTATGCTATCAGCTGTCAGAACACCGTGCCCACCGACGTCACTTTCGA
>DASRZF010000230.1:0-7773 GCA_035686645.1 Polyangiales bacterium
ACGCGCCCGCTGCATCACCTAGCTCGGAGGCAGACAGATCCGCCAGTCGCAACTTGAGGGCATGTCGCTCTTCGGCATCGTCCGCCTTCTCGAGACGCGCGCGCAAGAGCCCGGCCAGCTTCTCGAAGTGACCGCGTTTCGCGTACGCCGGCTCGAGAAGGTCGATCGCTTCGACGCCGACACCGCCACCTTCCGCCGACAATGCTTCGAGGCCGGCGATCGCGACTTCATTTCTGCCATCGAGCGCGAGCGCGCTTCGGTAGTGCTCGAGCGCGCCCGCTGGATCCTCCAGATAGATTCGTCGGAGGTCAGCGAGTTGAAGATAGACGGCGAGTCGGTCCTCATCGCCCACCCTCGATTGCAAGCGCCTTTCGAGCGCGGCACCGAGTCTGTCCCACTGCTTGAGTTGCTGTGACAAGCGCTCGACCGCTCGAAGCGCGTCCACGTCGTGAGGATTACTCTCGAGGATCTTCCAGTGTCGCTCTGCCGCGGCGGGCAAGTCGCCGAGTTGCTCTTCCTCGACCTGCGCGACTTCGTTGAGAAGCACCCATTTCTCGGCCGGATCAGTAACGCTCAAGAGGCGGCGTTCGTAGAGCGAGCGCAGGTCCGCGAACCGCCGCTCCGCACGATAGAGCCGGTCGAGCACCGCCATCGCTTCTGCGTCTTCGGCTTCGACCTCGAGGATCGCTTCGAGCTGCCGAATCGATTCCTGAGACTCCCCGAGCCGCTCGCCTGCTATCGCGGCGATTCTCCGTTGCAGATCGAGGCGTTCCGTACTGGAAAGGGTACTGTTCTCCAATCGATCGCGGAAGAGTGCAACCAAGTCCGCGTATGCGCCCGCCGCTTCTGCTGATTCCTCGAGACCGGCAACGATGTCTGGATCGGAAGGCGCCAGGAGGTACCCACGGGTGGCTCAGCCGAGCGAAGCTTCCGGATCCCGAAGCCTCTGCAGGTAGACACTGCGAAGCGATGCGATCCGTTCGAGCCGCAGGTCGATCTCGGTTTCCGATCCGGATCCCGATACGATGACCTCCAACGCTTTGACGTAGTCAGGCCACTTGTGGTCCCGCTCGTAGATGGGCACGACGCCCTTTGCTGCGGCGACGTTTGATGGATCGGTAGCGAGCGCGCGCTCGTAGTAGCGAAGTGCGCGGTGCGGTTCATCGAGACGCTCGCGGTACACGTCGGCCGCACGAAGGCTGAGGCCAACGATCGCATCGGCTTCCTCTGCTCGCTCCGCCGCCTGACCGAGAACTTCGGCCAATCCCGCCCAATCTTCGTTCTCGCCGTACAGCGTTTCGAGCGATTCCCAACTGCCCTGCGCGACGTACGCATCTTTCAGCATTCGCCTGACTCGGCTGTTTCCCGGGTCGAGCTCGAGTACGTGTTCCCAGACCGCAATCGCGTCGTCCGTCCGGGCGAGTCGCTCCATGAGGACGACCCCGAGCCGCTGAAGTTGAGCGAGTTGATCTGCGTCGCTTACCGCAGCCTCTGCACGGCTCTCGAGAACCGAGGCCAGGGTTTCCCAGTCTTTCTCGCGCTCCGACAGATTCTCGAGCCTTTCGAGGGCCTCACCGGTCTCGGGCGCCTCGGCAAGGATCTCTTTCCAGAGCCGGATGGCGATCGCGTTCTGATGCAGCCGCTCGGTGCAGAGCTCCGCCATTTCGATCTTCTTCTTCGTGCGCTCCGCCGGATCGCTCGCGAGCTCGGCCTCACGACCGAGCACCGTAAACAAAGCGTCCCACTTTCGCTTCGTCGTGTAGACGTCCTTGAGCTGTGCCAAGGCCGAGGGATGATCGGCCTGCAAACGCAGAACGCGCTCGAGCGGCCCCGTCGCCTGATTGAGATTTCCGAACCGATCGATCCATAGGTTCGCGATCCGTACGTAGAGCTCGACCTTCTGCTGTGTGTCGTCGACTATCTCCGCCTGCTGATCGAGCACGTGAATCAGCTCGTTCCATCGACCGGCGCTTTCGTAGAGCTCAGCCAGGGCGCCCAACGCCTCCTCGTCGAACGGAGACAGCGTCAGTATCTCCGCATAAACCTGAATCAGCATCGAATCCAGCTCGAGCGCATCACGGTAGATCGGGATCAAGTCCCGAAGCAGCCGAAGCTTCTCCTCCTTCGAATCCTGGGACAGGGCTTCGATCTCTCCGCGAATCGACTCGGACAGCGCGTTCCACTTGCCGCTGTTTTGATAGAGCAGCTGAAGAGCTGCGCGGGCGTCGAGGTCGCCCGGTGCCAAACGTTCGACCAACTTCCACGCTTCGAGCGCGCGTTCGGGACGATCGGCTTTCTGTGCCCGATGCCCGAGCTCGCGTGCCAGCGCGAGCTTTCGCTCGGGTTCGGTCGCGGTGCGCAGAGCGTCTCCGAGGATCGTGAGCAGCCGGCCGCTTGGATCTTCGCTGCCGATTCGCTCGCGATAGAAGTCGAGCATCCCTGGATGCGCGGCGTCCATCTTGCGCAGCCTCGCGAAGAACGGCTCCGCCGCCTCTGCGTCTTTGCGAAAGCGCCAATGCACCATCGCCAACTGGAGCAGCATGCCCTTTTCCGCTTCGAGCTTCTGACGCGAGCGAAGCGCACTCTCATACATGGCTGCGAGCTCGTCCCAGGCCTCGAGGTCGGTGAAGTGCTCCACGAGCGCTCCCAGCGCTTCTTCGTCGGTGGGCGTAAGCTCCAAGACCTTTTGATAGGCGTCGGCGGCGCCCTCGACGTCCTCTAGCAAGCGTCGCAGGACGCGCGCCGCCTGAAGCCAGGCCGCTGCCTTCTCTTCGCGAGTCCGTGCAGCCTTCGCCGCGCGAACGAATACCGAAACCACCTCGTCCCAGCGGCCACGCGCACGCAAGCTGAGGGCGTACTGTCTCGCAGTGCACATGTGCGAGGGGTCGGCGTCCAAGGCCTCGTCGAATATCGCGTCGGTTTCCTCAACCGTCGAGTCGCCTCCGTACTGCCACATCAGCGAAGCGGCCCGCGTGAGCAAGGAGGTCTTCAGCCGCGGGTCGACTGCGTCGCGTGCCTCTTCGATGAAGCGACGCGCTAGCTCGGCCCACTTCTCCTCGACCTGGAGAATCTGATCGACTGCTTCCGCGACCTCGGGGTCCTCCGAATCGAGACCACCAAGCTTCTCGTACGCTGAGAGCGCACCCTGCTCGTCCATGAGCTCCTCGCGCCGAACGCGTCCTAGCTCTTTGACGAGAACCTTCTGGAACTCCGGGTCGTCGGAGACCAACTCCGACTCGAGCTCGATCAGCCAGGATGCCGCGAGGAATTCACCGCGCCGCTCGTGTCCGCCGCGCGCCGCCTCGAGCATGCGAAGCGGATCCTGCGCATCGTTGGCAGGCTCGGGACTCTTGAGCAGCTCCCTCAGACCTTCGACGAGCTTGGTGTCATAAGGGTCTTCAAGGAGAAGACCCAGGTAGTTGGCGACCGTCAACTTGGACACTCCAACTCCTGCTCGTTGATTCGGAAGGATTTTTGCACCCTTCGGTGATCTCATGAAACCCCCAAAAGCAAAAGGATCCTGCGACCTAAGCTCCCCACTGCGCAGGCGACTTAGATGTTAGCCGCGCGGCGATCCTATGGGCAAGCCTCGAATTCTGGGAAATTCGAGCAAATGCCGATGTTGGTGAGATCGCTCTCAGAAGACCATGATGGCGCCGGCCCAGGTCATGGCCCCGTAGGTCATGAGGCTGACGGCCAGGTGGCCGGTCGCAATCCCGCGGAGCGCCTTGTAGTTGTTGGCCCGGTCGATGTTGAACCAGTCGGCGTTCGCCGTGACGATCCCGAGGCCGATCTGTGCGATCATCCCGGCAAAGGTGACCCAGCGAAGCACCTTGTGGGTGCGTAGCTTCCGCGCGAAATCGCTATTGCCCTCACTCACTTTGAGCGGGTCAGGCATGGCGAAAGAGAGCCCAAAGGTCGTGAAATATGCGGCCGAGGTCAGTGCGACCAGCGTGGCATGCCCGACGGGAACCCCGCTACAGGCCTTTTGCGAGAAGACCGCTGTCCCTTGGACACAAGGCGTGCTGCCCAGGCTCTGCCACCAGCCGTACTGGTTGTGGAACTGAATGAACCCGGACACGACCGACAGGGTCATCAAGGACCAGGTGCTGATTCCGAACCACTTGTGGACTTTCTTGATCTTGTTGCGCTTCCGAATCAGGTCGGCCGTCGAGGGTTCCTTGGGCGGGTTGAGCTCGATCGCGAAGTCGGCAGCCAAGACGGCGCCTGGGTCCACGATGACGGCCGGTGCCTCGAGCATCGAAACATCGATCTGCAAGGACAATCCCAGCAAGGGCGCAGCAAGCATGAGAGCGGTCAATGTCGCCATGGCGGGCGGAGTATCTACCAAATTGGGCTATTAGGCCAGGCAACTGCCGAATCGAGGCACCTCGACCACCGGCTTTTCACGGCGCGCCACTCGCAGTAGATCGAGGATATGGTCTCCCATTCGAAGCTTCCCGCCCGCGTGTCCGTGTATGAGATGTCCCCGCGAGATGGGCTCCAGAACGAGAGCGCTCAGGTCGCCACGCATGCGAAAGTAAGGCTCATCGAGGCGCTCGTCGACGCCGGCATCCGCCGAATCGAAGTCGGGAGCTTCGTAGCCCCCAAGTGGGTTCCACAAATGGCGGACGCAGACGAGGTCTGCCGGATGATCGAGCGTCGGCCGGGCGTCACCTACGCGGGCCTCTGCCCCAATGCGCGGGGCCTTGAACGGGCTCTGGCCGCCAAGGTCGACGAGATCGCCGTCTTCGTGAGCGCCAGCGAGACGCACAACAGCAAGAACGTCAACAAGACGAGCGCAGAGACGCTCAAAGCGTTCGAGCCGGTCATCGGACCCGCTGTCGCCCAGGGGCTCAAAGTGCGCGGCTACGTGTCGACGATGTGGGGCTGCCCCTACGAAGGCGAGGTCGACCCGCGACGCGGGCTCGAGCTTGCCAAGCACTTGCTCGGCGCGGGTTGCTATCAGATCTCGCTCGGGGACACGATCGGCGTGGGCACCCCGCTCCAGACCGAGAAAATCCTCCAGCTCTTCACGTCTGCGGTCGCGGTGGAACAGATCGCCCTGCACCTCCACGATACCCGGGGCACGGCGCTCGCGAACGTCCTGGTGGGCTTGCAGGCTGGCGTGACGACCTTCGACGCCTCGGTTGCGGGGCTCGGAGGCTGCCCCTACGCCCCGGGCGCCGCTGGCAACCTCGCAACCGAGGACCTGGTCTACACGCTTCACGGCATGGGTATCGAAACCGGCATCGATCTGGAAAAGCTCTGGCAAGCCGGCCAAGTCGCGGAAGCGATTGTCGGTCGCGAGCTTCCCGGTAAAGTGCACCGCGCCGGTGTGCGGTCGCTGGCGAAATAGACCAAGGGAGCCAAGTGCCAGTTCAAGATCTACTCGAATACATCGACGCCTGCCCCACCCCCTTTCACGCCGTCGCCGAAACGGTCACACGACTTGAAGCTGAGGGCTATCGAGCGCTCGACGAAGCGGACGTCTGGGATGTCGGCCCCGGGGACAAGATCTACGTCGTACGCGGCGGCGGTTCGGTTGCCGCTTTCCATATCGGTACGGCGCCCTACGCCCAAGCGGGTTTCCGCCTGCTCGGGGCGCACACGGATTCACCGAACCTACGCGTCAAACCCAATCCCGAGCTCAAGCAAGCCGGTTACGGGCAACTCGGAGTCGAGCCGTATGGCGGGGTTCTCTTGCACACATGGCTCGATCGGGATCTCTCGCTTGCTGGCCGGGTCGCTCTTGCAGACGGAACCACGAGGCTCGTGGATTTTGGCCGGGAGCTGCTGCGCATCCCCTCGCTTGCGATTCACCTGAATCGCGACGTCAACGTCGAAGGCCTCAAGCTCAATGCCCAAAAACACATGGCGCCTGTCCTGACCATGTTGAACGAGCTCGGCGAAGTGGACCTGCGCAGCGTCCTAGCGACCGAAATCGGGGACATCAAAGCAGAAGACCTGCTGGCCTGGGACCTCATGGCCTACGACGTGCAGGCTTCGACGCGAAGCGGCTTAGGGCGAGAGTTCATCCATGCAGCGCGCATCGACAACCTCGCGAGTTGCCATGCCGGCCTGGTCGCCCTACTCGGCAATCAAGGCGCTGGCGACATCACGCGGGGCGTCGTCCTCTATGACCATGAAGAGGTCGGTAGCCGAAGCACTCAGGGCGCTGCGTCCAACTTCCTGCGCAGCTGCCTGGAACGGCTCTGCGGCACCCCGGCGGAAAATTTTCAGCGCGCGGTCGCGAAGTCGTTCTTGATTTCTGCCGACATGGCCCACGCGGTACACCCGAATTATTCGGATCTTCACGATCCAAAGCACAAGCCTGTCCTGGGCGAAGGCCCGGTGGTCAAGATCAACGTCAACCAGTCGTATGCGACCGATGGCGAGAGCTGGGCGAGCTTCGAGCGATGGGCACGCGAAGCGAAGGTGAAGACTCAACGCTTCGTGATTCGTTCGGACCTGCGTTGCGGCAGCACGATCGGTCCCATCACGGCGGCCGAGCTAGGCATTCGAACGGTCGACGTCGGCAATCCGATGCTCTCCATGCACTCGTGTCGCGAAGTCGCCGCCGCAGCGGACGTGCCCAAGATGATCGACGTCCTGAAGCGCTTCTTTCATGCCTGAGCATCGGAGACCCCCAGGACCACCAAACCGCCTGGGTCTCGGCAACTTGCGCGGGATGATGGGCGACCCGCTCGCGTACATGACCGCGGCCGCTGAGTACGGCCCGCTCGTCGACTTCCCGATCCTCCACGAGCGCTACGTGCTGGTGTTCGATCCCGATCTCATACAGCAAAGCCTGACTCAGGGGCATGCAGTGATGCGCAAGGACCGCTTCACGCACGATCTCGAACGCGTCCTCGGTCAGGGCCTAGTCACGAGCGAGGACGCGCTCTGGCGCAAGCAACGAAAGCTCGTAGCGCATGCTTTCACTCCGCGGCGCATTCGAACGTATGCCGACTCGATGGTCTCCGCAGCGCAGCGCTCGCTCGACGGCTGGCACCATGGTCAGACGCTGGCCATCCACAAAGGCATGGCCGAGCTCACGCTAGACGTGGTCGGGCGCACGCTCTTCGACGCCGATGTTCGTGGCGCGGCCCGGGAGGTCGGACATGCCCTGGAGGTCATCAGCGACTTCTACGCTGCGGTCCTAGACAGCCCCATTCAACCTCCAACTTGGTGGCCCTCCCCGCGCATGTTCCGCTTCCGTAAAGCGATTCGAAACGTGGACGCGATCATCGGCAGAATCATCGAGGAGAGGCGGCGAAGCGGAGAGGACCGAGGGGACCTGCTGAGCGCGCTCCTCGCCGCACAGGACGACGACGGCAGCGCCATGAGCGACAGGCAGTTGCGCGATGAATGCGTGACGCTCTTCCTAGCCGGGCACGAAACCACCTCGATTGCCCTAGGCAACACGCTCTATCTCCTCTCGAAGCACCCGGAAATCGAAGCTCGCGTCCACGAAGAGGCGAGCGCGGTCCTCGGGAGCCGAAGGGCGAGCTCCGAGGACTTCGCGCGCCTCGAGCTCACCGAGCGGGTGATCAAGGAATCGATGCGCCTTTATCCCCCGGTCTACACGATCGGGCGGCAGCTCCTCTCGGATTTCGAGCTAGGCGGCTACACGATCCCAAAGGGACACATGCTTCTGTTCGTCCAGTGGGTCACGCAGCGGAGCGACAAGTGCTTCGTCGATCCACTCCGATTCGACCCCGATCGCTGGCTCCCAGAGCGCGCCAAGGCGATTCACAAGTACGCGTACTT
>DASRZF010000231.1:0-4458 GCA_035686645.1 Polyangiales bacterium
GTTGGACCCTCGACTAGCGTACTGGGCACTCCCGCTCGCCGAATATGGCTTACAGGGGCAACCGACTCCCAACTCGGTGTTGGTGTGTGCTCCGATGAGCGTGGAAGACGGTGAGGTCATCGACACCGGCTCGGACTGCGAAACGCTCGACGCCAACGATTTCATTCACGACGGTGCCTCCCTCATCGTCCCCGTCGCGCCATCCGCATGGCTATCATCCGATCCGCTGAACGGCCTCTACTACACCGAGGTCAACTTCGAGTTCGGACCGATCTATCTATGCCCGTGACTTGCCGGGCCGTTGCTCGTGCGCGGGCAGGCCAACGGCCAGCGCAAGATTCGCAGGCGGGGACAAAAAGGGCGTTTGGATTTACTATGAGCCCATCATGTACACCAAACTCATCAAATGGTTCGCGCAAACGCGCGTGGGCGGCTGGATGTTCCTCAACGTGTTCGACAAAATCGACAAGCCGTTGATGAGGCTTACTAACGCGCGTCTATCGACGGGTATCGGCACGGCCCTGAGCAAGAATGCGATCCTGCTAACTTGCACCGGCGCCAAGTCCGGAGTCGAACGTGATGTAGCGTTGCTTTGTACCCCCAGCGGCGATGACATCGTGCTCGTTGCGTCGCGCACCGGCCACGCCAACAACCCCGGGTGGTACTACAACCTCAAGGCCCATCCGCACTGTGTGGTGCGTTTTCGCGGCAAGAAGTTTGCCTGCGTCGCAAAGGAAGCTACGGGTGCTCAGCGCGAAGAGCTTTGGAAGCTCGCAACCGAGCAGTACCCGGGCTATGACACGTATGCGACGCGGACGGCGCGAGTGATTCCAGTGATGTTGTTGGTGGCGGCGCCGTGAGGGGACACGCGACCCCCTTCCGAGCTGTCTGATATTGGGCACTTAGGCCTTGAACCGGCCGTCTGAGCACGGCGACGTAGCCAACACCTGCCTGCCTGCCCTACGCAGACTCTCACGCCGCCAGCCTCCGTAGCCCATCGCAATCCGTGAGGAACCCCACCACTTGGTTCCAACTCAGCATCATTGGGTACGCCGCCGCTCGGGCCCGGAGTAGATGCTCCGGGCCCTTTTTCTTTTCTTGGGGTCGACGCGAGCAACGCAAGGGGTGGGATGCCTAGCTCGTCTGCCCCAGAATCAGGGAAGCCGCCCGCTCCCCAACCATCATGCAAGGCGCATTGGTGTTGCCGCCGGGCACCAAGGGCATGACGGAGGCGTCGGCGACTCGAAGTCCCTCCACGCCGTGAACCTTGAGGCTCGGGTCGACGACGGCCATCGGATCGACGCCCATCTTGCACGTGCCGACCGGGTGATACCCCGTGCACCCGCGGAGCTTGATCTCCTCGACGAGCTCTTGATCGCTCGCACGCGCGGCCCCTGGGCTCAGCTCCTCAGCAATGTGCCCCGACATCGCCCGGTGCGTGCAGATCTCTCGAGTCTTGCGAATGGCGCGAATCAGCACCTGCGTATCTTCGGGTTCGGCGAGGAACGCGGGATCGATGTGCGGCTCCTGGTCCGGCCGGTCCGAGCTCAGGCGCAGCTCACCGCGACTGTTCGGGTAAATCAGCGTCACCAGAATGGAAAGACAGTGCCCCTTGTCGAGGTCCGGCCTCCCCGGCCCATCCTGATTCGGCGTGAAGTAGCCCCAAGGCATCGTGTGGAGCTGCACGTCGGGGATCGGAGCACTCTCCTCGCTCTTGATAAAGGCGCCGGCTTCGAAGTTCATGCGCCCGAACCAACCGCCACCGAGGAGGTACTCCTGGATCATCCCTCCTAGGAAATGAAGGGCCGTCCCGCGATGACGCGAGGTGGGCGAGCGATACGTGATCGGCACGAAGAGGTGATCGTGCAGGTTCTGCCCCACCCCCGGCAGGTCGATTTCGACCTCGATTCCGTGCTCACGCAGGTGCTCGGCCGGCCCGATGCCCGAGAGCATGAGGATCTGCGGCGAGCCAATCGCGCCGCCGGACACGATCACCTCGCGCGTCGCGCGCACCAACTGTGTGCTGCTGCCTCGCAGGTACTCGACGCCGGTGGCACGCCCATTCTCGACGACCACGCGCCGCACCAGAGCCCTCGTTTCGACGTGGAAGTTCGCGCGCTCCGTGGCGGGCGCGACGTAACACTCCCCGACGCTGCAGCGAACCCCGTCCGCCGCCGACATGTGAAACATGCTCGCGCAATGCTGATTCTCGGCGTTGAAGTCGTCCCCGATGGGAATCCGGCAGACCTCGGACGCTGCCTCGAGAAAGGCACTCGAAACGGGGCTTACCTGGTCGGCCGGGTGACGCGTCACTCGAATCGGGCCCGTCGCGCCGTGATACGCCGTCTCCCCGTCTTCGTGGCTCTCGAGCTTCTTGAAGTAGGGAAGCACCTCTTCGTGGCTCCACCCCTCACAACCCGCAGCCGCCCAGTCGTCGTAGTTCTGCCGGTGACCGCGGAGGTAGAGCATCCCGTTGATGGAGCTCGAGCCGCCGAGCACCCTTCCGCGCGTGTAGGGAACGCGGCGCTGGTTCATGTGCGCCTGCGGAACCGTTCGGAAGCCCCAGTCGAGCTTCTTCTTGAGTGGCTTCACCATGTGCACCAAGCCGCCCATCCCCGGCTTTCGAATCAGCGCCGTCCGGTCGCTCCCCCCGGCCTCGAGAAGAAGCACGCGCACAGTCGGGTCCTCCGACAGGCGGCTCGCCACGATGCCACCCGACGATCCAGAACCAATCACGATATAGTCGTACTCTGCGCTCATGGGTCCGAGCATAGCGGCTTCATCGAACGACGAGAACGGGCTGCAGTCGCAGAGCGCGACCGGGTAGACACTTGAGGGCTTGCCTGCCGCAAGCCTCCCCTCGGCGGTCGAAAGCCGCTAGTTCAGCGAACCCACGACACCGGCTTTGCTCAACGCCGTTTCAACGGGTCCGCCGTCTGCTCCTCTTGACGGCGCTCTGCCTCGCGTCGAGCCGCGTTGAGCTGGCGTTGGAACGAATCGCCAAGGCGCTTCTCCACGAGCCATAGCGCGACCGCCCAGGCTGCACACGATCCGAGCAGCAAGGCGGCGGCGAACGCGACAAAGGTGAGGTCCAAATCGAGCATCCCCGCTGCGCCATGAAGCACGCGACGTGCCAACGCCGAGGAGCAAAGAATCATTGAGGATCCAGCGTTGCGACCCCATGGGGCTAGGACACAGATGTCCGAGCGACGGCAGCCTTTGCGGGATGGGTTGCCATCGATGGTAGACGGCCGGAGACTCGGCTCGATGGGCCGCATCGTCGTCGAAGACATCGAGGAGTACAGCTCGGTCGAGCTTGCCAAGAAGTACAAATCGACGGCGGGGTCCCAACCGAAAGCGGACCCCAACGAGGTCGACCGATGCATGGAGGCCATCGAGCGGGATGGCTTCGCCGTCATCGAGAATCGGATTTCGCCGGAGCTCGTCGCCGAGATCAAGGAAGACCTGATCCCGCGCTTCGAATACGAGTCCGGGCGCAACAACTTCGAAGGGTTCAAGACGCAGCGGCTCTACGCGTTCTTCGAGAAGTCGCTGGTCTGCAACCCCTTGGTGGAGGACTCGCTGATTCTCGGCTGCCTCGACCGGATCTTCGAGCCGAACTACCTCTTGTCCCAGCTTCAGGCCATCAACATCCTACCGGGAGAATCGCAGCAGCCGCTTCATCCCGACGATGCGTTCTACCGCGTGCCGCGTCCGCGACCTCCGCTTGGCGCGGCGACGATTTGGGCCATCGATGAGTTCACCGAAGAAAACGGCGCGACGGTGGTGATCCCGAAGAGCCATCTCTGGGACGACCGGCTACCCACGGAAGCCGATCTGAAAGACTTGCAGCCGGTCGTGATGCCAGCGGGCTCGGTGGTGTTCTTCGTCGGGACGCTCTGGCATGGCGGTGGAGCCAACCGTAGCGACGCCGCGCGCTTGTGCGTGTCCGCGCAGTACTGCGCCCCCTGGTGCCGCACCCAGGAGAACTACAGCCTCTCGCTCTCGCGCGAGACCGTGAAGCGGTGCAGCGAGCACATCCAACGTATGCTCGGCTACAGCATCCATCCGCCCTTCATGGGCTTCGTCAACGGCAAGCACCCGAAGCGGCTGCTGGAGGACTAAGCGACGAAGTCGTCTATTTCTGACGGTCCCGCGTTCCGTTGAACGCCCACGACTGCATCCGTGGTACGAGTGCGAGATGGCCATGTCGATTCCGGTTTGGGTGTTGCTCGCGTTCGCGGTCTGGACGCTGCTCGTGCTGGTGTTGACCGTCGGCATCTACCGCTGGGGGCTGATCTTCGCGGGCCGGGTTCAAGTCAAGGAGTTCCGTGCAGACCAAATCGAAGGCTCCGATCGGTACCGCCGCTCGATGCGCGCGCACTTAAACTGCGTCGAGAATCTGCCGGTCTATGGCGCAATCGTGCTCGTCATCGTCGTCAGCGGTGCGCAGAGCTC
>DASRZF010000232.1:0-5541 GCA_035686645.1 Polyangiales bacterium
ACCGATGGGCTCCATTCATGCTGGGGCGACGCCCCGTGCTAGTGTAGGCTCCGCAGCGATGACGCGTTTGACCGAACTCACTCAGCACATCCTCGGCCGCTTAGGCAGCCGGCGCACCTTCGAGTCCCAGAGCTATTGGAAGGAACGCTATCGCAAGGGCGGAACCTCGGGGGCGGGCTCGTATGGCCGTTTGGCGCAGTTCAAATCCGAAGTCATCAATGACTTCGTCGCCGAGAACGCCGTCGAATCTGTCATCGAATTCGGCTGCGGCGACGGCAACCAGCTGTCTCTTTATGAGCTTCCCCGCTACATCGGACTCGACGTGTCCCCAGAGATCGTCGCCCAATGCCGGGAGCGCTTCGCCGATGATCCGTCCAAGACGTTTCACCTCACCGCGCCCGAAGGACTTCAAGCCGACCTGGCGATGTCGATCGACGTGCTCTTCCACCTGACCGAGGACGAGGTCTTCGAACGCTACATGCGTGACCTCTTCGCCGCCGCAACCCGCTTCGTCATCATCTACTCATCGAACAGCGATCACAACGGCTGGCTTCAGCCGAAGCACGTTCGCCACCGGAAGTTCACCGTTTGGGTCGAAGCCAACGAGCCCGGGTGGACGCTGCAAGAGACGATCGAGAATAAATACCCGCTGAAGAGCAACGACAAGATCGAATCTCCAGCGGACTTCTTCATCTACCGCAAGAGTCCAGCGTAGGGCAGTGTCAGCAAAGCCGATTGAGAGCGTGGCTGGTTCCTTCGGGGAGCCCAAGCGTCGGGTGGCGGTTTTCAACACGAACTACCTGCTCTACTCGCAGACCTTCGTATACGAGCAGCTCGTCAATCACGAGCGATATGTGCCAGAGCTATTTTGTTGGCGTACCAAAAACCTCGAGTGGTTTCCCTTCAACCCGATTCACCGAGCAAACGCTGCGTACGGTTTCACCAGGTATAGCCCCGCGTTCTTTCGCCGGTTCCGGGACGTGCGATTCAGCCTCGTCCACGCCCACTTTGCAACTGGCGCGGTGTACGCCCTCCCCTACGTCCAGCGATTCGAGCTGCCGTTCGTCGTGACGTTCCACGGCTACGACGTACCATTGCTCTGGAACGCGCAGCGATTTCAACCCGAGTTTTGGCCTTTCTTGCTCCACTCGAAAGAAGTTCTCGAGAGGATGACCTTGGGTCTGTGCGCCTCGACCGAGCTCAAGGAATTGCTGATCTCCCATGGCGTTCCCGAAGACAAGCTTCGTGTTCATCGCCTTGGCATCGACCTCAGTCGGTTCAATCCCAAATCGGTCCGACCAGAGGGGCCGGTTCGACTCTGTATCGTGGGGCGCTTCGTCGAGAAGAAGGGCCTCGATTATGCGATCCGAGCCTACGCCCCGCACGCTTCAGAAGACGTTCTGCTGGACATCATCGGCGATGGACCTCTTGCCGGAGATCTCCACGCACTCGTCGCTCGCTTGGGACTCGAACGCTTCGTCTCGTTTCTAGGCGTGCTGCGCCCCGAGGAGGTCGCCGAGCGTGTCAGCGCGTCAGACGTTCTTCTCGCCCCGAGTGTGGTGACGCGCAGCGGCGACAGAGAGTCGGGGCTCATCGTAGCCAAAGAGGCTGCTGCGTGTGGCGTTCCGGTGCTCGCGACCATGCACGGTGGGCTCCCGGACATCATTGAAGATGGGCACACGGGTTTTCTCGTGCCCGAGAGAGACGTGCAGCGACTTTCCGAGCGCCTCGGACGACTGATCGCCGATCCGGCATTGAGGCGGAAAATGGGCGGCGCGGCACGGCTCAAGATGGAGCGTGAGTACGATGTTCGGGAGCGGGTGACCGAGCTCGAAGGGCTTTACGATGAGGCCATTGCACGCCACGTGCGTCCCGCTGGGGGCTAGCTTGCGGGATCGGTTTCGTCGCGGGCGGCCACGCCTCTCGTCACGCGACCGACTGCGACCTGGGCAAGGGCGTAGGTTGCGACGACAGCAACGCTGACGATTGTGATCCGGGCCCAAAGCGGAGTCTCGTCCGAAAGCAGCGCGTGGAGGCGGAGCCCAAGCAGCGATGCGGCCACGGCGCTCGACATAGGCGCTACGAGCTTCAGCCAGTAGTCCTGAGGCCTCAAGGCAAAGCTCGACGCGCCCAGCCAGAGGGCGACCGGTAACAAGATGGGATAGACCCCGAGCCAACCCACGGCCATCGCGATCGCAGCTCGTTCGACTCCGATGGCGAGCAGCGCAACGCCGAGGCAAGACCCGAGAACGATGAGTGAAAGCATCCCGAGCCGAAACGTGAGTCGAGCGGCGCCGGCCGCCGTAAACATGTCTGGGAAAAGCTGGAAGAGCGCACGCAGAGCCCCCGCGATGACCAGCAGTTGAGCGGGCATGGCTGCCGCCGCGTATTCGCCGTTTTGAAAGATCGCCGTGATGTCGTCCGCGGTTGCGATGACCACTGCGCAAACCGCGCCCATGACGATTGCTAGCTTGCCTGACGCATCGACGAAGATCTCGGCCCGTTGCCTTCCACGAAGTCGCGCCATCACAGGTAAGGCCGTCCGGTTGAGCACGCTGACGACGGCCATTGCGGGCTGCATTGCGATCTCGAACGCAACCCGATAGACGCCGACGCCTGCGGGCCCCACGAGCCCGCCGAGGATGAGATAGTCCGCGTTCTGATAGAGCTCACGGGTGAGCCAGTCGCCCGTGACGTACCTGCCGAATCGAAGAAGACCATGGATTTCCTTGATCCTCATCGTGAGGCGCGGCCAAAACGGACTCGCAACCATCGCCATGAGCCACACGAAGAAGCCGTAGAGCGCGTGAGCGATGAGAAGTGACCAAGCTCCGAATCCGGTGGCAGCGAGCACGACTCGCGCGATTGCGGACAAGATCGTGGCGCCCGAATACACCCCCGCAATCGATGCAAACTGGAGCTTTCGATTCATGAGTTGAAGGGGGATCTCGCCCCAAACCAAGAAGAGCATCTTCACCGCGCTTGGAATCAAGTAGAGCCCAAGCAGTGGCTCGTTTAGTAGGGGGCCCACATGGGGTCCTGTTCCAACCGCGAGGGCGCCCAATCCCAGCGTCGTGATCGTCATCATCCACCACGAGGTGTCGAGTTGAATCCTCGTGACGTCCTCTGCCTGAAGGACGGCGACGCCGAGTCCGAGCCGGCACACCGCCTCCAGAACCATTCCGATCGCCCACGCGATCGTCGCTCCGCCTAGCTCTTCCTTGCTGAGGAAGAAGAGCACGGTCACCGTCGCAGCGAGATCCGCCACACGACCAACGGCTGCTGCAGACCCTAGCCAGATGAGACCTCGATTGAGCTGCTTTCCGGCTTCGGTCATTCCTATCGATTATCGGTAAATCCACTTACCGGTCGAAATACCGGTGACGAGCCATTTCATGCTGTCCCGTGCGCATGCGGACGCAGACCAAGCGCCCTTCTGGAGCACGCTTGGATCCCTGGCCAAGCATTCGTCGACGAATGCGTCAATCTTGGCGGCTCGACTATCCCAGGTGAGCCCCTCGGCTTGTTCCCGACAGGCCCGTCCGAGTCGATCCAGTCGATGCGTGTCGCTCAAGAGCACGCGAAGCTGCTTCTCGGCCTCGGAAGCCTCCCCCGTCGATACCAGCCATGCGTTCTTATCGTGCTCGAGGATTTCTGCGGTGTCGGGACTCGCCCCCGCGAAAATTGGGCGCCCTGCGGCGAGGTACAGGAAGAGCTTGAGTGGCAAGACGGTGTTGCCCACTCGCTGAAGCGGAACCGAAGACGGCGGAATCGTGAGAACGTCCGAGGCGTAGAGGTACGGCGAGATCGAAGAAGAGGTTTGCCACGGCACGACGCGCACGTTGTCCTTGCTCTCCGACGCGATCTCGATGGGACCGCGCTCCGTCGAACCGACGAGAACGAACGTCACCTCCGGCATTCGGTCTGCCAACTCGAGAATCACCTCGAGCCCCTTCTTGTCGTTGACGCGACCGGCATAGGTCACGATGCGTCTACTCTGCGGAAGATCGAGAAGCGCGCGCGCCGCCTGCTTCGAGAGCACCGGTTCCATTCTGCGCGGATCGAAACCGTTGTGAACGACGCGAAGCTTGGCCTCCGGAACCCCGAGTCGGCGGTAGGACTCATACGAATAGGCCGAGTGAACGACCAAACCGAGGAACCGTGGGTGGTTCATGAAGCGCCGAAATATCGGTTGCAGCGGAGGGAACTGATCACCCCATGGACGATAGTGATCCATGAGAACGCGCTGGCCGTACTGCAGCGCGCGCATCACCACGATCGGGTTGCGCGCGTAAATGAAATCCGCATCAGCGAAGGCGGGGTGCTCGGGAAAGTGCATCGCGTGGTACGCGTGCTGGAGCGCGATGTTCTTGGTGAAGCTCGGCACCGCAGTGATGTGAAGCGGCGTCTGAATCCCGTAGTAGTCGAGCACCTCCCGCTCGAAGTCCGGAGAGAGATCCGCCGGAGCGGGAACCGAGACAATCGCCTCGTACCCGCGTCCCGCTAGCGCTCCAGCCGTGTTGAGGACCACTTCGGCATCCGCCTGGCTCGTCGGCAGGAGATTCTCGTAGCTGAAAAGGATCCGCCTCGGCACGGCGGGGGATCTACCACGCCGACGCGCCGCGTATCGTCCGCGCCGGGCCGGCGCAGTCAGAGGTCTCTTTTGGAGCTTTGTGAGTGATCTCGCAGAATCGGCCTGCTTATTGCATCGGGGGCCCTCATGCGTCCCGCAATGGCTCAACTTCCCCCGTTTCGCAGCGTCGTGAAACCGAACGACGTCGAAGACCCGGTGAATCGGTATCTGCACCGAACCCTGGCGTATTTGTTCGTGAAATCGATCTTCAGGACCTCCATCACCCCGAACATGATCACGCTGTCGACGGTCGTGCTCGGCTTTTCGGCCGGTTGCGCCTTTATCTGGGGTACGCCCACCGCGATGTTCTTCGGCGGGGCTGGCGTTTGGGCGGCCGCAATCTTGGACGGCGCCGACGGGATTTTGGCCCGAGCGAAGAACCAGCAGTCCGAATTCGGTCGTGCCTTAGACGGCTCGGCAGATGCCATGGTCGCGGTCTTTACCGTCTTCCCAGCCTTCTATCATATCTGGGTAACCTACCATAATCCTTACCATCTTGCCCTGATGCTACCCGCTCTGGTGGTCACGGTCATTCACCTCGCCGTCTACGATTTCTACAAAGAGGCCTACCTCCGCGCGATCCGGCCGGGCCAGGGCGGCGAAGGCCACGATGCCGATGAAATCGCCGAAACCCTCGAAGCCGCTCGCAGCAAGGGTCCGATTACGCGGATCGCGATCAAGTACTTCCTCGTGCCCCATCTGGAGCGGCAGAAAGCACTGGTCCACTGGCTCAACCCCGACGCCTGGCGCCTTAGCCAGGTGCTCCAAAGCGACTCACAAACCACTGAAATCTATAAAAAATACAACGTCTGGCCGATGCGCCTCTGGGCTCTGGTCTCCCTCGCCCCGCATAGCTACTTGATGGCCATTTGCGCGATGTTCGATCGACTCGATGTGTACCTCTTCAT
>DASRZF010000233.1:0-2859 GCA_035686645.1 Polyangiales bacterium
TACGACCAGCCAGCGCTCACCGAGGAAGACATTTGCGCACCGCTTCAGCCGACCGGTCTCGATGCGCCTAGCCGAGACGGCGATCTGTTCGCCCAGCTCGCAGCAGGATGCGTGTTCGATGCCGACCCTGTTGCTGGGCGCGGTGACATCGAGGAGGTCGACGGTACCGAGCGCGGGCGCGAGCACATCTTCACTACGACAATCGATGGTAATGCACCGCTCGAAATAGAGCGTGATGGCACTACCGCCCGTATGCCGATGGCCGGTACGGAGACTGTACTCGACGACTCGTCGCCTTCGGTAGGCGACGCGATGGAAGTCCCAGCTCCCGGCTCGCCGCCGCCTACCGATATGCAGGGTGCATTGGAGCGGCAGGAACCGCTGCCGCTTCTTGAAGGGCTCGATGACCTCGATGGTCTCGGAGGTGACCCTATCGCTGGATTGGGTCTGGAAGGGGATGAGCCTTGAACGACGCTAACCGGTGGAGGCCGCAGAAGCTACGTGGTGGGACGGTCATCCAGTCTGGGATCGATCTGCGAGCTCGACAGCACTCTCTCGACCCGAAGAAGCGCCCCTTCCGCGCGCTGGTGCTCGCCACGCGCGTGGTAGGTGAGGAGGGTAATCTCCGCAACCTCTCCGCCGAGTGCGACCTCCTCCTCGTGCGCACAAACATCCAGATCATGAATGTCCCGGTGGCGCAGCGTCAGCACGGCGTAAACAACGTGCATGACTTGTGGATCCCCAGAGCATCGACCCGCGTACTCGAAACCAACGAGGGCATCCCTGTCGCGACCTCGAGCGAAGAGCTGAATTTCCAGAGCACGCACACGCGCCGTGGCGGCGAACTGCCGGTTCCGACGTCGCTCGGTCGCGCGGACGGTGACATGGTGCTCCTCGACTTCATCGAAGGAGACATCGCCTGGCCCATCATCACGCACGCGCTGACGCACGAGCGCACGAACCGAGTCGTGCGGACTGGCGACGGGTGGCGCGAAGGAAGCGCCACCGAGCGCGGGAACCCGAAGCGTGACGAGCTATACACGCACCACTACGGAGCAGAGCTGAGGATCAATGAGCTCGGAGACCTGCTCATCGACACGGTAGGTGCCTACAGCGACCCGGCGACCGAGGACGAGAGCGTGAGCTCGGGGCAGGTCCGCATCCGCGTAAAGGACAGCCAGAAGCTCACGGTCGCGATGGGTGATGACGAAGACGTGCTCGAGGTGTGGAAGGACGGATCGCAGCTCCGTATCGACCTCGGCGAGGGCGCGGATGAGAAACTAGTGCTCGGAGACACCTTCAAGAGCTACCTCGATGCAGAGCTGGCGAAGGTCAACAACTTCTGGAGCTTGCTCTACAACGCGCACACGCACACCGTGCCCATGGGCGGTAGCTCTGGCCCGCCAGCTTCCCTACAGACCGAAACGCTATCCACCATGCCAGACTCCGCGCTCTCAGACCTGGCGAAAACGAAGAAGACGTAAATGGCGTTACTCGCAGGAACAGCCACGACTCCCAACTCACTGGCGAAGGCCATCTACGACGCTACGGTCGTAGAATTCGGCACGGTCGCCGGAGATCTGGATACCGACCGCCAGCGCATGTGCAAGGCCATTGCGGTAGGCATCGTGAATCACATCGCAGTCTTTGCCGACGTGCGCATTTCGACGAGTGATGCTGGGCTCCAGCGTGACAACACAGGGGGCAATCCGGCGACACTCGCGCCATCCACGGACGTAGTCCTTGCCGGGGCTGTCGAGTAGCGTGGCTCTCTTGAGGGGCAAGTCGTAGGATGGGCCATGCCTCGGGCACCACAACGCATAGAGTCGTCGCGCTTCGTTCTCAATGGCCCAGACGGTGGGGCCGCGAACATCTCCGAGCTCCGCACAGGCTTCAAGCAGGGCTTCATCTTCGAAGTGCTCGACCTCGAAAGCGGCCGGACGATCCCCGACGGTGTGCACGTGATGGTGCTCAATCCGCAGCGCTACAGCCTCACCGAGCCATTCCAGGTCACGCTCACGCCCACGGAGAATGACACTGTAGTTGCCGAGGAGAATGGGATCATCGTTCGCGAGATCACGCTCGAGGGCACCTTCGGGATCACAGAAAAGCGCGCTCGTGGCTTCCAAGGCGCGCAGGGCGGCGGGAACCCGCTGAGTGGAGCCGACCACTTCGAGGCCCTGCGAAACCTGTTTCGCCGGTACTCCGCGCGGAAAAAGGATCCGCTGACGGCTGCGAAAACGCAGATGATCTTTCACGCGCTTCGCGATGGAGACCACTTCATCGTAGTTCCGCGCGAATTCACCACGCCCCGAGATGCGGGGAAGACGCGCACGCACCACGAATACCGGATCACGCTCGCAGCCATTGCTCCGGCGATCCAATCCGGGCTTGTGGCGTCGCGGTCGGGCACGGACTTCTTCGACGACGTGACGAACGTCCTGCGGGACATCAACGAGGGCTTCAACGACATGCGCGCGGGGATCGCCGAGGTCACGGCGAGCCTGGGCCAGATCAAGCGCAAGGTCGGGAACATCAACGCCATCTTGAATGGCGCGATTCAACTAGCGAATGCGGTGGGCGGGTTCCTCGCCGGGGCGACGGCTCTTATCAACTACCCTCTACAGCTCGCCGCGAACGTCGTAGAGGCGGTGGACGGTATTGCCGACTCCCTGCTGCTATCCGTCGAAGGTGCAGCCTTTGGAGTTTTCGACGAGAACGCGAGGAGTTTGCGCCGCATCTCGGCCGCAGCCGACAAGATCATCGTATTCGGGGACAAGTTCGAAGCGACGACGCGCCGTATCGAAGACCTCTACAGCGGTGAGCGGCGTCTTACGGCCAACGACATCGACAACCGGG
>DASRZF010000234.1:0-8027 GCA_035686645.1 Polyangiales bacterium
GGCCGGCAACGAAGACGGTGCCGTGCAAGCAACCTATGCTTCACTCCCCGCGATCAGCATCGATCACGGGATCATGGAGAAGCTCAGCTCGGTGAGCGTGGTGCCTGGTGCTTTCGAGTGGTCCGACCTCGGCAACTGGACCTCGGCCTGGGAGCTTGCGCCGCAGGATGAGAACGCGAATGTCCTGCCGGCAGGCGGAATCGTCGTCGACGCAAAGGGCAACTACGTCACCGCGCCGAAAGGAAAGCTGGTAGCTCTGGTCGGGGTCAGCGACTTGGTCGTGGTGGATGCAGGTGATGCGCTGCTGATCATGCCGAGGGAGCGTTCGCAAGATGTCCGCCAGATCGTCGACGCGCTTCGCAAACGGGACGATCCCAGAAGGTGACCCAGTGAACCCGCACGTTTTTCGTCAGTACGACATTCGAGGACACGCCGAGCGTGACTTTGATGACGATTTCGTGCGCGACCTGGGGCTGAGCCTCGGCACGTTCTTCTCGAAGCGCGGCTTATGGCGCGTTGCCGTGGGGCGTGACTGCCGGCTGAGCTCACCACGCTTGCATCGTGCGCTGACTGCAGGTCTGGTCGAGACCGGAATGCATGTGGTCGACATCGGCATCGGACCTACTCCCCTTCTTTACTTCGCCGTGCACCAACTCGATCTCGAGGGCGGGGTTCAGATCACGGGCAGCCACAATCCGCCGGACGAGAACGGTTTCAAGATGATGGTTGGCAAAGCCTCGCTCTATGGAGACGACATCACGGAGCTACGGACGGCCATGGAGAGCCGGAGCTTTCGTCTGACTCCTGGAGGCTCGGTGGAGAACGTCGATCCCACGCCCGCGTACGTGAAGAAAGCCGCCGCTGACATCGTGCTTGGACGACGCAATATTCGATTCGCTGTGGACGCCGGAAACGGCGCTGGAGGCCCGTTGGCGCTCGAAACCATGGGGGCACTGGGCCTCGACCCGGTTGCCTTGCTTTGCGACATGGACGGCACCTTTCCCGTACATCACGCGGACCCAACCGACCCGGAGACGCTCGAGCTGCTCCGGGAGCGCGTGCTCGAAGACGGCCTAGAGCTCGGCTTTGCCTACGATGGGGACGCTGACCGCGTGGGGGTCATCGACGCCCGCGGCGAGGTGATCTGGGGCGACAAGTTGATGATCATCCTGTCGCGCGCTCTGCTAGAGAAGCATCCCGGAGCCACGATCATCGGCGAGGTAAAATGCTCACAGACGATGTACGACGACATCGAAGCCCACGGTGGACGGGGCGTGCTTTGGAAGACGGGACACTCGCTCATCAAGACCAAGATGAAGGAGGAACACGCGCTCCTCGCAGGAGAGATGAGCGGCCACATCTTCTTTGCCGATCGGTACTACGGCTTCGATGACGCGATTTACGCCACGCTTCGGATTCTCGAGATTGTCTCCCAGAGCGACGTCCCATTGCACGAAATGCTCAGCGACGTGCCTGTGACCTTCGCCACCCCGGAGATCCGAGTGGACTGCGACGACGCCCTCAAGTTCGACTTGGTTCAGCGCGTGGTCGAGCACTACCGCCCCACACACGAGCTCGTCGATATCGACGGCGCCCGCATCCAGTTTGACGGGGGCTGGGCGCTCGTGCGCGCCTCGAACACCCAGCCCGTTCTGGTCCTCCGTTTCGAAGCCGAGTCTGAGCAACGGCTCGAATCGATTCGAGCCCAAGTCGAGTCAGTTCTCGGGCGCTTCCAAAACGGCTGATGCTGCTCGCTCGGGGAGCCGAAGATCGAGCTTTGCTCTGTACCCGCCCTCGGCGGAGAGCCAATCGCTCGGGCCAATCACCGCGCGCCGCGTTTCGTACTGCGGGTGGTAGACCAGTATCTCGTGCCCCTCGTGGATCGAAGGTGCGAGAATCCGAATCGTCGGTCCAACCCCGACGAAACGATATACCTTCGCTCCCTGAGGATTCGTGATGATGCGGATCGTTCCAGAACCGTCGGTGCCGGTGGGAGCCGGAACGCTTTCCGGGGAACCTAAATCGAGCGTGTCGGAAGGCGCCGCCGTCTCAGCTTGAACGGCAAGCTCGTAGAGCGAGCCTCGTTCGCTCGCCGTCCAGCTCGCACCTTTGGGAACTAAAGCTCTCGATGGCCTAAGGCCGTCATCGAACACGACGAACTCGTGGGCAGCGTCGACGGGTAAACCCGAAGCGACCGCCGGACCACGCCCCACGAACACGAACACCTGGGCGTCGGCCGGTGTGACACTCACCTCGATTACGCCGTCAGTGGAAACGATGGCTGGGACCGATGCCGGCCTCAACCAGGCATCCACGGCGCCGGTCGAGATGATCGCGTAGGTCCCGACACCCAGAAGCGCAGCGAGCACCCAGGCGGCCCAGCCGCCGCGCCGGATCGGTGGCCGCGGCTCGGCGATCGAGGGTCGATCATACTGAGGTGCTCCTGGCGGGAGAGAGCCAGCCAACCCCTGAGGCGCGGGAATCGATTCGGACGCGCTCACGGACCCCAACGCAAAGACGGACTCCGTCGCGGTCTCGATCTCTGACTCCGGCGCTGTTACGGTCACCGACTCGGACACGGTCACCGACGAGCTCGCCGCGAGAGCTGCCGATGAGGACTCAGCGCTTCGTTCTGCTTTCGGCGCTTCGGATGGTTGCCATTTTCGGATCGTGGCGGTGATGGGCTCGGGCGCACGGTTCCGCAGTGGCTCCTCGAGTTGGGCAGCGGTGGCTACCGGGGTCAGCGGCGCATCGAGCCGGGGAATGCGTTGAGAGGCGCGCCCAAAAGCAGGCTCCGAAGGCGGAACCGGAAGGGTCTCAGGCTGAGTATCGAGGTCGGGAACCGGAGGCGGAAAAGACGCAAACGCAGTGTCGGTGTCGGTGTCGCTGTCCCGCGCTACCGCTCTTGGGATTCGAATGCGTTCGGTGACCGGCTCTTCGATTTCCGGCGCCGGGGCTCTCGGAGCCTCGAGGCTTCGGGACGCGGGATCGCGCAAGAGCTCGTCGAGCTCTGCGTCGAGCTCCCGCGGATCGACATGCGGGACCGCTGCCGCGGGCGGACGCTCGCTTTCACGGACCAGTCGAGCGAGCACGCGCCGGGATGCGCCGCGGTTGATCGGAATCAGCGACGCCTCGATCGCGTCGTGAAGGTGCCGAAGATCGCGAGGGCTCTGCCCGCTGGCGCTCTCGCTCACCAGATCCAGGAGATAGGGCGGAACACCAGGACCCGCGGCGACGAGCAGCCGGGCTAGCACCGACACGAGCGATCGTGCGGCCTCCTGCGGGTCTGCGCTCTCCGCAGACTTAGCCACGACCACCGAGCCTTCAGCCGTCACTCGGACGAGGTCGGCATCGAGCTTGACGGACTGCTGGAGCAGCCCTTCGCAGGCCTCCAGCGCGACAAAGGCGCCTATCTCGAACGGGAGCCGGTCGCCGCGCCTCTCCAGCTCCTGCACCAGTTGGCCCACGCCGACGTCTCTGCTCATTGCTTCCCCTCAATCTCGCTCTGGCGGACGGACGCACACCCCTTGCTCGAGCAAGTAGTCCTTGACCTGGGCCACAGTGTAGTGACCGTCGTGAAAGATAGAAGCTGCAAGCGCGGCATCGGCCCCTCCGGCTGCGAGGCCCTCGTGCACGTGCGCCAGGGTCCCCACCCCCCCGGAAGCTACAACCGGAATGGAGATTGCGTCCACAACTGCGCGAGTTAACACCAAATCGTAGCCGTCCCGAGTGCCGTCGCGGTCCATGCTGGTCAGCAAAATCTCGCCAGCCCCGTAGTCGGCCATCTGTCGCGTCCAGGCGATCGCATCGAGCCCGGTGTCGCGCCTGCCGCCATGAGTATAGACCGTCCACCTGTCCGTCTGGCCCGGAGCGCGCTTCGCGTCGACCGCCACCACGATCGCCTGGGAGCCGTAGGCTTCGGCCATCTCCCGGATGAAGTCCGGGTTGGCGACGGCGGCGCTGTTGATGGAGACCTTGTCGGCGCCCGCATGGAGAAGCTCGTTCACGTCGCGCCTCTCGCGCACGCCGCCGCCCACGGTCAGCGGAACCGCGACAGTCGAAGCGGTGCGGTCGACCAGGTCGAACAAGGTCCTGCGATTCTCATGCGACGCGGTGATATCGAGGAAAGTGATCTCGTCTGCACCGCCTGCGCTGTAGCGTTGCGCGGACTCCACCGGGTCGCCCGCATCGCGCAGACCGACGAAGTTGACGCCCTTGACGACGCGCCCTTCTTTGACATCGAGACAGGGGATGATTCGCTTCGCGAGCATCAGAGCTCTTCTAGCGCTGCAAACGCTTCGGACAACGTGAAGGCGCCAGAGTAGAGGGCGCGCCCGCAGACCGCCGAGCGGACGCCGGCAAGCGCAAGCGCCCGCAAGTCATCGAGCTTACCTATCCCTCCCGAGGCGATTACCGTAGTTCCGACCTGAGCTTGCAGGCCAGCCGTGCCCTCCACATCGGGCCCATCACGCGTGCCGTCCTTGTGAATGTTGGTGAAGAGAATCGCGCCGATGTTCCAGGTGTCGACATCCTTCGCGAGCTCCACGACGTCTTGCTCACTTTGCTCCTGCCAGCCCTCGACGGCGATCTTTCCATCACGCGCGTCGAGCGCCATGACGACGCCCGCTGGGAAGCGGGCGCAGATCGCGCGCGCGAGCTTCGGAGCCTTGACGACCATCGTCCCGAGCACGACTCGAGCGGCGCCAGCATTGATCCACTGCGCGGCGATTTCTTCGCTACGCACTCCTCCGCCGATTTGTACGGCGAGCTGGGTCTCTCGAAGAATCCCTTCGATCGTCGAGACGTGCGCGGGCTTCCCGCTCCGAGCGCCCTCGAGATCGACGACGTGCAAGCGTTCGGCCCCCTGCTCCTCAAATCGCTTGGCCATGGACACCGGATCGTCGTCATAGACCGTGACCTGGTCGTAGCGGCCCTGGTGTAACCGGACCACTTTGCCCCCGAGCAAATCGATGGCTGGAATCAGCTCCACGAGATATCTCCCAGGAAGTGCCCGATCAGTCGTGCGCCGGCGTGCTGGCTCTTTTCAGGGTGGAACTGGCAAGCGAGGACGTTGTCCCGAGCGATGGCAGAGCAGAATGGGCCCCCATAGTCGGTCGTGGCCACAACGATTCCCTGATCGTCGGGAACGCAATAATAGCTGTGAACGAAATAGTACCACTCCTGGTCTTCGAATACGGCATGCCGACTCGTGATTTGGTTCCAGCCAATGTGAGGAACCTTGAGTCGCCGGCCTTCTGCATCCCTGAGATCGGTCCTGAACCGCTTCACGGTCCCCCGGAAAATCCCGAGGCCCTTCTCACCAGGCGCCTCCTCGCTCGATTCGAACAATGCTTGCATACCGAGGCAAATGCCGAGATACGGACGGCCGCTCGCGATGTAAGCCCGGACCGCCTCCCCGCACTCACCGGCGAGCGCATGCGCGCACTCCCTGAATGCGCCCTGCCCCGGCATGACCAGGCGGTCTGCTTTGAGCAAGACGTCGGGGTCCGAGCTGAGCACGGCATCCGCCCCTGCGCGCTCGAACGCCTTGGCTACGCTGTGCAGGTTCCCGAGACCGAGGTCGACGATGGCTACCCGGCCGACCGTCATTCGGTCAACGTACCCTTGGTCGAGGGAACACCCAGGACCCGGGGGTCGCGCTCGGTCGCCTCGCGAAGCGCACGCGCGAACGCCTTGAAGCTGATTTCGATCACGTGGTGGAGGTTGTCGCCGGCATGTTGTCGCATGTGCAGATTGCACTGTGCGCCGCGCGCAAACCCTTCGAAGAACACTTCCGCGAGCTCCGAGTCGAAGTCACCGATTTTGGCCTTCGGCAAGGTCACTGCCCAGACGAAGTACGGCCGTCCCGAGAGATCCAAGGCACAGGTCACGCAGGCCTCGTCCATCGGCAAGGTGGTCGAACCGAAGCGCCGGATCCCAGCCTTGTCGCCGAGGGCTACCGCGAACGCCTGACCGAGCGCGATCGCCAAGTCTTCGGTGGTGTGGTGACCATCTATGTGGGTGTCGCCGAGCGCACGCACATCGAGATCGAACAGGCCGTGCTTTGCGATTTGCTCGACCATGTGTGTGAGGAAGCCTATCGGCGTCTCCACTTCGTACCGGCCGCGCCCGTCGAGATCGAGCACCACACGGATGTCGGTCTCAGTGGTTCGACGCTCTATCGTCGCTGTTCGTCCCATGACGCGGCTACCATAGCCCGGAAATCTCTCCGGGCTACCACCTTAGCCCGACTTCATCCGCTCGCGAACTTCTTCGAGCTTGGCCTTGAGCGCCTCGTTGTCAGGCTCATTTTGAATGGCCATTTGCAGGTTGAGCTTGGCCTGGGGCCAGTCCTCTGATTCGATCGCCTTGTGCGCGCGCGTGAAGAAGACGCGGGCCTTGCTCGAACGGAGCACGACACCCCCTGGGGGTTTCATCGTTCGGCGCTTCTCCTTGGCGCGGTCCTCGGAATAGCGGAGCACTCCCTTTTCGAGGCCTTCGTCGTAGAGCTTGCGTTTCGTCGGATTGAGGAGCACCCGGTATGCTTCACTCCCCAGCTGGTAGAGCTCCGTGTGCCGTTCGGTCTCCTCCGGCGACCCAATGAAATTGTCGGGATGGTGCTCTCGGGCAAATCGATGAAACGCGGCGCGGATCTGGTCCGCATTCGCGGTGCGGATGATCCCCAGAAGCGCGTAGTAGTCGGAAGCTTCCTTTGCGTCTGGCATCACTTAGCTCCCGAGCTTCGCCTCGTGACGCTCCCTCAATTGCTCGATTTGCTCCTCTGCCAACTCACCGATCAACTTGATCGCAATCTGCTGTTGCTGACCGGTGCCCACGTCCTGTGCCCTCACCTGAAGAGTGCCATCGGCATCGATCATGAACCGAACCGCGATCTGAACCTTTCCGCGCGCCGCCGGTCTGAGGCCATCGAGGACCACCTCGCCAAGCAGCTGGTTCCCCGTGATCTGACGATCCTCTCCCTGGCAAATGCGGACCACGACCGCCTCCTGCCCGTCCCGCGCCGTGGTGAACATTTTGGTCTGTCCGGCAGGGATTGCGGAGTTGCGACGGATGATGTGCTCGCAGTACCCGTCGACCGTTTCGACACCGAGCGAGAGTGGCGTCACGTCGAGGAGCAGCGGCGCCTGAGGTCCTTCGGTCACGGCGACGGCGCCGGTTACAGTGTCGACGTCCTCGTCGAGCGCTGCTCTGAGCAGGGCCGGAGCCGTGCTGCTGAGGTCGATCGGCGGCAAGCCTGGCGGACTGACGCCCGTGGGCAGATCGGAGTCCTGGCCACCAAATGCATCGTCGCCGAGCTCCGTTATCAAGCCCGAGGGCTCGTCGCCGATCTCTTCGAGCTGCGGCTCTCCTTCGGCGCCGAGTTGCATCAAGAGCCCCGACGCATCGGCCATCCGCGTGGGTTGGAAGTCGAGGGGATCGACGGCCTCGGCAAGTCGAGTGCGATCCTGCTCCAAGGGCTCCTCTCGTGACCGTGTCGGCGTGTCCAACAGACCATCGTCGAGCGCGGAGTCGGCAGGCGTCTTGAGTTGTAGCGGTGGTGGCGGCGGCGCTTGCCCGGACAGCGTCGCTTTTCTGCGCGCTGCTCGTGCGACCGGAGGCGGCGGAAGCGGGGGACGGTCACCGACGTTGGTGACCTCGTCCTCGAAGCTCTCTTCGGTGATGCGCGGATGCTTTTCGCTACCCGGTTGCGCCACCTTCTTGAGGGCGACCCGACCGAGCGGTGCCTTCCGCGCCGGCATCGACAGAGTGTGCGCCTGAAGTGCGGCGCCCTGCGCCACGACCAAGTCCGGGTCGATGTTGACGAGTGGCTTGCGCCCGAAGTACTCGGCCACCATCCTCTGAAGCAACGGGATCCGCGTCGAGCCGCCCACCAAAATGACGTTGTCGAGCTGGGTTGGACGAAGACCCGCGGCTTTCATCGCGTCCTCGCAGACGTCGAAGCTCCGCGCCATGAGCGGTTGGCACATGTGCTCGAGCTGCTGACGCGTGAGCGCGAAGTCCAGATT
>DASRZF010000235.1:0-14876 GCA_035686645.1 Polyangiales bacterium
ATTGCCCTGCGGAAGACCTTCGACACCCGAGCAACGGGAACCGTACTTGAGCTTGAGATCCTCTTCGATGCCGCGTGCGATGGCCGACACTTGACGGTCGCTTCGCCCGCTCATCACTACGACGTAGTCGGTGTAGTCGACCTTGCCTCCGACATCGATGATCTCGATGTGGCCCGCCTTCTTGTCGAGCGCTGCCTCGGCGACCTTCAATGCCAACTCGCGGCCGACCACTTGCTCGTTGCTCGATGCCGGGCTTGGGCTCGATTTTCGCTGTGCACTTTCTGCTTGTTTGACCAACTAGCTTCCTCCTTCACTACTGACGAATTTGGCCCTCACCGCGGCCAACCCATTTGAGAGTACAGAGCTCAGCCAAGCCCATTGGACCATACGCGTGAAGCTTTGTTGTCGAAATTCCGATCTCGGCTCCTAGGCCGAGTGCGTAGCCGTCGTTGAAGCGCGTGGAGGCGTTCACGAGAACCAGGCTCGCGTCGACCTCGCGCGTCCAACGATCGGCGTTGGCCGAGTCTGCGGTGACGATCGCTTCGGTGTGATTCGAGCCGTGCTTCGCCACGTGCTCGATCGCGCCGTCGATCCCATCGACGACGCCCACGTTGAGGATCAAATCGAGATACTCGGTGTCCCAGTCGGCCTCGGTCGCCTTTTTGACGCCGTTGAGGTGCTTCGCCGCGCGATCGTCGGCGTGAATCTCGACGCCCTCGGCACGCATCGCGGCGCCAAGCTTCGGCAGGAACGTCGGTGCGACATTGGCGTCGACCAGGAGGGTTTCCATCGAGTTACAAACACCCGGGCGCTGCACCTTGGCGTTCAAGGCGATCTCCAATGCCATTTCGGGGTCGGCGGTGCGATCCACAAAGACGTGACACACGCCTTTGTAGTGCTGGATGACTGGGACTCTTGCGTGCTCGGCGACGAACCGAATCAATCCTTCTCCACCTCTCGGTATGACCATGTCGAGAATACCATCAAGACCGATCATCACCAAAGTCGCTTCTCGATCGGTGGTGGGCAAGAGTGTGACAGCTTCGGCCGGGAGGCCTTCGTCTTCGAGCGCCTGCGTGAAGATCTCGGCGATCGCCGTGTTGCTGTGAAATGCCTCCTTGCCGCCGCGGAGGAGGACCGCGTTGCCGCTTTTCAGGCAGAGCGAAGCCGCGTCGGCGGTGACGTTTGGACGGGATTCATAGATGATTCCGATCAAGCCCAGCGGTGCGCGCATTTTGCCGACGCGAAGTCCGTTGCTGAGGACACGTTCCTCGACGAGGGTGCCGACGGGATCGGGAAGCTCGGCGACCTGCTCGAGCCCGTCCGCGACCGAGTCTAGGCGTTTGCGATCGAGCTCTAGGCGATCGAGCATGGCTTTCGAGAGGCCCATCTGCTCGGCCGCCGCCATGTCCTTCACGTTGGCTTGGAGCACACGGTCACCGGCCTCGCCGCGCAAGGCTCGAGCGGCGCGACGCAAGACCGCGTTCTTTTGCTCGGTGCTCGCCGTCGCTAGAACCCGCGAGGCTTTCTTGGCTCGCTGGGCCAGGCCCGTGACGAGCTCTTTGAGGTCATCGCTCATAGCCCGTGACGGTAGCACCTTTTGCGCGGAGGGGGAGCCGTGCCCCTCAGGCCCCACGGCCGGTGAGAACGATGTCGTCGCGATGCACGACTTCGTCGCCCGTGTGGTTGCCGATTCGCTCTGCGATCTGCTGACTGTGACCGCCTGCGAGGAGTTTCACGTCCTCGGCGCTATAGCGGGCCAGGCCCCTCGCGAGCTCCTTGCCAGACTCGCTCACGATCGACACCGAGTCACCGACCTTGAACGAGCCCGTGACCGAAACGATGCCCGCTGGCAGCAAGCTGGAGTTCCGCTTCTCGAGGGCTCGACATGCGCCCGCATCGACGACGATGCGGCCCCGCGGCTTGAGCGTGTACGCGATCCAGTGCTTTCGACTGGCCAGCGGTGAGCCGTGCGGCAAGAGCAAGGTTCCCACGTCGTCGCCGCGCATGAGGGCGTCGAGAAAATTCGACGAACCAGCCGGGCCGATGACCACCGGAAGACCGTGCAGCGTGGCACGCCGTGCGGCTTCGACTTTGGACTGCATCCCGCCGAGCCCGACATCTCCCTCGGGAGGCCGGATGAAGCGATCGATTTCCGAAACATCGTGCACGAGCGAGATGCGCTCGTTTTTGTCATCGAGGATTCCCACGACGTCGCTCAGCAAGATCAGCAGATCGGCTCCGACCAGCGTGCAGACCATGGCCGCCAGCTGATCGTTGTCGCCAAAGCGGAGCTCGTCGATTGAAACCGTGTCGTTCTCGTTGATGATCGGGACCACCCCCAACTTCAAGAGCTCGTCGATCGCTTGCCGCGCGTGCAAGTATCGATCGCGATCGGTGACCGCGTCGTGCGTCAGCAGAACCTGCGCGACGTGAATCCCCAAAGGCTCGAAGGCGTCTTCGTACGCGCGCATGAGCAAGGACTGGCCGGTGGCGGCCGCAGCTTGAAGGAGCGCGATCTTTTTCGGGCGCTCGGTGAGCCCGAGACGCTCTCTGCCCAAGGCGACCGCACCCGACGAGACGAGCACGAGTCTGCGCCCGGCCGTCACCTGCGCGGCGACTTGTTTGGCGACCTGCTCGAACCGCCCCCCATCGGCGCAAAGAGCGCGGCTGCCGATTTTGACCACGATTCGCTTGCAGTCGCTGAGCGCGGTTCTGATGTCCTGGTCGTCCATGGGATGCCCACTGAATCGCATTCTGACGGCGACCCTGCAACCGGCGAGCGAAAAAGGGGACAGTCGCCTTTTCGCTGGTAGCATTGTGGAATGTTTGCGGGGGAGGTAGCGCGCTGGTTCGTCTGGCTTTTTGCTTTTGCCTGGGGGGCGGTCTGGGGAAGCTTCTTCAACGTTGCGATCTACCGCTGGCCTCGGGGGATGTCCGTGGTCACGCCGCCGAGCCACTGTCCGGGCTGCGGCCAAGCGATTCGCGTTTGGAACAACGTGCCGATCCTCGGCTGGCTGTTCTTGCGAGGCAAAGCTTCCTGCTGCGGCTCCGCGATCTCGCCCCGCTACCCCTTCGTCGAGCTGCTCACCGGGGTTCTATCGGTCGTGATCGCGGAGATCTGGGTCGTGCGCGCCGCGCCGGAAACCTTATTCCTTCACGCCAGCATCGAAGCCATCCTCTACTTCGTCTTCGCGGGCGGTCTGCTGATCGCCACCTTCGTCGATCTGGAATGGATGGAGATCCCCGACGAGGTGAGTCTTCCCTGTGCGGCCTTGGGCTTGTTGAGCGCTCCGTTTAGGGCGGAGCCCGGACTTTGGTCCGCCGCGGTGGGAGCTGGGGCAGCGTACCTCTCAGTGCAATTGATCTTCGTCTGGGGCTACGAGCGAATCGCCGGCCGGCGCGGCATGGGCGAAGGGGATGCGAAGTTACTCCTGATGATCGGCGCATTTCTCGGATGGAAAGGTGCGCTCTTCAGCGTCGTGGCTGGGTCCATGCAGGGGCTGCTGTTCGCAGCGTTTGCATTGCTGACCGGACGCAAGCTCACCCCCGAGATCGAGGAACGCCTCATCGACGGCGAGATTATCGAAGCGCCCGAGGAACCCGACACGAGTCGCGTCGGGCAGCTGAAGCTTCCGTTTGGTCCGTTTCTCGCGCTCGGCGCGCTAGAGTACCTTCTCGCAGGCGACGCGATACTCAGCTGGTACTTCGGACTGCTGCAGCGATGAGCCTAGCGACGGTAGCCGCCGCGGCCGCCACCACCACCGCCGCCACCACCGCCGCCACCCTCACGCTCACGCGCAAGGTCGACGCGGATGGTGCGGCCGCCGAGCGAGGCGCCGTCCATCTGATCGCGTGCTGCTGAGGCCGCCTCTTCTGTCGTGAAGGTCACGAATCCAAAGCCGCGCGAGCGGCCGGTCTCACGGTCGCTGACGACCTTGGCATCGGCAATCTCACCGAAGGGCGCGAACGCATCCTGGAGGTCTTCAGTGGTCGTGGCCCAGGCGAGCCCACCGCAGAACAGTCTCTTACTCATGGTCAACTCTTTCACTGTGCAACCGACACGGCGCCATGCCGTGGCGGTGCTTCAATTCGATCCGGGCTTCCCGGAAGAGTTGGATTGTACCGCTTGGAACCGATCCCACAAGGCCGGCGTTGACTCCTCGGCCAAGCGTGCCTTGTAGTCCACGTCCTTGGACCGACCCTGAAGGTTGGCGATTTCGCTGATTAACTTGTCGCGAGAACCGACCTCTTTGCTGACCGCGGTGAAGACCTGCTCGAGGTGAAGCAGCTTCTTGTTGGACACGTGATCCAGCCCCTTGCCCTCGTTCAAGCGGTCGAGCCAGACGTCCTTGCCGGCAAGCTTCTTTACGGCTGCGACCAGTTTCTCTTTCGCTTTCTTCGGATCGTCACCGAAGCGCTCTTTTACAATCGACAGGGGGGACTTGCTCATCACATGCACCTTGGCCCCAAAAAATGCCGGGTTTTCTGGCCTGGGGAGCGCCCGGAGTAGCACGGAGACCCTCCCACGCAAGCCGCCAACCCAATCTTCCCAGGTTGAGATTGGAGGGGGCGAGACTGGCTTGACAGGTATTAACACCGCTGTTACTAACAGTGCTGTGAATAATCCAAAGCTGGCTCAGGTTCAGGCGGTTTCGGGGCTCTTGTTCTCCGTCTTCGCCCTAGTCCACCTCGTGAACATCGCCCTCGCCATCCTGGGAGCCGACCTCTACGACGGCTTTCAGAGCTCGGCCCGGGGCATCTACCAGTGGCCGCCGCTCGAGCTCGCCCTCGTCGCGACCCTGATCGTCCACATCGTGTCAGGCGTCCTCAGGATGCGTGGCAGGCGCGGGTCCAAGGCCAAGCCCCCGCTTCGATTGCGGCTTCATCGCTACGCGGCGTACTATCTCGCGCTCTTCGTGTTCGGCCACATGGCGGCGACTCGCCTTCCCGCGCTGCTCGCGGATGCACCACCGTTCTTCGGAGGGGTTTCGTTCTCCATGCACTTCATGCCCTGGTTCTTCTACCCGTACTACGGGCTCCTCGGCATCGCGGGTCTCTACCACCTCTTCTACGGGGTCCCGGTCGCGCTCGGCGTGCTTGGGGTCGCGGCACCGCGATCGATTCGCCGCGGCCCTGGGTTCTGGCTGCCGGTCGGCACCGGCGCGCTCGTGATCGTGATCGCCCTGCTGGGCTTTGGCGGCCTACTCTATGAAATCGACGATCCTTTCGACAACGACTTCGCGCGCGCCTACGAGAACGCGATCGATCGACTTTCGCTGGACCCGCAGTAACGATGGGACGACCCAAGGACGCCGATCCGGAACGAACCCGAGCGACCATACTCGACGCCGCCGAAGACGAGTTCGCCGAGCACGGCTTTCATGGGACGCGCATGACGGCCATCGCCAATCGCGCAGGCGTCACTCACGGGCTCTTGCACTACTATTTCGATTCGAAAGATCACTTATACGAGCAGGTCGTCGGCCGCCTCTTCGATCGTCACCTCCGCTTGTTTCAAGGTCTGGCCGCCGACGGAAACAAGCCCGGCGCGCGTGAGGTCGTGCTCGAGAGCTTTGATCTGTTCTGGGAATATCCCAATCAAGTCCGAATCATGCTCTGGGAGATGGCCTCGGGCGACGATCGCGTCGAACGCGCGATGCGGCCTTTCTATGAAGTGATGGCCAGTACGCTCGCCGGCCTTGCTGAGGGCGCGCCCGCCGACTGCGAATCAGGGAGGGACCCGCGCGACGTATATGTGTCGATACTCGGCGCCCTGGTCGTCTACTTCTTCCGTGATCCAGCGATCAAGAGCCTCTTCGGCGAAAATCGGTTCACCGAGGAGGACCGAAAGCGACGGCGCGCCCACATGGGCGCCCTACTCGACGCGCTGCTTTGAACGAAAGTCCGGTGGATTCGGTCCAGCCCAGGCAGTAGAGTCAGCCCGCACATGGTTGCCGAATTCGTTCACCTGCACGTTCACAGCGAGTTCTCGATGCTGGACGGGGCCATTCGGATTCCGCAGCTCGTCGAGCACGTGGGCAGGATGGAGATGCCCGCGGTCGCGCTCACCGACAGCGGCAACATGTTCGGCGCCGTCCAGCTCGTTCGGGCGTGCAGCAAGACCGAGGTGAAACCCATTCTCGGTTGCGAGGTCAATTTCACATCGGGCGACCGGCGCGATCCGAACAATCACGAGCTTCATCACCTGTTGCTGCTAGCGAGCTCACAAGAAGGCTATCAGAACCTCGTGCGCCTGGTGAGCGCCGGCTGGGTAGACGGGATGGCCGTCTATGACCAGCCGCGCATCGACTTCGAGGTTCTCCGACGACACAGCAAAGGAGTCGTCGGCCTGAGTGCGTGCATGGGCGGCTACCTGGCCCAGGAGATCTTGAACAAGGGACCTGCGGTCGGGCGCGCTGCCCTCGCGCAGCTTCGGGACTCGTTCGATCCGGGGTACTTTTTCGTCGAGCTGCAGGACCACGGTTTTCCCGAGAATCGACCGCTCAACGAAGTTCTGGGCAGGCTTGCGGGGGAGCTCGAGCTGCCGCTCGTCGCGACAAACGACTGTCACTACCTCGAGAGGCAGTCTGCGCACGCTCAGCTCGTTCTTCAATGCATCGGCGCCGGGCGTAGCGTGCGTGAAATGGAAGCGGTGCATCACCATTCCTCGGAGCTCTATCTGAAGACGCCCGAGCAAATGGTGAACCTCTTCGCGCACGTGCCCGATGCGGCAAAGAACACTCTCTTGGTCGCCGAGATGTGCGCTGGCCGAGCAACGCCGCTCGCCGAACCGAAGCTACCGCGATTCACAGTGCCGGGCGGCGCAAGCGAAGAAGATTTCCTGCGGGCGCTCTCGGTTGCCGGTTTAGGGCGCCGCATGGTGGAGATGCGCGGCCGCGGTGAGGTCTTCGAAGAGCAGCGGTACCACAGTCGTCTCGAGCTCGAGCTCGGTGTGATCTTGAAGATGGGCTTTGCCGGCTACTTCCTCATCGTTCAGGACTTCATCAACTGGGCAAAGGACAACGGAGTACCGGTGGGTCCTGGACGCGGATCCGGAGCTGGGTCGCTCGTCGCTTGGGCGCTTCGCATCACCGACTTGAATCCAATCACGCATGGGCTGCTGTTCGAGCGATTCCTCAACCCCGAACGCGTTTCGATGCCCGACTTCGACATCGACTTTTGCATGGACCAGCGCGATCGCGTCATTCAGTACGTACGCGAGAAGTACGGGCAGGCGAGCGTCGGACAGATCGCCACCTTCCATCAGCTCAAGAGCAGAAGCGTCGTTCGCGACGTGGGGCGCGTCATGGGCATGACGCCCGGCGAAGCGGGCTTGCTCGCCACGATGATTCCCGAGCCGGTCGGCGGTAAGAGCGTGTCGATCCGCGATGCGCTCGAGCAAGAGGCGCGTCTCAAAGCGGCCTACGAGCAAGACAAGGAGGCGCACGAGCTCCTCGATACGGCGCAAGAGCTCGAAAACCTCACGCGCCACGCGGGCATGCACGCCGCCGGCGTGGTCATCAGCGAGGGCCCGATTTGGGACCATGTGCCGGTGTTTTGTCCCGAGAAGGACGTTTACGTCACGCAGTTCCACAAGGACGACGTGGAGGCCGCCGGACTGGTCAAGTTCGACTTCCTCGGGCTTCGTACGCTCACGGTCATCGACATCGCGACCAAGCTGATCGTCCGGCGCCCGGACCGCCAGGACGAGCCTTTCCGCATCGACGAGATCCCGATGGACGATGACGCAACGTACGCGCTTCTCCAATCCGGAGAGACGACCAACGTCTTCCAGCTCGAGTCGAGCGGCATGCAGAACTTGTTCAAGCAACTTCGCCCCGACCGATTCGACGACATCGTCGCCGCGGTCGCGCTCTATCGACCCGGCCCGATGGGCGCGCAGATGGACAAGGACTTCGTGCATCGCAAGCACGGCCGGCAGCGGGTCCAGTATCCGCATCCCTCGCTCGAGGGCATTCTCGAAGAGACGCGCGGCGTGATCGTCTACCAGGAGCAGGTCATGCAGATCGCTCAGGAGATGGCGGGCTACTCGCTCGGGGGCGCGGACCTCTTGCGGCGCGCGATGGGCAAGAAGAAGGCCTCCGAGATGGAGACGCAAAAGGCCATCTTCATCAAGGGCGCGACCGAGCGCGGGCACACGCAGGAAAAGGCCGAGGAAGTCTTCGACTTGATGGCGTACTTCGCCGGCTATGGTTTCAACAAGAGCCACTCGGCCGCGTATGCGCTCATCACTTACCAGACGGCGTATCTGAAGTCGCACTACCCGGTCGAGTTCACCTGCGCCACGCTGACCGCCGACAAGGAAAAGATCGACAAGGTGGTTCGCACGGTCGCCGAAGCGCGATCGATGGGGATCACCGTACTGCCCCCCGATGTGAACGAATCCGAGATCGAGTTCACCGTCGTCTACAACCCGGACGACGCGCAAGACGTAGCCAGGCTTCGGCACAAGCCGGTTTGTTACAACGGTGAGGTGCACGACCCGATGGGGCCCAAGATCCGTTTTGGCCTGGGCGCAATCAAGGGGGTCGGCGCCGGCGCGGTAGAAGCGATCCTCGAAGCGCGGCACGGGACTCCCGAGGTAGAAGGCGGAGAAGCGCTCGAGCGGCCGTTCGTGGATCTGTTCGATTTTTGCGCGAGGGTGGATCTGCGTCGGGTGAACAAAAGCGTGATCGAGGCGCTGGTTCAGTGCGGTGCATTCGACACGGTTCACCACGCCATCGACGTGCACCGGGCTCAATCGTTCGTGGCGATCGAGCAAGCGATCGAGCGAGGGAAGCGCATCCAGTCGGAGCGTTCGAGCGGCCAGGAAAGCCTCTTTGGTTTGATGGGCGGCGAGGACGACACGCAGGCGTACCAGCACCCAGGGGGCAGCTTCCCAGTGCTCGCGCCCTGGGATTCGCGGGACCAGCTTTCGCGGGAGAAGGGCACGCTCGGGTTTTACGTGTCGGGACATCCACTCGACCGGTATCGCGGCGAGCTCTTGCGCTTCTGCGATGCGACGACGGAGAGCGCTGCGCAGCTCGGCAACAACCGGCAGATCACCGTGGGCGGCACGGTCGAAGGATACCGGGAACGCCGTACGAAGATGGGGCACACGATGGCGTTCTTTCACATCGAGGACGCGTACGGCCGAATCGAGGTGATCGTGCGGCCGAAGCCTCTCGAAAAGGGCGGCCTCCGCGAAGCGCTCAAGGCGGGTGAGCCCATCTTGCTCACGGGCCGTGTCAAGCACGAGCAGGACCGCAACGATGAAAGCGCGGCGCCCGAAGCGAAGATCTTGCTCGAGGAGGCAACGCTCCTAAGCGAGGCGCTTCAAGCTCGGACCACGTCGATCACGGTCCGACTCAGCGTCGAAACCATCGACCGGAGCAAGCTCGACTCGCTGCGCTCGATGCTCGAGAAGTATCCGGGGCCCTGCCCTGTGACCCTGGAGCTCAACTCTCCAGGGGACTGGCGCGTGAACCTTGCCGAGACCGGGCTCTTCGTCGATCCGAGCGACGCGCTCTTGACCGGCCTCGAACGGCTATTCGGCACCAAGGTCTGCGAGCTTCACTGATGGGAGCGGGGTCAGACCCCTCGCTCGAAGGGCGGGTCGAACCTCCGGGCTCCGTGGACGAGCTCTTGTCCCGTGCCTGGCGGGTCGCCGGGCTGAACCTCGCGGAGCTCGCTGCGCAAGTCGGGATCCAAGTTCCCGATGAAGCCGTGCGTGCAAAGGGGATTGCGGGACAGATTCTCGAAAAGGTCTTGGGCGCGACGGCGGCTTCGAAGGCGGAACCGGATTTCGTAGGACTCGGGATCGAGCTCAAGACGATTCCACTCGACGCGAGTGGCAAGCCGAAGGAGTCGACGTTCGTATGTTCGATTTCGCTTTCGGCGATGGCCGACACGGAATGGGAGCAGAGCACGGTTCTGAAGAAGCTATCCAAAGTCCTGTTCGTCCCCGTCGAAGCCGCGTCCGAGACGCCGCTTCGCGATCGGCGCGTCGGCCGTGCGTACCTCTGGACGCCTAGCCATCAGGAGAGGCGCTTGCTTCAAACCGACTGGGAGCGTCTCGCCGAGATGATCGCCGCGGGGGACGTCGAGCGGATCACCGGTCACCTCGGTGAGGTCTTGCAGGTTCGGCCGAAGGCCCCGCATGGGCGGAGTCGTCGCCGTGCACCCGATGAAGAAGGTGCGGTGCAGTGGACGATGCCGCGCGGGTTCTACTTGCGGCCTTCATTCACCGGGTCGGTGCTTGCGCGACTTCGCGCGGAGGAGCTCGATGGCGCGAGGCGCTGAGCTGGTGGCTGGTGACTCGCGCGCGGCGGCACCCGTCTAAAGGGGCGATGCCCCGCAACGCGTGAACCAGGGCAAGACGTCGAGGGGCGCATCGACCGTCACGTTCGCGCGGCCGCTGAGCTCTTCGCCCTCCCCGTGCAGCTGCCAGCACCCTTCGGGCAACCAGACCTCGCGTTGGGTGGCGCCCTTCGCGAGAACCGGAGCGATGAGCAGGTCCGGGCCGAGCATCCATTGGTCGTCGTTGTGCGGGTTGCCCTCGGCGCTTGGGTCGTGAAGCCACATCGGGCGCGTGATCGGCATGCCTGTGTCCACGGCTTCCTGCCAGAGCTGCAAGATGAGAGGCCGGGCGCGCACGTGAAGATCGGCGGCCGCTTTCCAAAGCGCTTCGGCCTTGGGCTCGGGATCGCCGGGCTCGAAGAACCAGGGCATGCGCACTCCGTTGAAGGCCGAGCCGTGAACTCGGAAGTGGGTCGTGAACACCGCGGCCTGCGCCCAACGCACGAAGAGCTCCTTGCTGGTGCCGGGGATTCCAGTCCAGTCAGCGTACCCTCCGATGTCGGTAGAGAACCCATACGCACCGCCGACCGCCCGATTGAGCATGTCGGGCACGATTGAGGGGAGCCCGTTCTCCTCGCTCCAATCGACCGCTTCGTCTCCGGGAAAGGTCGCGCTCTCGAACGCCGCCGAGCCCGCACGGCCGCTGTACCCGGCACGGACGAAGATGAAGATCTCGCGTTCGGGATGTTCGACGAGGTATTCGTCGATCGCTTCGCGCGTGGCCTCGTGCTGGAGGCGCGGGTACGCGTTGTGCATGGTCGCTCCGGTGCTGCCGTCGGAGAAGTGCATGTCTGCGATGACCTGCTCTCCGAAATCGTTCATGAAGCCGTCGGCACCGAGGTCGAGCATCTGCTGAACGAGGCCCTTCCACCAGGAACGGGCTTCAGGGTTCGTGAAGTCGATGACCGCGGCCTCTCCACCGTCGAAGGAGTTCGGATAGATGTACGCCGCACCCGCGGCGGTCGTGGCGACGTAGCCCTGATCGACCGCTTCGGCGAAGCGTCCCGACGGCTCCGTGAGCACCAAATCCTCCGCAACGAAGGGGCGAATATAGAGGATCGCGCGGATGCCCTCCCGGGCGAGCCGCTGAATCACCTCGGAAACGAAATCCGGTTCGAGCCTCGCCCAGCCCTCGAATGCATAGGCCTCGACACCGAGGTCGCGGGACTCGATCATCGCCAAGTCGTCGAGGACTCGGTCCCGATAGGTTTCCGCGGTTTCGACCCCGGGAAACGTGATCACGGTGCGCGATAGCGTCGGCCCGAGGCTCCACGCCGGCGCGACGCGATGCCGTCCCGTCGCCTCGGTGAGAAGCGCTGTCGCTCTAGCGCCGTCGCCGGGTGCGATCATCAAAGAGAGGCGGTCGCCCGCAGCGATGAGGCGCCATGCGTCGTCGAGGTCGGACGCCAGCCGCCAGCTCGCCAGGGCGTCGGTGTCGATGAAGAGGCCATAGCCCTCCGATGAGATGAACTGGGGTTGCGCGTAGTAGTAGCCGGTCGTCAGATCGGGGAAACGATAGTCTTGAACCCAGTTCTGGAATGCAAGGCCGCGGAGGTCTGTGCTCTCGCGGCGACCGCCGAATCCGTGAAACGCCTCGTCCGGAGGCGAAGCAAAGCTGGCGAATACTGCCGAGACGCCCGCGGCATCGCTCACCTCGGCGTCGACCGCCAAGGCGCCCGTTTCATCGGGCGCGATCCGGAGGGTCATGGTCCGTCCATCCGGGTCGTCGGTATCGAGGACGACGAGCAGCGCATCGCCGCTGCGCTCGATGCTTCGAACCTCCGTGGCCGAGTGGCGTTTCGGCGGGACCGGATTCGTTGGGTTTGGATCGGGCTGCCCGCCGAAGCCCGCGAGGACTTGATAGCGGAGCTCGGGATCGTCTCCGGTGACGAAGCCCAGCGGCGCGTAGAGCGTGTCGCCGGCGTCCTCCGTTCGAGCCAAGGTGGTAAGGACCAGCTTCCCGGTGTTGTCTTCTACGCGGAGCGAGAACGGATCGGTCATGACGCGAACGCGTCCGCTCTCGCTGCTGACCGTGTCTGTGGCTGAGCCATCGCTGCTGCACGCCGTGAGCACGCACGCTAGGGTGAATAAGACGAGTCCAGAACGGGCGATTCCATTAAGCATATTCATTTGCATTCGATAGCTCAGCCAGCCCTTGGGCGGTAGTCGATCGTGCGGTCGTCGGACGAGAGGGGGATCCGCGGGACCGGGCTCATAGCGCGGGTACCGGGGCAGCTATGCGTTTCCGTTGCCGAGCTAGTCTTCGCGGACTCTCAAGGTGACTTGACCGACGGTGCCGCCGACGAGCTTGGCCTGGCAACAGAGGCGCACCTTGTCGGGCGTGTCACCGAAGATCTCGAGCACCTCGAGCTCGAACTCGTCGGCCGCGGCGAGGGCTTCGCCCCCCTCGAGCACGTCGACTCTGCACGTTCCGCAGGTGGCGGCCCGGCAAGAATAAGGGACAGCGGCGGCGGGGTGCGCGTCGGTGATGTCCATGATCGTTTCGCCTGGTTGTGCGTCGACCTCGAAGCCGGAGGGCTCAAAAACGACGGATTCGATGCGCAGGAGCTCTTCGATCGCGTTGGGAATCGTGGATGGATCTTGGATCATTTCGCGACGCTGATCGGGATAGTCGTCCAGCCACCGCATCGAGTTTCCGATTGGATTCGTCGTGGTGTCGTTCCAGCCCGCTATCATCACGAAGCAGAAGCCGAGTATGTCCCAATCGCTGAGCGTGTCGCCATCGATCTCGGCCTGGGTGAGCTTGCTGATCATGTCGTCGGTTGGGTTCGCGCGGCGGGCCTGGCACATCTTGCCGAAGTACGTGACCAGCCCCTGCACGGCGCCCGCGGCCTGCTTCAGATCGATGTCGAAATCCGCGGAAGCCGAGGTGATGCCATCGGACCAAGGGTCGAACTGCTCGCGATCTTCGGCAGGGACGGCGAGGATGTTGGCCACTACCATCGTCGGAAGCGGAGAGGCGATCTCCTCGATCAGGTCGACCGCTACTCCATCGGCGGCCTTCTGCTTCATCGCATCGACGCGTTCGACGACGAACTGCCGGATCGTCGGCTCGAGCTCCTTCACCGTGTCGGGCGTGAACGCCTTGGTGATCAGACGGCGGAGCCGCGTGTGATCGGGCGGATCCATCATGATGAAGGTCGGGGGAATTCCGAGCTTGCTGATCTCATCCTTGGCGGGCGTCAGGCCTTGTGCCGAGGAGAAGATCTGGGGTCTTCGGAGCGCGTGGAAGATGTCGTCGTAGCGAGAGAGCACGACGAAGTTCATTCGCTCGTTGTGGTAAACCGGATGCTCGTCTCTCAGCCGCTCGTAGAACGGATAGGGATTGGCGATCACCTCCGGGTTGAAGGGATCGTAGATCGGGTCGTAGTCGATTGTTGGTGCCTCGCCTGCCGCGCCCATCGTCTCCAGTCCTTCTGCCGATCGGCCGCCCACAGCCACGGCGTCAAGACTAGGACACTAATTGAGTTTGGCCGGTCGTCGCGAGAGATGCGCGCTCCGAAGAATGCCCCCTCAACCGCCGCTCCCTACCCCGAACGGTGGCGGTGGCGGTGGCACGCTGCTGCGGTTGCGGGCCACGCCTTCTGGGATCTCGTAGACGCGGCAGATGTCGTCCCAAATCGTCGGGCCGGGCTGGATCGCGTTCCTGCCCGTGTACGGTGAGGCGGCGCCGAGGGCCCAGGACACGAACGGCTTTAGCGGCGCGAGCGCAACCCGTTGCTTCCGGTGACGCTTGCGGAGCTCCTCCATGAAGGCGTCGTGACCGATGCGCTGAAAGCGGAGCAGCTGCTCGCTCTGTTTCCCGTCCATCCAACATTCGTAAAACCATCCGGCGTTGCTCCTCGGGTCGGGCCCGGGCCGAAACGCACGCTCTGGCGGCACCGGTAGACCGATGGCTCCAAACATGTCTTTTCGAAGCCGGCCCGCTGGCAGCTTCCAGGAATCGTCGCCGCCGATGAGCAAGACGTGGCCGTCCGGCTGCACGACCGCCGCTGCTGCAATCGCCCTCGCCGCGTCGCGCGCTGCGATGCCGTGCTCCGGCTGATCGAGCGACACCATGAAGACGAAGGGCCGATAGCTCGGATGCCTGGGCATCATGTCCCGCAGATCCATCACCGCGCCGAGCCGCAGCGAGCACTGCCGCAGTCCTGAAAAACGGAGCCAGCTCTCGGCGGTGAGCTTCTGCAGGCCATAGTTGTCGTCTGGCCAGCAAGGGTCGGTCGATTGGCGATTCGGATCCCGCGGGCCGCAAGGGCCGAACGCCGCATAGCTCGACACGAACACGAAGAACGCATCGGGCGCATGCTTCCGCGTCGCGTCGATGAGGTGCTGAGTCCCATGAAGGTTCACCGCTTCGGCGCGCTCCGGTTCCGCATAGGCGATCGGCGCAACGACCGCCGCGCAGTGAACGACCACGTTGGGCTTCACGCGAGCGACGAGCCGCAGCACCGCATTGGCGTCGGTGAGGTCGCAGGGCTCGAATCGAGTCTCCG